>NZ_JAMYLN010000002.1:0-344303 GCF_040318035.1 Mesorhizobium sp. M1329 | reverse complement strand
ACCCCCAACCCCCCCTTCTCGTGGGGGGGGGGGCGTGGTTTTTTTTAAACCCCCCCCCCCCCCCGCCGCCCCCCCGCGGCCCCCACTTGGGCACATCGCCAGACGAATTCAGCAGCTTGTAGATCGGCGAGTTGCTGTCACGCACCGAATACGTCTGCGTCTTGTCGACGTTGACGGTCGCCTGCTTGTTGATGTCGGTCCCGCCAACATTATCGTTGCGGGCATAAGCGCTGCCGGCGGCAATCAAGAGAGCGGCGGCAGCAAGAACAATCTTTTTCATTTTTGATACTCCTGGATTTCAATCGAAGCGGCGAGCTCACCCGCCGCTTATCCTGTTATTGGACCATGATCTTTTGCCGAAAACCGGCTTCCACTTTACGGGATCATGGTCCGCGATCGGCTGTTAGTTGTTGCCGAAGAGGTTGCGGTCGGCGCCCTGGACGACCGGCTGCTTTTCAGCCTGGTCCGACGTCCTGACGGAAGCCGTGTAAGAGCTATCGACGGAAGGCGCAGGCTGGTTCGCGCCGTTCGAACCATAATTGTCGCTAGCCGCGAAAGCGCTGCCGGTGATGGCCAAAACGGCGGCGGCAGCAAGAACGATCTTTTTCATTTTAATACTCCTGAATTTTTTCAGATCCCGGGCGGCGGATATGCCCGCCGCCCTGATGCTGGGACCGGCTGTTAGTTGTTGCCGAAGAGGTTACGGTCGGCGCCGTGGACAGGCTGCTGGTCAGCATGAACCGGCTTCTGAATGGAAGCCGTATACGAGCTGTCGACCGAAGCGGCAGTCTGGTTCGCACCCTTGGAACCAAAGTTGTCGCTGCCAGCAAAGGCGCTGCCGGTGATGGCCAAAACGGCGACGGCGGCAAGAGCGATCTTTTTCATTTTAATACTCCAGTATCTTAGTTTCGGTCCGTCTAGCGGCGTGTCTTGGGAGGAATTCGCGTCGTCCGGACAGCCCCGATGTGGGAAAGGCAATAGTGAGTTTCCAATCACGAAGTTGTTTGGTGTGGACCAAGTTTCTACACCTTGAAATTGTGCCAGAGATTCCCTTCGCCACATTTTACTGTGTGAAATCAAGCAGATAACGCATAGCCTCGGTCTGGCTGCAAGCGACTTGGGCAGGCAGCGTTCACAGTATCCTGCACGCATTGTCAACAGAAACGAACCGTTCGGTTCGATCTTTTAAACCGATAAAAGTCGCAGCCGGGGTTGTTGGTCGAATCGTTAACCATTTCCGCCAAACGCGGCCTCGCCGTTCTGCCGGTTTTCGGCCCGTTTATGCCGGCCGGCGAAGGCAGCGACCGGGCAAAGCAGAACCGGGTCAGACCCCGTAGCGTTCGGTGCGGATGAGAGCCGCAGGCCCCCCGGCATCGATCAGTGCCTCGGCGGCGGCCGTCACGAATGCGTTCGAGCCGCAGACAAAGGCGAGTTTCGGTGGCGCGGGCAGCCTGGTCATGGCTTGCACCATCATCGCGGCGTCGATCCGCCGCGCATAATCCGCCGGACGGCGGGCCGGCTCGCGCGTCAGCGTCAGTACCAGGTCGAAGCCATCCCGGCGCTCGGCGAGGTCGATCAACTCGTCGCGAAAGATCACCTCGTCCCAGACCCGCGCCGAAAACACCAGGGCGGCCGCGACCAGCGATCCCCGCATCGCCCGGTGACGGACCATCGACATCAGCGGCACCACGCCCGACCCGCCGCCGACGAGCAGGAGCGGTCCGCCGTCGCCGTCGGACCAGACGAAATGGCCGCCGAGCGGCCCGCGCAACTCGACCTCGTCGCCCACCGCCGCGATCTCGTGAAAGAACGGCGAGACCTCGCCGTCCTCGAGTTTTTCAATCGCCAGTTCGATGGTCTCGCCGGTCTCCGGCGCGGAGGCTATGGAGTAGGAGCGGCGCGCCTGATAGCCGTCAGGCGCCGTCAGCCTGACATCGACATGCTGCCCGGCACGGTAGGCGAAAGGCCGCGACGGCTGCAGGAAAAAGCTGGTGACGCGCGGCGTGCGCTTTTGGATGCGGGTGATGGTGACCGTTTGCCAGGGCGACTGCGCCGCCGGTGCGTCGCTCATGGATGGTTCGTGTAGCGCTGCTCGCGCCACGGGTCGCCATAGATATGATAGCCTCGCAATTCCCAGAAACCCGGCTCGTCGCGCTCGGTGAACTGCAGCCCGTTCAGCCATTTGGCCGATTTCCAGAAATAGAGATGCGGAACGAGCAGCCGCGCCGGGCCGCCATGGTCGGGGGTGATCGGCTTGCCCTCGTAAAGCAGTGCCACCATCGCCTTGCCGCCGGTGAGATCCTTCGTCGGCACGTTGGTGGAATAGCCGTCGAAACCCAGCGCCAGCGTGAAGGCGGTGGGCGGCTCGATGCCGGCGTCGGCAAGGATGTCGTCGACCAGCACGCCCTGCCACGCCGTGTCGAACTTGGTCCATGCGGTGACGCAATGGATGTCGCGCGTCATCTTGGTCAAGGGCAGCGCGTTGAACTCGGCCCAGTTCCACTTCTTGATCGGCCGCGGCCCGTGCTTAAGCGTGAACGACCAATCCTCGGTGCGCACATGCGGCGTCGGGCCTGCCGACAGGACCGGGAAACCTTGCTCGAGATATTGCCCCGGCGGGATACGTGCATCCGTATCCGTCGGCGGCTTTCGTCCGGAAGAGAAGCCTCGGGTAACCATCGAGAATATCCGTTTGCGCAAGGTCCAATCGACCTTTGTCAGTTTTCTCGAAGACGCGCGCGCGGGCAACCGAAATCTTGGCTCGGCCTGGCGGCAAAGCTCTACATCGATCTCGGCAGCGCGGCGCCCGTCTCAGCCACTGGCGAAGGGGACGGCGACAAACATCTGGGCGTCGCCACGCTCGACAAGCAGCAGCACCGATTTCCTGCCGGATTTGGCAGCCTGCACAATCGCCTGGTTAGCCTGCCTGGCGCTTCTCACCGGATGCTGGTCGACGGCGACGATGATGTCGCCGGGCTGGATGCCGGAAGCCGATGCCGCCTTGTTCGGGTCGACGCGCTCGACCAGTGCGCCGTGCTGGTTGCCTGCCAGGTTCATTGCCTGCCGCACATCCGGGGTGACATCCATCAGGCCGAGACCGAGCGCCGGTGCGCGAAGGCCCTGCTCCGTCGACGGCTGACGCTGATCGCCGGTCACCGATCCCGTTGCCATGTCGTCTTCGTTGCGCCCGACCTCGGCGGAGATCTGCAGGCTTTGCCCCTTGCGCCAGACATTGAGGGTTTCCCTCGTCCCGGGCGCAATTTCGGCGACGGCGCGCGACAGATCCCTTGGATCCTTTATGTCCTGGCCAGCGAAACTGGTGATGACGTCACCGGTTTCGATGCCGGCCTTGGCGGCCGGCGATCCGTCGCTGACCTGCGCGACCAGCACGCCGGCGGGGTGATCGAGGCCGATGGCGCTCGCCATGTCAGGCGTCACCGGCTGGATCTGGACGCCGAGATAGCCGTACTGGATGGAGCCGCCCTTCATCAGCTTGGCGACAACCTTTTGCGCCTGGTCCGAGGGGATGGCGAAACCGACGCCGACGCTGCCGCCATTCGGCGAAAAGATCGCCGTGTTGATGCCGACGACATTGCCGTTCACATCCGTCAGCGGGCCGCCGGAATTGCCCCGGTTGATCGGCGCGTCGATCTGGATGAAGTCGTCAAACGGCCCGCTGTGCAGGTCGCGGCCGCGGGCCGAGACGATGCCGGCCGTGACCGTTGTGCCAAGGCCGAAAGGATTGCCGAAAGCGAGCACCTGGTCGCCCGGCATGAGCTTGTCGGAATCGCCCCATTTGACGGTCGGCAAGGGCTTGCCGGCCTTGACCTTGAGCACGGCAAGATCGTTCTTGGCGTCATGGCCGATCAATTTGGCGGGAAGCTCGGTGCCGTCGTCGAGCGTCACCTTGATCGACTGGGCGCCGTCGACGACGTGATTGTTGGTGACGATGGTGCCGTCGGCACCGACGATGAAGCCTGAACCGAGGGCCTCTGCGCGCGGCGCCTGTTCCGGCGGTGTCTTGGGGGCGGGCAGTCCCTGGTCATCGAAGAAATGGCGGAAATAGTCGTCGAAAGGCGAGGTTCCGCCAAAGGGAGAGGCGTCGCTCATGGTGTCCGGCTGTTGAGCTTTCATGACCGTCGTGATGGTCACCACCGCCGGTTTGTCGGCCGCCACGACCGGCGCGAACGAGCCGCTCGGCGCCGTCATGCCGGTGACGGGAGGGGTCACTGTTGCCGCCAGGACATCATTCAGCCTGGGAGCGAGAGGCAAGGCGAAGGGGCTGACGATCAGCGCGGCGCCCAGCAGAGCGGCGACGCGATGTCTGCGAAGGGTCTGGATTGGTGACATGGCCGTTGTCCGGGCGAGAGATTGGTGGAGCGCGGTAATGTTCCGTCACCGGAACGATTCATCGCGCGTCGGTCGTCGGCCTTGCCTGTCTCGCCTGTCACGGCAGCCGACCGGATCGACAGCCCCGCATCTAGGGCGCCGATCATGGTTTCCAGATAATATTACGAAGATTTAATTTCCGGCTGGCAGCCGCCTTGCCGGGCTGGCGCCGAAACCCGAAAACAAAAACCCGCCTTGCGGCGGGTCGTTGGGGGAATCAGCACCATACCCAAATTAGTAGCATAGCTGCCGGCACAAAGCAAGAACAAAATAGCTGCGCAAGACAAATCGCTTCAGGTTTGTGCCGCTTCAGCAGAGGCCTCCTATTCGCCTTTCCCGTCGGTCCGGCTGAGATAGGCGGTGGCGATCTCGCGCATCCGCCTGCCGTCGAAGCTCGGTCCATGGCCGCCATGGCCGATCCGGATCGGCAGGTCGAGCAGGCGCTGCATAGTGCGGCGATAGGCGGCACGATCAGAATCCGGCAGGTCGTCGATCAGCATGGCGTCGTAGATGGCGTCGCCGGCGAAGAACAGGCCGTCTGCCTCGTCGAACAGTGCGATCGAATCCGGAGAGTGGCCGGGCAGATGCAGGACGCGGAATTGCCGGTCGCCGAGGTCGATCCTATCGCCCTCGTCCAGGGTCCTAGTCAGCGGCGCCGGCTGAATCCTGTAATCGGCCGCTTTCCAGCCCTCCGCCGGCAGCCTGGAGACGGCGCCTTCCAGATCATGGAACATGTAGGCGTAGGTAACCGCTTCATCCATGCTGTCGAACTGCGCGGCGCTGTGGCGCGGCCCTGCCCGCAACGGAAACTCGTGCAGCGAGCCGACATGATCGAGATGGATATGCGTGGCGACGACGAGCAGCGGCCTGCCGGCCGGCGTGTCGATCTGCGGCGCCAGCGGGCAGATCCCCATGCCGGTGTCGACCAGCAGGTCGACGTCGCGGCCGCGCAAATGCCAGATGTTGGCGCGCACGAAATCATGCACGAAGGGCTCGGTCAGCATCGTCGTCTTGGCGTCGACGATGGTTTTGCTGAACCCGCTGTCCATCAGATCAAGGCCGGCATCAGACGAACGGCTTGCCGATCTTGTACTTTTGCGGGACCAGCCGCTTCAGATAGGCCATGCCCGTATCGGACAGCCGGTTGACATCGGGCAGCATGAAATCATCCGGCATGTGGCGCGTCTTGCCGGCGACGTTCTTCAGCGGCACCTTCTTCAGCACGGTTTTCTTGCCGTCATATTGCAGTGCCACCGAACCGCCGCCCTCGTCGGCCACCGTGACCGCGAAGGCGCCGGCATCGAAGGCCTCCTGCGCGTCGACCGCGCTGATGGCGCCGACATAGCCGCGCGGCATGTAACCGAGCGCATCGACGCGTGCCCGCTTGCCCGGCAATCCTTCGGCGAGCGCGCGCTCCAAGGCTGCCGGCAGGTCGCTGCCCGACAGCTTGACGTTGCCGTGCTGGTCGCGCTCCAGCCTTTCCGGCGGCACCAGGCTTTCGACCAGCGCCTTGCCGTCGGCCGTGCTGACGCCTTCGGAGACGGCAACGATGCAGCGCTTGTGGCGGTCGAGCGTGGCACGCACGTCGTCGATGAAACCTGCCGCCGAGAACGGCCGCTCCGGCACGTATACGAGATGCGGGCCGCTGTCCTGGTCGAGCTGCCATGCCGCGGATGCGGCCGTCAGGAAACCGGCATGCCGCCCCATGACGATGCCGACATAGATGCCCGGCAAAGCGCGGAAATCGAGATCGACCGAAAGGAATGCGCCGGCGACGAACTCGGCCGCCGACATGAAGCCGGGCGTGTGATCGTTCTCCTCGAGATCGTTGTCGATGGTTTTCGGCGCGTGCACGAAGGCGATCTTGCCGCCGGCGGCGTCGGTGAGGATCTGCTGCGTGCCCGAGGTGTCGTTGCCGCCGATATAGATGAAGGCGTCGGCGCCGGCTTTCTTCAGGCCGTTGAGGATGAGGTCGCAATAGGCGGCATCCGGCTTGTCGCGCGTCGAACCAAGCGCGGCGCTCGGCGTCGCCGCTATCAGCCGCAGGCGGTCCTCGGGGATGGCGGAAAGATCGACGTAATTGCCGTCACGAATGCCGCGCACGCCGTGGATGGAACCAAGGACCTTGGCGCCGGGATGCCGCTTGCGGATTTCGAGCGTAGCGCCCACCACGGTCTGGTTGATGACGGCGGTTGGGCCGCCGCCTTGCGCGATGACAAAAGTTCCGGCCATTGCTTACGTCTCCCGGGCGATGAAAATCGCAGGCACATTCGCCTGTCTTGCGGCATCGCGCAACGGCAGAGTGATCGTTGAAAGCGAAGCCGCCGTTCAGACGACGACGACCGGGTTTTTCTTGGAGACGCGGCTGTAGAGATCGATGATGTCCTGGTTGATCAGGCGCACGCAGCCCGACGACATCGCCTGGCCGATGCTCCACCATTCGGGTGAGCCGTGGATGCGATAACCGGTGTCGCTGCCGTTCTGATAGATGTAGAGGGCACGCGCGCCAAGCGGATTGTCGAGGCCGCCCGGCTGTCCGCCTTGCCATTTCACCAGCTCCGGCCTGCGGGCGATCATCTCGGGCGGTGGGGTCCAGACCGGCCATTCCTTGCCGTACTGGATGTTGGCGCGACCGGACCAGCGGAATCCGTCCTTGCCGATGCCGACGCCGTAACGGATCGCCTCGCCGCCGGGCTGCACCAGATAGAGCAGCCGCTCCTGCGAGTGGACGACGATGGTGCCGGGCTGCTCGCCGGTCGGATCGACGACGATCTGGCGGCGGAACTCCGGCTTGACCTTGAGATAGGGCACTTCCGGCACGTTGAAGCCACCGTCGGTAAGCGAAGCGTACATCACGTCGGGGCTGGTGATGTTCTTGTCGACGCTGATGCTCGGACGGACGGGCCGGATCGAGCCGGTGGTGACGTCGTCGAGCTGGAGCGACGGCAGATCCAGCGTCTGGCTGCAGCCGGCGACGCCGAGCAGCGCCAGCGCACCGGCGCCGGACAGCACCGTGCGGCGGGAAAGCTGTATTTCGGTTTCGATTGCGTCGCCGGTGTGCGGCAGCGACAGACCTTGCGGCAACTCACGCATTTACCCAAACCCTACGCTATCGGCGGGAAACACGGTCCGGCCGGATTGCAGGCATTTTCACCAATCATGGTTGAAAAAGCGTGAAGGCCGGCCGCCTGGCGTTAACGAGGGGCTTTTTCGATTCTTGCCTCTTTACATCTTCGCGGGGCCAAGGATTTATCCTCTTCTTTGAGCTCAAGGAGGAGAAAATGTCTTTCGAAAACTGGGCCGCGTTTGCCGCCGCCTCGGCAGTCCTCCTGGTCATTCCGGGTCCGACCATCCTGCTGGTGGTGTCCTATGCGCTCGGCCAGGGCTGGCGCACCGCGCTGCCGATGGCAGTCGGCGTGGCGCTCGGCGACTTCACCGCGATGACACTGTCGATGCTGGGCATCGGCGCGCTGCTGGCGGCGTCGGCCACCGTATTCACGGTGCTGAAGGTGATCGGCGCCGGCTACCTGATCTATCTCGGCATCAAGCTGTTTCGCGCCGGCGGCGCGCTCCGGGCCGAACCGCGCACCGAGGCGGTGTCATCGGCCAAGATGACGGCGCATGCCTGGCTGGTCACCGCGCTCAATCCGAAAAGCATCACCTTCTTCGTCGCCTTCCTGCCGCAGTTTCTCGACCGATACGCGGATTTCTGGACACAGATGCTGATCTTCGAGACGACCTTCCTGACGCTCGCCTTCGCCAATGCCTTCGGCTACGCGCTGATCGCGGCAAGAGCGCGCAACGTGGTGCGCAACCCGAAGGCGATCCGCATCTTCAACCGCACCGGCGGCACGCTGCTGGTCGGCGCCGGGATCGCGACGGTGGCGATGCGATCGGGCAACTGAGGAGAGATAATGGCGGTCAGCGATGCATTCGGCTTGACACTGTCCGGCGCGACGGAGGCCGGGCTCTCGTCCTACAGCCGGGCTGTGCGCGAATTGCAGTGCTTCATCGGCGATCCGGTCGGTACGGTTGACCGGGCAATCGCCGACGATCCCGGCTTCGTCATGGCGCATGTGTTCAAGGGTTATCTCTTTGGCCTCGCCACAGAGCGCGAAGCGACGGCGGTGGCCAAGGCATGTCACGAGGCAGCGCTGCCGCTTGCCGCGACGACGCGCGAGCAGGCGCATGTCGCCGCCCTTGGCCACCTTGCGGTGGGACGCTGGCACGAGGCCGCCCGCGTGCTGGAGGATATCGCCATCGAGTTCCCGCTCGATGCGCTGGCGCTGCTGACCGGCCACCAGATCGACTTCTTCACCGGCAATGCCCGCATGCTGCGCGACCGCATCGGCCGCGCGCTGCCGTCCTGGCAGAGCGGCATGCCGGGCTACCACGCCATACTCGGCATGCAGGCCTTTGGGCTGGAGGAAATGGGCGACTACGCGCGTGCCGAAAGGCTTGGCCGCACGGCGGTCGATCTCGAGCCGCGCGACGGCTGGGCCCAGCATGCGGTGGCCCATGTTATGGAGATGCAGAGCCGGCAAAAGGACGGCATTCTGTGGATGCGCGCCAATCCCGAAGCGTGGACGCGGGAAAGCTTCCTGCAGGTGCACAATTGGTGGCATCTGGCGCTGTTCCATTATGATCTCGGCGAGACCGACGAGGTGCTGGCGCTCTACGACGGGCCCATCTATGGCGAGCGCTCGACGCTGGCGCTCAACATGGTCGATGCCTCGGCGATTCTGTGGCGGCTGCATCTCGGCGGCGTCGATGTCGGCGAGCGCTGGACTGCGCTCGCCGCCAACTGGTTGCCCAAGGCCAGCGCCGGCCATTATGCCTTCAACGACGCCCACGCGATGATGGCGTTTGTCGGCGCCGGCCTCGACGCGCCGGCCCGCGGCTTGCTCGAGGCGCAGCGCGAGGCGATGCAGGGTGAAGACGACAACGCTGCTTTCACCCGGGATGTCGGCCATCCCCTGACGCTCGCCATCAAGGCATTCGGCGAGGGCAATCATGCCGAGACGATACGCCTGATCCGGCCGATCCGGGCAATCGCCCATCGCTTCGGCGGCAGCCACGCACAACGCGACGTCATCGACCTGACGCTGATCGAGGCGGCCTTGCGTTCCGGTGATGGCGCGCTGGCGAGGGCGCTTGCGGCGGAACGCGCGCTGGCACGGCCGGACAGCCCGTTGTCGGCACTGTTTTCACGGCGCGCAACCGCTCTCGCGGCGAATTGACCTAGGCCACATCTTGCCTTAAAAACTGCCCCGGCAAGATTTTTTCGAGTGTCGAAAAAATCTTCGCGTGTTGACCGGGGTGCGTTTCCGGCGGCACGATTGCCGGGATATCTTCGCCGCAGGACTGGGCGGGGAAGCAAGGAAGACCGTCGCCGCCAGGCATGACGGACATGGGAGGAAACATGTATCTCGGCCTCGATCTCGGCACGTCGGGCGTCAAGGCGCTGCTGATCGATGCAAGGCAGAGCATCGTCGGTTCCGGCCATGCGCCGCTCGACGTGTCGCGGCCGCATCCCGGCTGGTCCGAGCAGAACCCCGCCGACTGGATCCGCGCCTGTGAAGCGGCGATCGGCGAGCTGAGATCCATGCATGCGAAGGAACTCGCGGCGGTCAAAGGCATCGGCCTTTCCGGCCATATGCATGGCGCCACCCTGCTCGATGCCGCCGACCAGGTGCTGCGCCCCTGCATTCTGTGGAACGACACACGCAGCCACGCCGAGGCGGCCGCACTCGATGCCGACCCGCGCTTTCGCAAGCTGACCGGCAACATCGTCTTTCCCGGTTTCACCGCGCCGAAGCTGGCCTGGGTGAAAAACAACGAGCCGGCTGTTTTCGCCAAGGTGGCAAAGGTCCTGCTGCCGAAGGACTTTTTGCGGCTCTGGCTCGCCGGCGAGCATATTTCGGAAATGTCGGATTCGGCTGGCACGTCGTGGCTCGATGTCGGCAGACGAGCCTGGTCCGCCGAACTGCTCGCCGCCACGTCGCTCGACGAAAGGCAGATGCCGTCATTGGTCGAAGGCACGGCAAAGGCCGGTGCCTTGCGCGCCGAATTGGCCGCGAAATGGGGCATGCAGGCGGGCATTCCGATCGCCGGCGGTGCCGGCGACAATGCAGCCTCGGCCTGCGGCATGGGCACGGTCGGCGCCGGCCAGGCTTTCGTCTCGCTCGGCACGTCGGGCGTGCTTTTTGCCGCCAATGCCTCCTATCTGCCCAATCCGGAAAGCGCCGTGCACACCTTCTGCCATGCACTGCCCGGCACCTGGCATCAGATGGGCGTCATCCTGTCGGCAACCGATTCGCTCAACTGGCTGTCGGCAATCGCTGGAAAAAGCGCTGGCGAGCTGACCGCCGAACTCGGCGATGCGCTGCAGGCTCCGACCGGTGTCTCCTTTTTGCCCTATCTCTCGGGCGAACGGACGCCTCACAATGATTCCGTCATTCGGGGCGCCTTGACCGGGCTTGCCCACGAGTCCGGCCGCGTGGCGCTGACCCAGGCCGTGCTCGAAGGCGTCGCCTTCGCCTTCCGCGACAGCCTCGAAGCCCTGGCCAAGGCCGGCACGACGCTGACCCGGGTGACGGCGATCGGCGGGGGCTCGCGTTCGCGCTACTGGCTGAAGGCCATCGCCACCGCGCTTGGCCTGCCAGTCGATATTCCCGCCGACGGCGATTTCGGCGCCGCCTTCGGTGCGGCCCGGCTTGGCCTGATCGCGGCGACCGGTGCCGATCCGCGCGCCGTGTGCACGGCGCCGGCGACAGACACCACGGTCGAGCCGGTCGCCGCCCTCGGCGATGCCTATGAGGATGCTTATCAGCGCTACCGGGCGCTTTATCCGGCGATCAGGAGCGCCACGGCGTGAGCGGATTCCCGCCCTCGCCGCGGCCCGCCGAGAAGGCCTCACTGCGCCGGCACCTTGTCGAGAAAGCCGGTGATGCTTTTCAGCCGGCCATTTTCGATGACGCCGATATCTGTGCCTTCGATGACGGACTCGGTGCCGTCCGGCCCGAGGTTCCACGAGAAGCGGATAGTATCGGCGAAGCCGTCCGGCTTGCCTTTCAGCGAGAACCTGAAGCCGGCAAAGCGCTGCTGCACGCCGTCGATCAGCGCCGCGATGCCGTCATGGCCGTCGCCCTGCATGATCGGATCGCGGTAGCCGACATCCTCGGTGAAGGTCGTCTTGAGCAAGGCTTTCCTGCGCGCGGCGTCGCTCTCGTTCCAGGCGGCGATGTAGTTTTCGGCAATGGTGTTGAGGTCGGTCATGGTCTGTCTCCTTCGTTGGGTGGCTTTGACATGAGCCTTTTCGACCAGCGCCAGCGCGAAACCAATTACGCCTGAGGTAATCAGGCCGAACCATGCGAGAGGAAAAGAACATGAGCAGCGGTTTTTTCGGCGACATCCGACAGATCAAATATGAGGGACCGGATTCGACCAATCCGCTGGCCTACCGGTTCTACAATCCCGACGAAATTGTCGCCGGCAAGCGGCTGGAAGACCATCTGCGCTTTGCCGTCGCCTACTGGCATTCCTTTGCCTGGCCGGGCGGCGATCCGTTCGGCGGCCAGACGTTTGAGCGGCCGTGGTTTCCGAAGGCCGGCGGTACCGACACGATGGAACTGGCCAAGCTCAAGGCCGACGTCGCCTTCGAGATGTTTTCGCTGCTGGGCGCGCCCTATTTCTGCTTCCACGACGCCGATGTGCGGCCGGAGGGCCGGGACTTTTCCGAAAGTGCAGCGCGGCTCGACGAGATCGCCGATTATTTCTCGGGAAAGATGAAACAGACCGGCGTCAAGCTGTTGTGGGGCACGGCGAACCTGTTCTCCAACCGCCGCTTCATGTCGGGCGCCGCCACCAATCCCGATCCGGACGTCTTTGCCTATTCGGCGGCGACGGTGAAACACTGCATCGACGTCACCAAGCGTCTGAACGGCGAGAACTACGTGCTGTGGGGCGGCCGCGAGGGCTATGAGACACTGCTCAACACCGACCTTGGGCGCGAGCAGGAACAGGCCGGCCGTTTCCTCAACCTGGTCGTCGACTACAAGCACAGGATCGGCTTCGAAGGCACCATCCTGATCGAGCCGAAGCCGCAGGAGCCGACCAAGCACCAGTACGATTACGACGTCGCCACCGTCTATGGCTTCCTCAAGCGTTTCGGACTCGAGAACGAGGTCAAGCTCAACATCGAGCAGGGCCACGCCATCCTGGCCGGCCATTCGTTCGAGCATGAACTGGCGCTGGCCAATGCGTTGGGCATCTTCGGCTCGATCGACATGAACCGCAACGACTACCAGTCGGGCTGGGACACCGACCAGTTCCCCAACAATGTGCCGGAGATGGCTCTCGCCTACTACCAGGTGCTGCAGGCCGGCGGCTTCAAGACCGGCGGCACCAATTTCGACGCCAAGCTCAGGCGCCAGTCGCTCGATCCGCAGGATCTGCTGATCGGCCATATCGGCGGCATGGACTGCTGCGCTCGCGGCCTCAAGGCGGCAGCGCGCATGGTCGAGGACAAGGCGCTGTCCGCCCCGCTCGCCGAGCGCTATGCCGGCTGGGATGCGGCCGAGGCCAAGGCGATGCTTGCCGGCAAGCGCACGCTTGAGGAAATCGCTGCGCGCGTCGTCAAGGAGAAGATCGAGCCGCAGCCCCGATCCGGCCGCCAGGAACTGCTCGAGAACATCGTCAACCGGTACGTCTGAGGCGTACCCGGTTCGCGGCCGCATTGTTCGAACGGCCGCGGATAAAGGCGGCTTTCCGCGGGGCTGAAACCAACAAGGTTTGCCCCGTGCGAAACTTCGCCCTGCTTGCTGACCGGGCCTGGCATTTGCCTTAGTCATGATCGAGGCCTCTCAGGTAGGCGCAGAACATGTCGGCCATGGCGTCGGCGTAGGCTTCAATCTCCTTGGCGGTTCGAGGCGCCTCCGAGAACTGCTTTCCCACCGTGCTCAGCGTCGTCATGACTAGGTCGCCGGCTACTTCGCGAGTCGCTTGTGCGGCGTTGGGCAACGCCTCCTGCATGAAGAGCTGGATGGTGCGGTCTCCGGACGCCCTTGCCGCCTGCGCCTCAGGCGCGTCGCGATAAAGCGGTGCGGCGTCGTCGAGCGCCACACGCACCGCGGCCTCGTCACACTCCGAGCGGAGGAAGGCGTGGACCAGGCCGGGCAGCCGGTCAAGCGGCGGTTTCCTGATATCCTCGAGGATGTCGCGCAGCAAACCAGTCGTCTGCCGCCATTCGTCGCTCTGGAGCCGGAACAGGATCGCCGCCTTGTTCGGAAAATACTGATACAGCGATCCGACACTGACACCGGCCTTCTCGGCCACCCGCGCCGTGGTGAAGCGCTGCGCGCCTTCTTTCGCCAAAACCTGAACAGCAGCCTGCAAAATCGCAGCGACGAGCTCTGCCGAGCGGGCCTGCTTGGGCTGTTTTCGCGAGGAAATCCGCGGACTTCGGTGATCGCTCATTGAGAGGCGCGCCAATGCGATTAGTGAATGCGAATGATTAGTCGTATTTTGAATGGCGCACAAGGACGCATTCAATTTTGACTGGAGACCGATATGACCACACTGACGACAAAGCCGCTCGCACCCCTGCTGGACCGCCTGTTCGAGGAAGCCGCTGCGGCAACGAGCCCTGCAGTGGCGGAACTCTCCGCCGAGGAGCGGATGCGCCTGGTTCGAAGCAAGACCGAATACGTCGAGCTCTATGGGCGGCTAAAGGATCTCTGGCTTCCCGTTTCGCGAGAGACCGGCACGCTGCTCTACATGCTGGCACGAGGCAGCGGCGCACGGACGATTGTCGAATTTGGAACCTCGTTCGGCATTTCGACCCTGCACCTTGCCGCAGCCTTGCGGGACAATGGCGGCGGCCGCCTGATCACCAGCGAGTTCGAGCCGTCCAAGGTGGCGCGTGCGAGGCGTAATCTGACAGCAGGCGGTCTCATTGACATGGTGGAAATCCGCGAAGGTGACGCGCTGCAAACATTAAGCGTCGATCTTCCCGAAACGGTCGACCTGCTTCTGCTCGACGGCGCCAAAGCGCTCTATCCCGAGATCTTGAGTCTGGTTGAAAGCCGCCTCAGGCCGGGCGCCTTCGTCGTTGCCGACAACGCCGATCTTTGCCCCGAATACCTCGAGCGGGTGCGCTCGACCGGGAGTGGCTACATGTCCACGCCGTTCGGCGAGGATGTTGAACTGTCGATGCGGCTTGGCTGAAGCACTGCCTGACCTGCCGGAACGATCGTGCCCAAGATGCGCGGCGGCGGACAAAACTTTGCCCGGCATCGCCCATCAATCGCCTCGCTCTTGCCTTCAAACAGCCGTCACGAACCTCCTATAGTGTGGTTCGTGGCGGGAACAGAAAGAAGGAGGCGAAACGATATGCAGCACGAACGCGAAATCGACGCCCTGCTCTCATCTGGCGAGGCCGGATCGATCATCGACCGGCTGATGGCGCTGCCGCACCCGAAGCAAGGTGCGCTGAGTGCAAACGAATGGGATCGCGCGGTCGCCAGCCGCTTCGAGACCCATCTTGCGAGACAGATGCGCTCGCAGATCGACGGCAACAGCGACCGCCAGGACGCTGCCTGATCCACCCTACCTCTGGCGCAGCCTGACCGGCGCTTCGCCGAACGCTCTTGAAAACGCTCTGGAAAATGCCGCGGCGGACGAAAACCCCGTTCGCCCGGCAATGTCCGCCATGGCGATGCGCGTATCGACCACCAGCCGGCGCGCGGCGCCGAGGCGCAGCCTGAGGTAGTAAGCGCCGGGTGTTTCGCCGATCGACTTGCGAAAGATGCTTTCCAGCGTCCGTGCCGTCACCCCGGCGCGCTTTGCCACCGCGGTGATGGTCAGCGGCTGGTCGACATGCGCTTCCATCAGCCGGATGGCTTGCGCCAGCCTGGGATCGTAGCCGTCAAGACGGCCGAGTGAGACCAGCGGCTGCGCGTCGGTCGCGGCGCGCGCCTGGTCGTAGATGAAGACGCTCGCGACATCGAGCGCGACGGCCATACCGAGCCGCGTGCGAATCAGATGCAGCATCAGGTCGAAGGTCGGCGAGGCGCCGCCTGTGGTGAACACCGGGCCATCGATGACGTAGCGGTCGGGGCGCACGTCGACGCCGGGAAAGGCCGAAGAGAAATCCTCCATGTCCTCCCAGTGGGTGGTGGCGCTGCGCCCTTCCAGCAAGCCCGCGCGCGCCACCAGCCACGTACCCGCCTCGACGCCGCCGCAGGCACGTGCCGTGCGCGCCGCCCGCCGCAGTCCGGACAGCAGGGCCGATGTGGCGTAGTTTTGCGTGCCGAAACCGGCGACGACGACCAGCATGTCGGTTGCGTCAGCCGCATCGAAGCGGCCGCTGACCGCCACCGGCAGGCCGCATGTGGTGACCGGCGCTTCGCCTGTCACCGAGACCAGCTTGAAATCGAACAGCGTCTCACCGGCAATACGGTTGGCGGCGCGCAACGGATCGACGGCGGAGGCGACGCACATGATCGACGAGCCGGAGAATACCAGCAGCGTTACCTTGAGCGGCAAACGCTCAGCCCGAAAGATCGTCGGTTTTTCGTTTTTCGTCACACGATCTTCGTAAAACGCAAAACAGTTTCCGGCAAGTCAGGCATTCTTGCCCTACGTTCTATTGGGAGAGAGTCCGATGCCGCTTGCGATGAACCGTGAGGTCTTCATTACCTGTGCCGTAACCGGGTCCGGCAGTTCGCAGGACCGCAGCCCGCATCTGCCGCGTTCGCCCAAGCAGATCGCCGATTCGGCCATCGAGGCAGCAAAGGTAGGGGCTGCGATCGTCCACTGCCATGTGCGCGATCCCGAGACCGGCAAGCCTAGGCGCGACGTGCATCTCTATCGCGAAGTAACCGAGCGCATCCGCGCGGCGGACGTCGATGTCGTTTTGAACCTGACCGCCGGCATGGGCGGCGACATGGTGTTCGGCCCGCCGGAAAAGCCGCTGCCGCTGAACGAAAAAGGCACGGATATGGGCGGTGCCAGCAACCGCATGGAGCATGTGCGCCAGTGCCTGCCGGAAATCTGCACGCTCGACTGCGGCACCATGAATTTCGCCGAGGCCGACTATGTCATGACCAACACGCCCGGCATGCTGCGCGCCATGGGCGGCATGATGACGGCGCTCGGCGTCAAGCCGGAGATCGAGGCCTTCGACACCGGGCATCTGTGGTTCGCCAAGCAATTGGTCGAGGAAGAAGTGCTGAAGCCGGACGCGCTGGTGCAATTGTGCATGGGCGTGCCGTGGGGAGCGCCGGACGACCTCAACACTTTCATGGCGATGGTCAACAATGTGCCGCCAACCTGGAACTGGTCGGCCTTTGCCATCGGCCGCAACCAGATGGCCTATGTCGCGGCCGCGGTGCTAGCCGGCGGCAATGTCCGCGTCGGGTTGGAGGATAATCTCTGGCTCGACAAGGGCGTGCTGGCGACCAATGCTCAGCTAGTCGAGCGGGCGGTCAGCATCGTGTCGAATATGGGCGCCAGGGTCATCGGCCCGGACGAAGTCCGCAAGAAGCTGAACCTGACGAAGCACGCACCGCTTTGAACAGGGAATCGGTTGGGAGGAGCCGCCGATGAAGACCGTGAAATTCACCGCCATGAAGGACGGCGACCGCGAGGATTACGCCTTCCTCACCGAGCACGAGATCGACTATGCGGCAAAGACCGGCGAGCGGTTGCTCGACGCGCTGGTCCAGCTCGACGAAGGGCTGTCGGGCTACAAGATCACCCGGCTCGGCCATTCGCTGCAGGCGGCAACACGGGCATGGCGCGACGGCGCCGACACCGACTGGATTGCCTGCGCGCTGCTGCACGATATCGGCGACATCTATGCACCCTATAATCACGACGAGTATGGGGCGTCGATCCTGAAGCCTTTTGTGCGCGAGCAATGCACCTGGGTGGTGGAGAAGCACGGCGACTTCCAGCGTCTCTATTACGCCCATCACCTCGGCGGCAATCCGCACGCCCGCGACCGTTTCGCCGGGCACATCTACTTCGATGATTGCGATGAGTTTTGCGAACGCTGGGACCAGTCGAGCTTCGATCCCGACTACGAGACATTGCCGATCGATTTCTTCCGGCCCTTCGTGCTCGAAGTGTTCGCGCGCAAGGCCTATGACGCGTCCGTGATCCGTGCCGGCGAGCGTGTCGCCCTCACCGACCCCGCAACAGCCAGCACAAGAACCGGAGCCTCCGCATGAGCATCATCAACAAGGCGGCCGCCATCGGCGGCGGCGTCATCGGCGCCGGCTGGGTGGCGCGGCTGCTGCTCAACGGCATCGAGGTATCGATCTTCGATCCCGACCCCGAGGCGTCACGCAAGGTCGGCGAGGTGATGAAGGGAGCGCGACGCGCCTACAAGCAGATGCTGCCCGGCGGCCTGCCGAAAGAGGGCAAGCTCACCTTCGCCAAGACGATCGCCGAGGCGGTGGCCGATGCCGACTTCATCCAGGAAAGCGTGCCGGAGCGGCTCGACCTCAAGCACCGCGTGCTGGCCGAGATCGACCTCTATGCGCCGGCCAACTCCATTGTCGGCTCCTCCACTTCCGGCATCAAGCCGACCGACATGCAGGTGGCGATGAAGAAGCACCCGGAACGGTTGGTCGTCGGCCATCCGTTCAACCCCGTCTATCTCCTGCCGCTGGTCGAAATCGTCGGCGGCGAACAGACCTTTCCCGAGGCGATCGAAGTCGCCAAGGAGATGTATGCCTCGATCGGCATGAAACCGGTGGTGATCCGCAAGGAGATCGAGGCCTTCGTCGGCGACCGCCTGCTCGAAGCGGCCTGGCGCGAGGCGCTGTGGCTGGTCAAGGACGGAATCTGCACGGTCGAGGAGCTTGACGACATCATGCGCTATGGCTTCGGCCTGCGCTGGGCGCAGATGGGCATGTTCCAGGTCTATCGCGTCGCCGGCGGCGAGGCCGGCATGCGCCACTTCATGGCGCAGTTCGGCCCGTGCCTGAAATGGCCGTGGACCAAGCTGATGGATGTGCCGGAGTTCAACGACGAGCTGGTCGAGCTGATCGCGACCCAGTCGGACGACCAGGCGCACGGTCTGTCGATCCGCGAGCTCGAAAAGATCCGCGACGACAATCTGGTCGCCATCATGGAGGCACTGTCGAAGCAGAACAAAGGCAAAGGCTGGGGTGCCGGCGCCCTGCATAAGGACTACACCAGGCAGCTGGCCAAACTTGCGGCGAAGAAGCCCGTTGCCTCCAAGGCGGCCGAAAAGGCCAAGGCTGAAAAGCCGAAGAAAAAGAAGAAAGGCTGAGACCATGGATTTTGGTCTTTCGGAGGAGCAGAAGCTCATCGTCGAGACGACGCGGGCATTCGTCGAGAACGAGCTTTACCCGCATGAGCGCGAGGTCGAGCGTACCGGCGTGCTGCGCCGCGAGCTGATCGAGGAGATCAAGGCCAAGGCGATCGAAGCCGGCCTCTATGCCGCCAACATGCCGGCCGATGTCGGCGGCGCCGGGCTCGATACGGTGACCTGGCTCCTTTACGAGAAGGAGCTCGGCCGCGCCAACTACGCGCTGCATTGGACTTGCGTTGCGCGGCCTTCGAACATCCTTCTCGCCGGCACGCCGGAGCAGCGCGAAAAATATCTGTTTCCCTGCATTCGCGGCGAGAAGTGGGATTGCCTGGCAATGACCGAGCCAGGCGCCGGTTCCGATTTGCGCGGCATGAAGGCAACCGCCGTGCAAGACGGCGACGACTGGGTGCTGAACGGCACCAAGCATTTCATAAGCCACGCCGACATTGCCGATTTCGCCATCGTCTTCATGGCCTCGGGGGAGGAAGAATCTTCGCGTGGCAAACGCAAGAAGATCACCGCCTTCTTCGTCGACAAGGGCACCAAGGGTTTCAGCGTGCGCGACGGCTACCGCAACGTCTCGCATCGTGGCTATACCAATGCCATCCTCGAATTCGACGATTGCCGGTTGCCGGCCACTCAGGTTCTGGGCGAGGTCCACAAGGGCTTCGATGTTGCCAATTCATGGCTCGGCGCAACGCGCCTGCAGGTCGGCGCCACCTGCCTCGGCCGCGCCGAGCGGGCGCTTGGCCACGCCATCGAATACGCCGCGCAGCGCCAGCAGTTCGGCCAGCCGATCGGCAAGTTCCAGGGCGTGTCGTTCAAGCTCGCCGACATGGCGACCGAGCTGAAGGCCGCCGACCTGATGGTGTTCGAAGCCGGCTGGAAGTACGATCAGGGCACCGTCACCGACCAGGACATGGCCATGGCCAAGCTGAAGGCCACCGAAATGCTTGCCTTCGTCGCCGACGAGGCGATCCAGATCCATGGCGGCATGGGGCTGATGGACGATTTGCCGCTGGAACGCATCTGGCGCGACGCCCGCGTCGAGCGCATCTGGGAGGGCACCTCGGAAATCCAGCGCCACATCATCTCGCGGGCGCTGCTGCGCCCGTTGGGGGGCTGAACTATGCACAAACTTGAGCGCCTTTTGCGCCCGCGGACAATCGCCGTCTTCGGTGGCGCGCAGGCCGCCGCCGTCGTCGCGCAGTCGATCAAGATGGGCTTTGCCGGCGAGATCTGGCCGGTGCATCCGACCAAGGCCGAGGTCGCCGGCCGCAAGGCCTATCGCTCGGTGGCCGAATTGCCCGGTGCGCCGGATGCCGCTTTCATCGGCGTCAACCGGCATTTGACCATCGAAGTGGTCAAGGCGCTGGCCGAGCGCGGCGCCGGCGGTGCGGTCTGCTTCGCCGCCGGCTTCCTCGAAACCGAGGCCTATGACGAGGACGGCGAGCGGCTGCAGGCCGAGCTGGTCGCGGCGGCGGGCCAAATGCCGATCATCGGGCCGAACTGCTACGGGCTGATTAATTATGCCGACGGCGCGCTTTTGTGGCCCGACCAGCATGGCGGCATCAGGCTGCCAGAAGGCGGTCACGGCGTCGCCATCATCACCCAGTCGTCGAACATCGCCATCAACATGACGATGCAGAAACGCGGCCTGCCGATCGCCTTTCTGATGACCGCCGGCAACCAGGCGCAGACCGGGCTTTCGGAAATGGCGCTCGGCCTGATCGAGGACGACCGCGTCACCGCGCTCGGCCTGCATATCGAGGCCTTCGATTCGGTAGCCGGCTTCGAAAGGCTGGCGGCGCGGGCGCGCGAACTGAAGAAGCCTGTCATCGCCATGAAGGTTGGCCGCTCCGAGCAGGCGCGGCAGGCGACCGTTTCCCATACCGCGTCGCTGGCCGGCTCGGACGCGGCGTCCGGCGCCTTTCTGAAGCGGCTCGGCATCGCCCGCATCGATTCCATCCCGGCCTTCATCGAAGCGCTGAAGCTGCTGCACGTCACCGGTCCCCTGCCCGGCTACCGGCTGTCGTCGATGAGCTGTTCGGGCGGTGAGGCGTCGGTGATGGCCGACAGCGCCGAAGGCCGCTGGGTGATGTTTCCGCCATTCACCGCCGAGCACCGCGCGCATGTCAAATCGACGCTCGGGCCGCTGGTCGCAGTGGCCAACCCGCTCGACTATCACACCTTCATCTGGAACAACGAGCCGGCGATGACCGCCACCTTTACCGCCATGGTGTCGGGCGGCTTCGACCTCAACATGCTGGTGCTCGATTTCCCGCGCCCCGACCGCTGTTCGGACACCGACTGGTGGGCGACGCTGCGCGCCTTCGAAGCGGCACTGAAGACCAATAGCGCGCAAGGCGCGATCGTCTCCTCGCTGCCGGAGAACCTGCCCGAGGAATACACGGCCGGCCTGATGGCGCGGGGCATGGTGCCGCTGTTCGGCATCTCCGAAGCCATGGACGCCGCCCAGGCGGCGGCCTTCATCGGCTGGGCCTGGCGCGAGCCGCAGGCGCAGCCGATCGACACCTCGGCGGCCGGCGCGCCGGCCGGCGACCATGTCACGCCGGACGAGGCGGAGGCGAAAGCGCGGCTCATCGAGGCCGGGCTTTCCGTGCCGAAGGGCGAGCGCGCCGGCAATGCGGTCGAAGCTGTCATCTCCTCGATGGCGCTCGGCTTCCCGGTGGCGCTGAAGGCCCTTGGCGTCATCCACAAATCCGAGCTCGATGCGGTCCGGCTCAACCTCAGGGATGCCGAATCCGTCAGCACCGCCGCCCATGATCTCGGCCCGCTCGGCACCGGCCTTTATGTCGAGCGCATGGTGCGCGACGGCGTCGCCGAGCTGCTGGTCGGCTTCACCCGCGACCCGATGTTCGGCGCGGTGATGACGCTCGGCACCGGCGGCGTGCTGGTCGAGCTGTTGCGCGACAGCGTCACGCTGATGCTGCCGGCGACCCGCGACGATATTGAGGCCGCTTTGCGCGGGCTGAAATTGTTCCCGCTGCTCGACGGTTATCGCGGTCGGCCGAAGGCCGATGTCGCGGCGGCAATCGATGCGATATCGGGCATTGCCGCTTTCGTGCAGCAAAACGCGGGCGAAATCGAGGAGCTCGACATCAATCCGCTGATCGTCTGCACCGAGGGCAAGGGCGCCTGGATCGCCGATGCGCTGCTGGTGCTTGGAGACAAGAAGAATGGCTGAAATCATCACCACCCGCCGCGAGGGCACGATCCTCGAAGTGACGCTCGACCGGCCTAAGGCCAACGCCATCGACCTGAAGACGTCGCGGCTGATGGGCGAGACGTTCAAGACGTTCCGCGACGATCCCGACCTGCGCGTCGCTATCGTCAAGACCGCCGGCGACAAGTTCTTCTGCGCCGGCTGGGACCTGAAGGCCGCGGCCGGTGGCGACGCGGTCGACGGCGACTATGGCGTCGGCGGCTTCGGCGGCTTGCAGGAACTGCGCGATCTCAACAAGCCGGTGATCGCCTGCGTCAACGGCATGGCTGTCGGCGGCGGCTTCGAGCTGGCGCTGTCCTGCGACCTCATCTATGCGTCGGATCACTCCTCCTTCGCCCTGCCCGAAATCCGCGCCGGCACGCTAGCCGATGCGGCGACGATCAAGCTGCCGAAGCGCATCCCCTATCATGTCGCCATGGACCTTTTGCTCACCGGCCGCTGGATGGACGTCGCCGAGGCGCATCGCTGGGGCCTGGTCAACGAGGTGCTGCCCAAGGACAGGCTGGAGGACCGCGTCTGGGAGATCGCCCGGCTGCTCGCCAGCGGCCCGCCGCTGGTCTTCGCCGCGATCAAGGAAACGGCGCGGGTCGCAGAATCGCTGACCTTCCAGGACGCCATGAACCGGGTGACGCGCCGGCAACTGCCGACGGTTGACGCACTCTACGGCTCGGAGGACAATCTCGAGGGTTTTCGCGCCTTTGCCGAAAAACGCGATCCGGTGTGGAAGGGGAAATGACACTGCCGAGATGATGGCGTTCCGTCGCACCCCCCTCTGGCCTGCCGGCCATCTCCCCCGCAAGGGGGGAGATTGGATGTCGCCCTCGCTTTCGCCAATCGCCGATGTTGCAAGACGTACGCCGTCGGCAAAGCTACCAATCTCCCCCCTTGCGGGGGAGATGTCCGGCAGGACAGAGGGGGGTGTCCAGGCTCAACCTTGGCAGCCCATTCAGCGCCCATGACCGACTACAAAACCCTCATTGACGCCGAGACCTGGGCTTTCATCGAGCGGACCAACTCCTATTATCCGCCCGATACGATCGACTACACCATCGCCGAGCAGCGCGAGATCTATAACCGGATGTGCCGCGAGTTCTTTGCCGGCTATCCCCAAGGCGTCACGGCGGAAACCACCGCCATTGCCACGCCATGGCATCGGGTTCCAATTCGCATCTACCGCGCCCCGGCGCCGGAAACGGCGGCGATGGTGCTTTATTTCCATGGCGGCGGTTTTATGCTCGGCGGGCTCGACAGCCATGACGACCTCTGCGCCGAGCTTTGCAGCCGCACTGGCTACGAAGTGGTTTCGGTCGACTACCGGCTGGCGCCGGAACACCTTCATCCGGCCGCCTTCGACGATGCCATCTGCGCCTTCGAATGGGCGTCGACCACTTACGAACGGCCTATCCTGCTGTGCGGCGACAGTGCCGGCGGTAATCTCACCGCGTCCGTCAGCCACGCGACGCGCGGCCATGCGCGCAAGCCGATCGGCCAGATGCTGGTCTATCCCGGCCTTGGCGGCGACAGCTCCACAGGCTCCTACGTCACCCACGCGGAAGCGCCGATGCTTAACGTGCGCGACCTCGTTTTCTACAAGGACATCAGGACCGGTGGCGAGGACCGGACCGGCGATCTCACCTTGTCGCCGCTCGCCGACGCCGACTTTGCCAATCTGCCACCTACCGTCGTGATCACCGCCGAATGCGACCCGCTGTCGTCGGACGGCGAAGCCTATCGCGACTGCATCGTTGCTGCAGGCGGGCGGGCCTGGTGGTTCGAGGAGCCGGGACTGGTGCATGGCTATTTGCGCGCCAGACACACTGTCGGCCGCGCCCGCTCGAGCTTTACCCGGATTGTCGATGCGGTAGCGGTTTTGGGAAGGGGCGAGTGGATCTGGTGAGGGATGCCTTCCCGACCAGAACGGGCCTTTGTCGGCCGGTACAGCTCTATTTGCGGCGGCGTCGCCGGCCGGAAACCTGCTTCAGCCAAGGTCCTAAATGAAAGCCGCTCATCAGCAGGTACATCGGGACCATGCCGCCCAGCGGTGACACCTCTTGCCCGGTCGAGCACATCATATCCGGCGCGCCGCCGAGAAGCGTCAGCAGCGCCATGGTTGCGAAGGTCGGCGCGGCCGCAAAGGACAGCCAATCGGCTACGCCATGGCCGGCCGGGCTCGGATCGCCGGCGGATCCGCCTGCATGAATCTCGCTCATGTCCGTCGTCCCTGGTAGTGAGCGGGATGCGGTCGAATTGAACCGTGCATCCCGCTCCTCCGTTTGTCCTAGCCGTATTTCCGCGACGCTAAAGACGTTCTATTCAGTGCGGTTCCGGAACGCCGCCTCTCCGGCGTCCGACACCTCGACCCACTTTTTGTCGGGAACGGCTTCGGCGCCGTAATTGTCGTGCCAGTTCCACCACTTGTACGTCGGCGTCTGCGGATAGCCCTCGGGCGAATCTTCCCAAACCTCCTGCCGGCCGAGCGGCGACAGGTCGAGATAGCTCCATACGGTCCCCATCGCCTCGTCGCCGCGGTTGTTGATGAAGTAGGTGCGGAACACGCGATCATCGTCGCGGATGAACACGTTATGGCCGTGCCACTCGTCAACGCCGAAGTCGGCATCGAAGCTGTCGGTGATGGTGTACCAGGGCATCTTCCAGTCCATCCGCGCCTTCAGCCGCGCAATGTCGGCCTGCGGTGCGCGCGAGGCGTAGGCAAGCGTGGTGTCGCGGGCGTTCAGATGGGCGAGGTTGCCAACCTGGTCCGCCCCCAGCGAGCAGCCGCGGCAAGCGTGATCGGGCCAGCCGAATACGCCGGGCTCGAAGAAGGCGCGGTAGACGATCAGCTGACGGCGGTCCTCGAACAGGTCGAGCAGGCTCACCTTTCCGTCGGGCCCTTCGAACGTATAGGTCTTCTCCACCGCCATCCACGGCATCCGCCGGCGCTCGGCGGCCAAGGCGTCGCGAGCCCGGGTCACGGCCTTCTCCTTCACGAGCAGCTGCTGGCGCGCGGCTTCCCACGCGTCGGGCGAAACGACCGGTGGTGTCTTCATCGCGAGCCGCGTCGTCTGCTCGCCTGTGCCATTCTGATGTGCCGTCATTGTGCATCTCCCTTGCTGGTTTGTCGCCGCATCGGCGCGACGTCTTGCTTGGTCGTGAGATAGGATAGGGGCGATAGCGGATTGGCGAGAGTGACAAGTGTGACGCGATTCCGACGGGTTCGCTGATCACGGCCAATTTCGCCGCCCGCGACGCCCTGCGCTCATTCCCGCCCGGACTGCTGAATGGGCCGAGCGCCGGCCAGATAGCGGTCATTGTCAAACGGTTCGGCCTGGTTGCTATCCGGGCTCCACAGCTGCCGGTGGGTTCGTGTGAGATCGCCGAGGTAGACATGCAGCGCACCTGATCGCGCGCTGCCGGTATTCGCAACCGCATGCACGGTATTTGACGCCATGTGCACCACGGCAGGCGCTGCGATGTCCTGCCTTTCGGGAACATCGAGTTCGCTGCCGGCAACGGGATAGATGAAGTTCGTCTCGCTTCCCTTGTAGATGCCGATCAAGGCATCCATCAGGTGGTTGTGGGGCGGGTACTGCAGGCCGGGCGACAGCGTGATGTGATAGATCGTCAGGTTCGGGCTCGCATGCAGAAGAACCTCGTCGTCTTCTTCTTCGTGAGCGAGTGTTCCCGATGCGTGAAAACGGTTGGTGTAGTCGCCCAGGACCGTCCTTACCGCTTCGAGGGGATCTGGCCCCTTCGCGGCATTGACGATATCGTCGGCAACGGCGTAGAGAGGCGAGTTGGCGGGCAAAGGCATATCAGTTATCCTCCCTGAGATGATCAGATTATCAATCTGAGATGCTCAGGCTAGCGAATGCCGATGCCAGCGTCAACGGGACAGCCAGACGGACAGAATATGAAAACGACGAAGTTGACCGCCGAACCGGCAAGGCCGGCCACGGTCGAGGCGACAGCACTGTCAGCCGCCGACGTCCTTCGCAGGGAACAGGCATATGAGCAGCTGAGGAACGACATCATTGCCTGCGTGCTGCGCCCCGGTGAAGCGCTGACCGAGAAACAGATCGGCGATCGATACCAGATCAAAAAGGCGACCATCCGCGCGGCGTTGGCCCGCCTGATGCAGGAAGGTCTGGTCAGGAGCGAGCCGCGCCGTGGCTACGTCGTTGCGACGCTCAGCCTGCGGGACGTCAACGAGATCTTCGATGTCCGCGGCTTGATCGAGCCGGAAGTGTTCAGGGTGGCAGCATCGAACATGACCGAGCGCGGGCTCGAGGACATCGGGCTGGCAGCGAAAAAGGTGCTGAAACCGGAGACGCTGCGCAGCCACATCGCCTTCCTTGCGGCCGATCGTGCCTTTCGTCTGGCCTTTGCGGAGCTCTCGGGAAATCTACGGCTGGCGCATCTGCTGGACCAGATACTCGACCAGTCGGCGCGGGTTCTCCACCTCGGGTTCAAGTCGCGCGATTTCACCCAGTTGATCATCGCCCAGCAAAAGGAACTGGTTCTTGCCTGCGAAGCAGGCGACGTTTCCGGCATCGTCAAACTTGCCCGTTCGCAGTGCCTGTTTCTCAAAAAGCAGGTGCTCGAGGCTTTGCTTGCCGGCTCCAAGCTTCAGGACGTCAATTTGCAGCCCTTCGCCTAAAGCGCGTTGCGGTCGACTTTGTTTCACCCCACCGCTCGCGCCGCTGCCCGTCCCGCACTGCGGCCGGAAAAGATGCAGCCGCCGAGAAACGTACCTTCGAGCGCTGCATAGCCGTGCATGCCGCCGCCGCCGAAACCGGCGGCTTCGCCCGCCGCGTACAACCCCTCGACCGGTTGGCCGCCGGGGCCCAGCACGCGGCTGTCGAGGTCCGTCTCAAGCCCGCCGAGCGTCTTGCGGGTCAGGATGCTGAGCCTGACGGCGATCAACGGGCCATTGGCGGGGTCGAGCAGCTTGTGCGGCCTTGCGGTGCGGATCAGCCGGTCGCCGAGATAGGCTCGCGCGCCGCGCAGCTCAGTAATCTGCATGTCCTTGGAGAACGGATTGTCGAGCTGCCGGTCGCGGGCGCGGATTTCGCG
The DNA here is from genome assembly GCF_040318035.1 of Mesorhizobium sp. M1329. Taxonomy (NCBI): domain Bacteria; kingdom Pseudomonadati; phylum Pseudomonadota; class Alphaproteobacteria; order Hyphomicrobiales; family Phyllobacteriaceae; genus Mesorhizobium; species Mesorhizobium sp. M1329. The sequence goes on along the minus strand of NZ_JAMYLN010000002.1, from coordinate 317,247 downwards.
CTCGACTTGGCGCAATTCGAGCAGCGGCTCGCCGCCGGCCATTGCGTTCATGCGGGCGACCAGCGCCGGCAGTTCGGGCTCGACGATGAAATCCTCGCCCTTCTCCATGAACGCCTTGACCGGCCCGGGCACGCCGCTGGTGGCACGGCCAAGCACCTGGCGCCAGCTCTTCCCCGTCAAATCCGGGTTCTGCTCGGAGCCCGACAGCGCGAACTCCTTCCGGATGATCTTTTTGGTCAGGATGAACCAGGAATGATCGAAGCCGGTGCTCATGATGTGGCTGAGCGTGGCCAACGTGTCGAAGCCGGGATAAAGCGGCACCGGCAGGCGCTTGCCGCGCGCATCGAGCCACAGCGATGACGGGCCGGGCAGGATGCGGATCGCATGATCGGTCCAGATCGGTGCCCAGTTCCTGACGCCCTCGACATAGTGCCACATGCGGTCGCGGTTGATGAGCCTGCCGCCGGCAGCCTCGGCGATCGCCAGCATGCGGCCGTCGACATGGTCGGGAACGCCGGTGATCATGCGTTTCGGCGGCGCACCCAGCCGCTGCGGCCAATTCTCCCGGACCAGCTGGTGATCGGCGCCGATGCCGCCGGAGGCGACGATGACGGCCTGCGCCTTCAGCTCGAAATCGCCGGTGATCTCGCGCGAGCTCTTGCGGCCGCGCTCGGAATCGCTCGCCGCCAATAGGTCGCCGCGCACGCCGTCGACGACGCCGCCCGTCCGGGTCAATTCGTTGACCCGGTGACGGAATTTGAACCGGATCAATCCGCGCTTCTCGGCCTCGCGCACGCGCTGCACGAACGGCTCGAGGACGCCGGGGCCGGTGCCCCAGGTGACATGGAAGCGCGGAACCGAATTGCCGTGGCCGACGGCATTGCCGCCGCCGCGTTCGGCCCAGCCGACTACCGGAAAGAATTTAAGGCCGCGCTGCATGAGCCAGGAGCGCTTCTCGCCGGCGGCGAAGCCGACATAGGCCTCGGCCCAGCGGCGCGGCCAGAGATCTTCCGTGCGATCGAAGGCTGCGGTGCCCAGCCAGTCCTCGAGCGCCAGCTCATACGAATCGCGGATGCGCATACGCCGCTGTTCGGGCGAATCGACGAGGAAGATGCCGCCGAGCGACCAGAATGCCTGACCGCCAAGCGACTGTTCCGGCTCCTGCTCGACGATGATGGTCTTCTTGCCGGCCGCAGTCAGTTCGGCCGCCGCGACAAGGCCGGCAATGCCGGCGCCGACAATGATCACATCCGCGTCGTCGGGCATCTATTTGACCATGATCTCGTCCAAAAACCGGTCCCCCACTTTTTGGGATCATGGCCGGCCTAGACTGCCTCCCAGCCTTCCTTCTCGCCGGCGCGGAAGATGGCATCGATGATCTTCTGGTTGAGCACCGATTCTTCCAGGGTGAAGACGCGATCCTTGCCGCCCTGCGCCGCCCGTGCGAAGGCCTCGACCTCGAGCCGGTACTGTTGCGTGCCGGGAAAGCGGAACACCTGCGCCCCGCTGTGGTTCTGGTTGTGCAGCTCGACGCGGTGATGGTCGTAGAGCCCGGCGTTGAACGGCGAGAACACCTCGATGAAGCCCTTCTCGCCGTGGAAGACCATCACCTGGCGTGCCGCCATCTGCGTCGACAGGTAGAAGGACAGCTCGAAATCGCCGAAATCGGCACGGATCGAGGAATAGATGTCGGTGCCGAATGTCTTGTCGCGCTCGATCGTCGCCTGGACGCGCAGCGGCTCCTTGCCTGTCGAAAAGCGCGTCGACACCGTCGGGTAGACACCGATGTCGGGCAGCGCGCCGCCGCCGAGATCGAGCTTGTTGCGCATGTTGTTGGGGTCGACATTGTAATAGGAGAACGCGCCCTGGACATGGCGCAGCCGGCCGATGGCGCCGTTGGCGATCAGCTCGCGCACCTTGATCCATTGCGGATGATAGACGACCATGAAGGCTTCGCAGACCAGCACCTTCCTGGCATCGCGCAGCTTGATCAGCGGCGGAATGTCCCTGGCATCGAGCGCCAGTGGCTTTTCGACCAGAACATGCTTGCCGGCCTCGATCGCCTTGGCCGTCCATTCGACATGCTGCGAGGTCGGCAGCGGAATGTAGACGCCGTCGATGTCGCTGGAGGCGAGCAGTTCCTCATAGGAGCCGAAAGCGTGGCGCGCACCGAAGCGTTCGCCCAGCGCCCGGGCTTTCGACAGATCACGGCTGGCAATCGCCGACAGCACGCCGTTCTCCGCCTCGCCGATTGCCGGCAAAAGCTGCTCGCGGCCGATCTTGGCCGTCGACAAAACACCCCATCGGAACATCAGATTTCTCCTCTCGATTGCAGGCCTGGAGGTTTGCCCTAATTCAGGAGAAAAGCCAATGCGGGAGCGTGGCGGCGAACAGGGCGATCGTCTGCGGCTTGTCGGATGTCGGCGCTGCCCTCGCGGAACCTGAGTTCCGCAAAGACTATCCCCTTCTACCCGTCAGCGTCATGTCGAAGTCGACGACGTTGGAATAGATCGGCGTGCCGACATCCATGCCGTAGCGTGACCGCAGCACCTTGCCGGTGACGTGGAATTTTATCGTGCCCGCCTTGAGGCCGCCAAGCTCGGCCGTGAACTTTTCCTGAAACGTCTTGCCGCGCGCCGTCAGCCGGCCGGTGACAAGGGCCGACGTGTCGCCGGTGCGTTTGACGCTGGTCGAACGGAACTGGATCTCCGGATTGTTGGCTGCGTCGAAAACCGCGTCCGAGCGAAGAAAGGCGTCGATGCGACTTTGGCCGGTACCGACGCTTTCGGGGAAGATGGTGAAATTGACCTGGGACCGGCCGACATCGCTGTTGTCGATGAGGATACTGCCCTTGAAGCGGGAGAAAGCACCGTCGAGCCCGCCGCCGCCGAGCTTGCCGATCGAGAAGTGGATGCTGGAACTCCCCGGGCTGATGGTGTAGCTGCCGGCCGCGTCGCCGAGGGCAACGGCGGCGAAAACAGGCATGGCAAAACAAGCGGCGGCGGCCGCAAATCCGAAGATGCGCGCGTACATGGAAATGGTCCTCTTGGTAGGCAACGCTTTCTTGCGTCCTCGCCCCATCAACGAATGAGCCGTCCGCTCTATTCCGTGTCGCGATCTGACGAAGCCGTGATCATGCGCGTCAGCACGGTATCCCTCAGCCAGAAATGGTGGCGCAGCGCTGCGGCGAGATGCAAAGCGACAAGTCCGATGCCGGCATAGGCGAGATACCAGTGCGTCGCTGCCCAGAAGCTTTCTGCCGTGTCCGATTCGCCAAGCGGCAGATTGGGCATGACGAACAGATTGAACGGCACGCTCGGGATCTCCAGCACCGAGACCGAGACCAGCGCCCAGCCGGACAGCGGCAGAGCGAGCTGAAACGCATAAAGCGCGAGATGGACCAGCGGCGCCATCCGGCGCTCGAACGGCCCGACCGAGCGCGGCAGCGGCGGGGCCGGTCTGCCTAGGCGCCAGGCGATGCGCAGGATGACCAGCCCAAGCAGCAGAAAGCCGAAGGATTTATGCAGCTGGATCAGCTCGAAGGCGGTGCGCTGGCTGGACAGCCGCACCATGACGAAGCCGAGCACGAACTGGCCGATAAAGAGCGCCGCGATCAGCCAGTGAAGGATGATCGCCGTCCAGCCGTAGCCGGCCGTTTGGTTTTTGGGCAGTGTAGACATGGTCGGTGAACGAATGCCAGGTCTGGTTTCTTCCAGGCCAGAAAGGCGGTTCCACTTGTGTTTGGAGACGAATAATTGCCGGCGCCGGCGCCGCAACGGCCGTGAGATGAGCATTCAGCCTGAAGAGATTGCCCGCCGCTGTTCCGACGGTGCCCCTATGTACTCACCCCGAAGAAATCGACAAAGGCCCTGAGTGCCGGCCGCATCTGGCGGCGGCTGGGGTAATAGACGAAGAAGCCGTCGAAGGGCGGGCACCAGTCCTCCAGCACGCGAACGAGCTTCCCGGTGGCGAGCGCGTCGCGGACATAGTCCTCGAACACGAAGGCGAGCCCGGCGCCGTCAACCGCGGCGTTGGCAATCAGATGGTCCTCGTCGAGGATCAGCGGCCCTTGCACCGCTATCTCGATCTCTTCGCCGTTTTTCTCGAATTCCCAGCGGTAGAGAATGCCGCTGGAGAAGCGGAAACGGATGCAGCGGTGGCCGGCAAGGTCGTGCGGATGGATCGGCCTGGGCCTGGTCTCGAAATAGGATGGCGCGCCGACCACGGCGCCGCGGAGATTCGGCCCGATACGCACCGCGATCATGTCGCGCTGCAGGCTCTCGCCCAGCCGCACGCCGGCGTCGAAGCCGCCTTCGACGACATTGGTGAAGCGGTCCTCGATGACGATCTCCAGCACGATGTCCGGATAGGCCGCGGCAAAGGCGCCGGGTCGAGGCGTCAGCGTCAGATGGGCCGCGGTGCGCGGCACGTTGAGCCTCAGATTGCCGGCCGGCCGGTCGCGCGCCTCGATCGCCGATTCCAGCGCCAGGTCGATCTCCGACAGCGCCGGCCTGAGACGCTCGAGCAGCTGCGCGCCTTCCTCGGTCGGGGCGACGCTGCGCGTGCTGCGCGCCAGAAGACGGACGCCGAGGCGGGCTTCGAGGCTGGAAACGGCATGGCTGACCGCGGATGGCGCGATTGCCAGCTCCTTGGCGGCACCGCGAAAACTGCCGCATTGGGCGACAGTTGCCAGCACAGCGAGCTGTGAAAGATGGGTTCGCTTCATTGATCTATTTCTTGGAACAGCCCGTGCAGATGAGAGCCGATTATCGAACGCAGCGCAAGAGGCTATCTCTGCGGCATCACAACCATCACAACCATCACAACAAGGAGACAGGTGATGCAAACCCGCAAGCTTGGCAATGAACTCGACGTCTACCCGGTCGGCCTCGGCTGCATGGGGATGAGCTTTGCCTATGGCGGCCAGCCGGAGGCAGACGCGATCGCCACGCTGCGCCACGCCGTCGAGATCGGCGTCAATTTCTTCGACACGGCCGAAGTCTATGGCCCCTACGAGAACGAGATCCTGGTCGGCAAGGCGCTGAAGCCGGTGCGTGACAAGGTGACGATCGCAACCAAATTCGGCTTCAAGATCCTCGAAGAAGGCAGCGGCATGGAGCGCATGGCCGGCGTCGACAGCCGCCCCGAACATGTCAAGGCGGTTGCCGAAGCGTCGCTGAAGCGGCTGGATACCGAAGTGATCGACCTCTACTACCAGCACCGCGTCGACCCCAACGTGCCGATCGAGGATACGGTCGGCGCCATGGCCGAGCTGGTGCGCGAGGGCAAGGTGCGGGCGCTCGGCCTGTCGGAGGCGAGTGCGGCGACCATCCGCCGGGCGCATGCGGTGCATCCGATCGCCGCCGTGCAGAGCGAATATTCGCTGTGGACCCGCGATCCGGAAGAAGAAGTGTTTGCCGTCTGCCGCGAGCTCGGCATCGGCTTTGTCCCCTATAGCCCGCTTGGCCGCGGTCTGCTGACCGGCACAATCGCCAAGCCCGATGTTCTCGGCGCCGACGACTGGCGCCGCGGGTTGCCGCGCTTCCAGGCCGACGCCATGGCGGCCAATGCGGCGGTCGTCGCCGTGCTGGAAAAGATGGCCGCCGAGAAGGGCGTGACGCCGGCGCAGCTGGCGCTCGCCTGGGTGCTGCATCAGGGCGACTTCATTGTGCCGATCCCTGGTGCGCGAAAAATCCGCCATCTGGAGCAGAATACGGCGGCAGCCGATATCGTGCTGAGCCAGGCCGAAGTGGCATCTATTGGCGACGCCCTGTCGCCGGAGAAGGTGGTCGGCAAGCGCTACACCGAAGAGCTGTTGGCGTTGGTCAACGGGTGAACGGCACAGTAGTCGAAACGGGGCGTTTCGGCACCCTTTTTGACTAGACCTCGACGCGAGGCACCCCCCTCTGTCCTGCCGGACATCTCCCCCTCAAGGGGGGAGATTGGCAGTTCCAGCGCGCTGCCCGCCCTTCCGGCGCCGGTGATTAGCGAAAGCAGAGGCGACATCCGATCTCCCCCCTTGAGGGGGAGATGCCCGGCAGGGCAGAGGGGGGTGCCTCGCGCCGACATTCTACCAGGGCACGACACTGATCTCCGGCCAGTTCTCCCTTGCGCGAGCGCCCTTCGTCTCGTGCGTCTGCCGATTGTCCAGTGCCCGGTTCGGGGTAATGCGAAACGAGAAGATGTCGTCGAGCCCGAACGGCGCCACGAGCGCGAGTTGCCCATCTGTGCCGAATCTAACGCCGACCGCATGGGTTTTCGACGCGAAATAGAAAAGCGCCTCGGCGGACGACGACAGCCTGGGATAGGAACCGCCAAAGCGCGCCTCAAACCACAGATGCACCCGCGCCTGATTGCGCACCTCGACCGGCAGCTTCAGCCCTTCGAAATGCTCCGCCGCACGGCGGATGACTGTGTCCTCGGCTTCATATGACAGATCGCTCTCATCGAAATAAAACAGGTCGACATCCCGGATGCCGTACCCCGACGGGTTTCCGGTCAGATAATTCCAGACGCTGTTGTAGAGCGCGCCGGACACGACCAGCCACTCGGGTAGGCCTAGCTCCCGTGCCCGCTTCAGCGTCTCGCCGACCAGCGGATCGGTTGAGACGATATCGAGAAAGGCTGCACGCTGTTCCTCAAAGGGCAGCCCCGAATAGCGCAAATGGTTCATCGCCCTTTGGAGGGCGATTCGCCATGTGTCCGCAAGCTCAGCCGCGCAGCACACCGCCGGTCTGCTTGCCGACATTCTCGACGATGCGCTTGGCCAGCGCCTCGAAATCCTCGTCGGTCAGCGTCTTTTCGACCGGCTGGATCGACACCTCGATGGCGATCGATTTCTTCGCCGCCCCAAGTGCGGCACCTTCGAAGACGTCGAACACCGAGACGCCGGAAATCAGCTTTCGGTCGGCGGCAAGGGCGGCGCGAACGAGTGTGCCGGCTTCGACCGCCTTGTCGACGACGAAGGCGAAGTCGCGCTTGACCGCCTGGAAGGCGGACAGATCCAGTCTCGGCTTTGTCCGAGTCGGCTTGGCCTTCGGCTCGGGCACCGCATCGATGAATACTTCGAAGCCGCAGAGCGGGCCGGAGACGTCCAGCCCTTCCAGCGTCTTCGGGTGGAATTCGCCGAAGGTGCCGAGCACGACCTTCGGCCCAAGCTTGATCGTGCCGGAGCGGCCGGGATGATACCAGGCCGGGCCGCCGGCCTCGATCTGCAGCCGCTCGACGGGCGCGCCGCAGGCTTCGAGTGCGGCGATCGCATCGGCCTTGGCATCGAACACGCCGACGGCGCCGGCGTTGCCGGCCCAATGGCGGCCGAAGCCCTCGAGCTTGGCGGTGCCGCGCCGCACGCCGGCGGCAACACGTCGCTGCTGGTCGGCGCCGTCGCCCTCGTAAGTGCCCGACACTTCGAACAGCGCGACATCACCGATGCCCTTGTCGGCATTGCGTTGCGCTGCCGCGATCAGCCCCGGCAGCAGCGACGGCCGCATGTCCGACATGTCGGCGGCGATCGGGTTGGCAAGCTTCAGCGCCTGCTGGCCGCCGCCGAACAATTCGGCGTGTTTTGCCGGAATGAACGACCAGGTGACGGCCTCCATCATGCCGCGCACGGCAAGTGCCCGCTTGGCGGCACGGGTGCGGATCTGCAGCACGGTCAGGATCTTGGCGTTGACCGCGTCGTGGCTGCCGAGCGGCTGCGGCGCGATATTGTCGACGCCGTGGATGCGCATGACCTCCTCGACCAGGTCGGCCTTGCCGTCGACATCCGGCCGCCAGGACGGGACTGCCACATTGACGACATCGCCGGCGCCCTCCGGCTTGAAGCCGAGGCGGGCTAGAATGTCGAGGCTCGTCGAGTGCGGCACTTCGATACCGGTCAGCCGCTTCACTTCCGACAATGGGAACGAGACGATCTTCGGCCGATGGCCGGTATAGCCGACGACTTCGGTTTGCGTCGGCGTGCCACCGCAGAAATCGAGCACCAGCTTCGTCGCCAGCTCCAGGCCGGGAACCATCATTTCCGGGTCGACGCCGCGCTCGAACCGATAGCGTGCATCGGTGATGATGCCGAGCGTGCGGCCGGTCCGGGCGGTGGCGATCGGGTCCCAAAGCGCCGACTCGATCAGCACGTCGGTGGTGTTCTCGTCGCAGCCGGAATGCTCGCCGCCCATAATACCGGCGATCGATTCGATGCCGTCCTGGTCGGCGATCACGCACATCTCCGGCGTCAGCGTGTATTCGCGGCCGTCGAGCGCCAGCACCTTTTCGCCGTCTCGCGCCCGGCGCACGGTGAGATTGCCGGTGACCTTCGCAGCGTCAAAAACATGCAGCGGCCGGCCGCGGTCGAAGGTGACGTAATTGGTGATGTCGACGAGCGCGCTGATCGGCCTCAAGCCGATGGCGAGAAGCCGTTGCTGCAGCCATTTCGGCGACGGGCCGTTCTTGACGCCGCGCACCAGGCGCAGCGCAAAGCCGGGACAGAGCTCCGGCGCTTCGATCGTCACCTTTATCGGCGTCTCGCCCTTGCCGGAGATCGGCTCTATCGGCGCGCTCTTCAGCGTGCCGAGCCCGCTCGCCGCCAGATCGCGGGCGATGCCATGGACACTGGTGGCATCCGGCCGGTTCGGCGTAAGATTGATCTCGATCAGCGGGTCGTCGAGATGGGCATAGGCGGCGAAACTGGTGCCGACCGGCGCATCGGCCGGCAGGTCGATGATGCCGTCATGCTCTTCGGACAGCTCGAGCTCGCGCTCGGAGCACATCATGCCGTGGCTTTCAACGCCGCGGATCTTGCCGACGGTCAGCGTCACGTCGATGCCGGGAATATAGGTGCCCGGTGCTGCAAAGGCGCCGATCAGGCCGGCGCGGGCGTTCGGCGCTCCACACACAACCTGCACAGGCGGCTTGCCGTCGCCTGTGTCGACGGTCAGCACGCGCAGCCGGTCGGCGTCGGGATGCTGGACCGCCGTCAGCACCTTGGCGATGACGAAGGGGGCCAGGCTCGCCCGGTCGTCGACATGCTCGACCTCGAGGCCGATCGAGGTGAGACGCTCGACGATTTCCGCCAGCGAGGCGTCGGTCTCGAGATGATCCTTGAGCCAGGAGAGGGTAAGTTTCATGACTGTGTTCCGTCTGGTCTGGGCACGCTGCACTTGAAGCTATGCGGCCGCGCGTCGGACATGTGCAGGAAGGCGAGCTGCCCGCGGATTTGCTGCGGCCAGCTCGTCACGCGCTCAAGCCCCCGAACAGCGTCGGCATGTCGAGCGGCCTAAATCCGTAATGCGACAGCCAGCGCACATCCGCGTCGAAGAAGGCGCGCAGATCCGGCATGCCGTATTTCAGCATGGCAATGCGGTCGATGCCCATGCCCCAGGCAAAGCCCTGGTATTCGTCGGGATCGAGGCCGCCGTAACGGAGCACATTGGGGTGGACCATGCCGCAGCCGAGGATCTCCATCCAGTCCGAGCCCTCGCCGAAGCGCACCTCGCCGGGCCGCGAACGGTCGCACTGGATGTCGACCTCGAGGCTGGGCTCCGTGAACGGGAAGAAGGACGGCCGGAAGCGCATCTTGACGCTCGGCACCTCGAAGAAGGCCTTGCAGAACTCCTCCAGCACCCACTTCATGTTGGCGACATTAGCCGATTTGTCGATCACCAACCCCTCGACCTGATGGAACATCGGTGAGTGGGTGGCATCGGAATCCTGCCGGTAGGTCTTGCCAGGAATAACGATGCGGATCGGCGGCTTCTGCATCTCCATGGTGCGGATCTGCACCGGCGAGGTGTGGGTGCGCAAAAGCTTGCGTTCGCCCTGCGCGTCCGGCTGGAAGAAGAAGGTATCGTGCATCTCGCGCGCCGGGTGGCCTTCCGGGAAGTTCAGCGAGGTGAAATTGTAATAGTCGGTCTCGATGTCGGGACCTTCGGCAATGGCAAAGCCGAGATCGCCGAAAATCGCCGCGATCTCGTCGATAACCTGGCTGATCGGATGGATGCGGCCGCGCTCGGCCGGCGATTGCCTGACCGGCAAGCTGACGTCGACCTTCTCGGCGGCAAGCCGTGCCGTGATCGCCACATCTTTCAGCTCGGCACGGCGCGCCGAAAGCGCCTCGGTAACGCGGTTCTTGAGGCCGTTGATTGCCGGGCCTTTGACCTGGCGCTCCTCGGCGCTCATCGAGCCGAGTGTCTTCAGCATCTCGGAAACCGAGCCCTTCTTGCCAAGGGCCGAGACACGCACCGCCTCGATCGCCTGCTCGTCGGCGGCCGAGGCGATCTCGGCCATCAGGGAATTTTCGAGAGTTTCCATGTCACTCATGTTCCAGATCCGATTGGAAGCAAAGAAAAACCCGCGCCAGCCCTGCCAGCGCGGGTTTCCCAAATCAAGTGTCGAATAGCTTGGGAAGCGCTGGTCTTAAGCGACAGCGCTTTCAAAAGCATTCGGCGTGGTATTCTTGAGATATTCGAGCGCGACCTTGGCCTTGGCCACGAGTGCGGCGAATGCCTGCGGCTCGTGGATGGCCATATCCGACAGGATCTTGCGATCGATCTCGATGCCGGCCTTGTTGAGACCGTCGATGAAACGGCCATAGGTCAGGCCATGCTCATGCGTCGCCGCATTGATGCGCTGGATCCACAGCGCGCGGAACGAACGCTTGCGGTTCTTGCGGTCGCGATAGGCGTACTGCAGCGACTTTTCCACCGCCTGCTTGGCGATGCGGATGGTGTTCTTGCGACGGCCGTAAAAACCCTTGGCGGCTTTCAGGACCTTCTTGTGCTTGGCGTGCGAGGTGACGCCTCTCTTTACGCGTGCCATGTCATGATCTCCTTAAAACGCTGTCCAGACCGAATGCCCTAGAGGCCGTTCGGCAGAAAATTCTTGATGACCTTCTTGCCATCCGGTTCAGCCAGAACCATCGTGCCGCGGGCATTTCGAATGAACTTGTTGGAGCGCTTGATCATGCCGTGACGCTTGCCGGCCGCAGCCGACAGAACTTTACCCGTACCTGTGATCTTGAACCGCTTCTTGGCGGCCGATTTGGTCTTCATCTTGGGCATTTTGCTACTCCGTTTATATGCGCACCAATGCGCTTTTTGTTCGCTTCAGGCCGACCAAAGCCCGAAAAGCAAATGAAACCGCCACGGCATGCCCTGCCGGGCGGTTTTTTGGGAACGGCGGTCCTATACGTCAAAGCGGGCTGGCGCGCAACACCCCGTGCTCAGCAACACTGTACTCAGCAACACCGGACTCAGGGGAAACGGAACAGCACCGGCAATATGCCGGACTGCTGGGCGCCGTCGATCAGTTCGAAAGCCGGCAAGGCAACCAGGAAGACCAGACCGTCCAGCAGCGTGGTTCGCAGCAGGCGCGGCTTGAAGCCGCCGGTGTCGCCTTCCTGATACAGCGCCAGCTTCGGGAAAAAGCGCGGCACTTTCGCCAGGTAGGCCTGGTATGGCGCGCCGAGAACCTCCTTGAGGAATTTCTCCTCGCGCAGGATAACGATGTAAAAGGCACCCGCGCAGAGCGCTCCAAAGCCGATCGTGGCGGTGATGGAGCCGATCTGTGCGCCGACACCGGCGGCAGCTAAAGTAGAGAAGACATAGAGCGGGTTGCGGGTGATCGAATATGGCCCGCCGGTCACCACTTCGGAGGATTTGCGTCCACCAATATAGAGCGTCGACCACAAGCGTCCGACGATGCCGAGAAAGATCAGCACGACGCCGACCATTTCGATCGTTTCATGCACAGGCGTATCGGGCGGAAAAACCGACTGCCCGAACAAAAGCATCGCGAACAGGACGACGACGACGACGGCAAGCACCATCCTGCGCGTGTGCTGGTAGCTGCCCAGCCCGTATTTGGCTTCCGAATGCTTGACGTCATTGACCATGTCGGGAATCCGATCGTCGAGGGAACCAGAGCGTCTTTGCTCTCGCCGGCGATCGCAGCGTCTGGCCAAGAAACAGGCGCCCCGCCGATCGCCGGGACGCCTTGCAACATGATTCAGGCGGATTTTATGCACGTCGCCCAAAAAGCCTCCCCACGGACTTGACCCGAGGGTGCGCAGCGGTTTTGGGACAACGACATGCACAAAACAGAACTAAAGCGCAACGCGCTTTAGCGGGGCGCCAGCACCATCATCATCTGGCGGCCTTCGAGCTTCGGTTCGGCTTCGACCTTGGCGATGGGCGCCACTTCCTCGCGAACCTTGTTCAGAAGCTGCATGCCGAGTTCCATATGCGCCATCTCGCGACCGCGGAAGCGCAGCGTCAGCTTGACCTTGTCGCCTTCCTCGAAAAAGCGCCGGACGGCCTTCATCTTGGTCTCGTAGTCGTGGCTGTCGATGTTCGGGCGCATCTTGATCTCCTTGATCTCGATGACCTTCTGGTTCTTGCGTGCTTCGGCCGCCTTCTTCTGGTTGGCGTATTTCAGCTTGCCGAGATCGAGGATCTTTACGACGGGCGGCACTGCATTGGGCGATATCTCGACCAGATCGAGCCCAGCCTCTTCGGCGAGCAGCAATGCGTCGTTGATGGAGACATCGCCGCGGTTCTGGCCTTCGGCGTCGATTAGCTGGACCCGGGGAACCCGGATGTCACGGTTGGAGCGCGGGCCTTCCTTGGTGGGCGCCGCTGCTTTGAAAGGTCTGCGAATGGTCGTGGTCTCCTTGAGCCGTTTCGTTAAGGGGTTCTTCAGTTCAGAATTGCGAACGCGCAATGTGGTGAGCGCGCGGTCGGAGTCAATAGCACAGCATTCTCAGGAAATCACCTGCTCGATGAGAAGAGCAAGACCAAGGCGGCGAACAAACGCGGCTGCGCATGAATGATGGTCAGTAGCCGGAGAGCCAGGCACGGATATCGTCAAGCGAGCGCATCAGAACCGAAGGGTTGTCGCGCGCCGGGATGAATCCCCAGCTTTGCCAGAATGTCTCGGCCTCACCATCAATGGCGCGAACAATGACGGCGCGGCCTGCGACGATTGCCGCGCCGGCGATACACCGTTGCAAGGCGTCCTTCACAAGCGCCGAGCCTATCCCCCGGCCGACATGGCGGCGGTCTACGGCAAGCTGGCCGATTAGCAAACAGGGAATTGGATCCGGCGGGCGCCCCGTTCGGATGGCACGTGGAGCGGTGTTGGGCTCAATCACAGTCGGAGCCAAGCCATAGTAGCCGATCACCTGACCAGCATCGTGAACCACAAGGACGCGAGTAAAGCCACGCGTGTGATTCGAATGGGCGAAATTCGCCAGCCAATGGTCAAGTGCGGGCTTGCCGCATTCGAACCCTTCCAAGCGATGTCTTTCCGAGAGGAGTTCGACACCAGACAGCGCCACCCGATTCAGCTGCTCCCGAAAGATTTACGTCGCAGGCGCTCGGCGACCTTGGGTGGAATGGGAGCAGGCGTCGCACTGATCGCCTGCACGAAGTCCCGAAAAGCGTCTGGGGAGAGCCGGATGACGATTTCGTTCAGGATGGCGGTTTGCGCCTCCTGAATTGCGGCGCGTCGCATGAATTCCGTTCTCGAAAGGCCGAGGAGGTCTGCGCCACGATCTATGATCGCAAGATCATCGTTGCGGAACCGCATCGATACGGGCGTCTCTTTTCTCGGTGACAGGGCGGACATTGCGCGGCTTCCTGGACGGTCAAAGACATATAGGGCTCTGTAACGCGATACGCAATACATTAAGCAAGCGACCGCCGTGTCGAATGGGAACGCGAAGGCAAATCAGCGCCGTTGCACCAAGCTAAAGACACCGCAGAGCACTTTTCGTTGAATGCCTTGCTGTGCCAAAAGACCGGCGTGAGGGAATACACCATGACCACCACCCCGATCTTTCTGGACGTCGACGGGACGAGCATCGCCGTCAGGCATGCGGCAGGTGCCGAGCCCGGCATCGTCTGGCTTGGCGGCTACAAATCCGACATGCTGGGCACCAAGGCCGAAACCCTGTCGGAATGGACGCGCAAAGAAGGCCGCGCCTTCCTGCGCCACGATTATTCCGGCCACGGCGAATCGAGTGGCGCCTTTGCCGACGGCACCATCTCGAAATGGCTGGGCGAGAGCATGGCGGTTTTCCGCCGCTTCACCCAGCGCCGGCAAATCCTGGTCGGCTCGTCGATGGGCGCGTGGATCGCGCTGCGCATGGTGCAGGAGTTGTGCAGGGCGGGCGAGAACAGCGTCGCCGGCCTTGTGCTGCTGGCGCCGGCGCCTGATTTCACGTTCGAACTGGTGGAGCCGGTGCTGACCGGGGCGCAGAAGCGCGACCTCAGGAAAAAGGGCTTTTTCGAAGAGCCGTCGGACTATTCCGTCGAACCGTACATCTACACCCGCACACTGATCGAGGACGGCCGCAACAACCGGGTGATGACCGGGCCGATCGACACGCACTGTCCGGTCCACATCCTGCAAGGGCTGGCCGATCCCGACGTGCCGTCGAGCCATGCGCTGAAGCTGGTCAGCCTGCTGCCGGCCGACGACGTCACGTTGTCGCTCATCCCCGACGGCGATCACCGCCTGTCGCGGCCGCAGGATCTCGACATGCTGGTGCGGGCGGTGGACGCGATGGTGCGGCAGGCGGGATAGAGACATGCGCATTTCCATTCCGGTGTCCGCCTCGGTGGCGGCGATCGTCGGCTTCGGCGGTACGCTGGCCATCGTCATTGCCGCGGCCAAGGCGGTCGGCGCAACGCAGGTCGAGACCGCAAGCTGGGTGACGGCGCTTTGCCTGGCGATGGCGATCGAGAGCCTGTGGCTGTCGTGGCGTACGAAAATGCCGGTCATCACCGCCTGGTCGACGCCAGGCGTCGCGCTGATCGCCGCATCGACCGGCTTTTCGATGGGCGAGGCGGTTGGCGCCTTCATCGTCACCGCGGTCCTGCTGATCACCACAGGCCTGTTCAGGCCGTTGACCAAGCTGATCGCCAGAATACCGGCTTCGGTCGCATCCGGAATGCTGGCCGGCATCGTCGTCACCTTCGCCATCAATGCGGTGAAAACCGTTCCCCTCGACCCCTGGCTGATCCTGCCGCTGGTTGCGGCGTTCTTCGCCATCCGCCTGTTCAACCCGGCGCTGTCGGTGCTGCTGGTGCTGATCGGCGGCGGTCTCGCCGCCTTTCTCACCGGCCGGGTCGGCGGTCTGCCGGCACCGGAACTTTCGAGCTTGACGCTGGTGATGCCGCAGTTCAGCGCCACCGCGATCATCGGCCTCGCCTTGCCGCTCTACCTCGTCACCATGGCCTCGCAGAACTTGTCCGGCCTCGCCGTGCTGAGGGCAGCCGGCTATCATCCCGAACCCGGGCCGCTGATCGGCGTCACCGGCCTGTTTTCGCTGCTGACGGCGCCGTTCGGCGCCTCGACCACCAATCTGGCGGCGATCTCCGCGGCGATCTGCACCGGGCCTGATGTGCATCCCGATCCGGCCGAGCGCTGGAAGACCGGGCCGTTCTACGCGCTGGCCTATCTCGTCTTTGCCCTGTTCGGCGCATCGCTGGTGGCGATCTTCGCCGTATTGCCGCAGAGCCTGATCGCGCTGGTCGCCGGCCTGGCGCTAATGGCACCGCTCGCCAATGCGCTGTCAATCGCCTTGAAAGACGAGGACGAGCGGATGGCCGCCACCGTCACCTTCGCCGTCACCGCATCGGGGCTGACGCTGTTCGGCGTCGGCGCGGCGTTCTGGGGGCTGATTGCGGGATTGGTCGTGCTTTTCCTCGAAAAGCTCAAAAAGCGATAATCATTTCAGCCGCTTGTCCGGTTTTGGCGGTTGCTGTCTTGAATCGCCGTTTTCTCCATCCCATTTCGATTCCACGCAGCCGGATTTGGCTGTCTCCAACTGAAGGATTGGGAGAAATGAACACATCTGCATTGATCCGTCCGGCCTGGACGCCGGCGACCATCGCGTTGATGGTGATCGGGTTCATGGTGTTCTGGCCGCTCGGCTTAGCCATGCTCGCCTACATCATCTGGGGCGACAGGCTCGACGGCTTCAAGCGTGACGTCAACCGCGCCACCGACGGCATCTTCGCCGGCTGCCGCCGCGGTTCCGATAAGGCCGCGCGCTGGGGTCATGGCTCCGCCCGCACCGGCAACGTCGCTTTCGACGATTGGCGCGAGAAGGAGCTCGAGCGGCTTGCCGAGGAACGCCGCAAGCTCGACGAGATGCTGAGCGAGTTCGACGAATATGCCCGCGAATTGCGCCGCGCCAAGGACCAGGAGGAGTTCGATCGCTTCATGGCCAATCGCAACAAGTCGACGTCGCCCACGACCGGATCGACGACGAACAACAAACCCAGCGGCAAGTCCACGCCAGGCCTGCTCGACGAGTAAGGTCCCGTGCGCAGATAGATAATCCAACGGCGTCGCGTCAGCGGCGCCGTTTCTTTTTTGTTCTAGTCGTTTCCCTCGAATCACGTATCGTCCCGGAATGTCCTTCGGCTTCTTTCGCACCCCGACGAAACCCAAGCCCACGCCCGTCGTGGAGCGCGAGCATTGCGTTGCCGGCCGCACGCTGCCGCTCAAGATCGTCGAGAACGACCGGGCGCGGCGCCTGACGCTGCGCATCGATTCCGGCGGCCGCGGCCTGCGCATCACCGTGCCGCCGGGACTGCGCCGCGGCGAGGTCGAAAAATTCCTCGACCGCCATCAGGACTGGCTGGAGCAAAGGCTGGCCAAAGTGCCCAATCGGCCGCAGGTGCGGCCCGGCATCAAGATACCGGTGCGTGGCGTGCCGCATCGCATCGTCCATGAACCGTCGAAACGCGGCACGGTCACGCTATCGCGCGACGAGCGCGGGCCGCTGATGATCGTGCATGGCGAACGCGTGCACCTGCCGCGCCGCATCGCCGATTTCCTCAAGCGCGAAGCCAAGCGCGAGATCGAAGCGCTGGTGACCAAGCACAGTGCTGCGGTCGGCAAGCGCGCCAAGGCGATCCGCTTCAAGGATACGTCTAGCCGATGGGGATCGTGCACGTCGGAGGGCAATCTGTCGTTTTCCTGGCGCATCATGATGGCGCCGCGGCCGGTGATAAACTACCTCGTCGCGCATGAGGTGGCGCATCTCAAGGAGATGAACCACGGCCCGAAATTCTGGAAATTATGCGAGCAGCTTTGCCCGGACACCGAGCGCTGCAAGGACTGGCTCAAGCGCAATGGCGGCGCGCTGCAGGCGATCACGTTCGAGTAGTTGTCCGATCAATCGTCATTCGCCGCGTTCAACTCCTCCGGCCGCAACCCCTCATCGACATGGCGCGGCCAGGGCAGGAAATCCTGCTCGAAGGTGTCGTTGCTGAAATATGCCAGCGCCCGGTGCGCCTCGGCGCCGTTGAAAGCGGCCTTGTCCATCAAATGAGCGATGACCTCATGGGCCTGCGCCAGCTTGTGCCTGAGTTCCGCGACGGTCTTTTCCGGCATGGTCTTTGTTCTCCCGCCTTTGTGCCTGAGCAAGTAGCGCGTCGCGCTCTTATATTAGCAAGGTAGCGCATTCGGCTCTTACATTAGCAAGGTAGCGCGTTCCGCGCTGGCGGCAAACAGGATGCTTTTTCTCGACTCTTTGGCTGTTTCGTGCCAATCCCGCGCCATGGCGCTCGACATCAAGATATGCGGGTTGAAGACCGACAAGGCTCTGGCTGCGGCATTGGCCGGCGGCGCCAGCCATGTCGGCTTCATTTTCTTTGCCAAAAGCCCGCGCTATGTCGAGCCGGCGGAAGCCGGCCGCCTGCGCGAAGCGGCGCGCGGCAGAGCCAAGGCGGTTGCGGTCACGGTCGACGCCAGCGACGTGTTCCTGGATGAGATCGTCGAAAAGATGCAGCCCGACATGCTGCAGCTTCACGGCGCCGAAACGCCCGGGCGGGTGGCCGAAGTGAAGGTGCGCTTCGGCTTGCCGGTGATGAAGGCGCTGCCGGTCAGCGAGGCTGCCGATCTCGAGCGGGTTAAACCCTTCATCGGCATTGCCGACCGCTTCCTGTTCGACGCCAAGCCGCCTAAGGGTTCGGAATTGCCGGGCGGCAACGGCCTTGCCTTCGACTGGCGCGTTCTGGCCGGCCTTGACGCCGGCGTCGATTACATGCTTTCCGGTGGGCTCAATGCCGGCAATATCGGCGACGCCCTTCGGCTGGCGAACCCGCCCGGAATTGATATTTCCTCGGGCGTGGAGAGCGCCCCGGGCGTCAAGGAACCGGCGCTGATCGAACAATTTTTCCGGGCCGTCGGGGCAGCACGCGACAACCGCGCCGCCTGACCCGCTTCAAGCCACAAACCAGGAGATCGGCGATGGACAAGCCGGCGATACCGAATTCCTTCCGCACCGGCCCCGACGAGCAGGGCATGTTCGGCATTTTTGGCGGTCGTTTCGTTGCCGAAACGCTGATGCCCCTGATCCTCGAGCTGGAGCGGCACTGGAACGAGGTCAAGAACGACCCGGATTTCAAGGCCGAGCTGACCGATCTCTCGACGCATTATGCCGGCAGGCCGTCGAAGCTCTATTTCGCCGAAGGCCTGACCCGGCATCTTCGCGGGGTTTCCGCGGCTAAGGGCCTCGCGGGTGGCGCAAAAGTCTATTTCAAGCGCGAGGACCTGAACCACACCGGCTCGCACAAGATCAACAACTGCCTCGGCCAGATCCTGCTCGCCAAGCGCATGGGTAAGACGCGGATCATCGCCGAGACCGGCGCCGGCCAGCATGGCGTCGCTTCCGCCACGGTGGCGGCGCGCTTCGGCCTTCCCTGTATCGTCTATATGGGCGCGACCGACGTCGCGCGGCAAAGCCCCAACGTCTTTCGTATGAAGCTTCTGGGCGCCGAGGTGCGGCCGGTGACCGCCGGCCACGGCACGCTGAAGGACGCAATGAACGAAGCGCTGCGCGACTGGGTGACCAATGTCGAGGATACCTATTACCTGATCGGCACCGCCGCCGGCCCGCACCCCTATCCGGAGCTGGTGCGCGACTTCCAGTCGGTGATCGGCACTGAGGCGCGTGCCCAGATCCTCGAGCAGGAAGGCAGGCTGCCGGACACCATCATCGCTTGTGTCGGCGGCGGTTCCAACGCTATCGGCCTGTTCCATCCCTTCCTCGACGACAGTGAGGTGCACATCATCGGCGTCGAAGCCGGCGGCCGCGGCCTCGACGGCATCGAGCATTGCGCCTCGATGAGTGCCGGTGCGCCCGGCGTGCTGCACGGCAACCGCACCTACCTCCTGCAGAACGCCGACGGGCAGATCATGGACGGCCACTCGATCTCGGCCGGCCTCGACTATCCCGGCGTCGGGCCGGAGCACTCATGGCTGCGCGATTCCGGCCGCGTCGACTATGTGCCGATCCTCGACAGCGAGGCGCTGGAGGCGTTTCAGCTGACGACACGCGTCGAGGGCATCATTCCTGCGCTGGAATCGGCCCATGCCATCGCACAGGCGGTGAAGATCGTGCCCGATATGGACAAGGACCAGATCGTCATCGTCAACCTGTCCGGCCGCGGCGACAAGGACGTGCATACGGTGGCCAATATGCTGGGCATGGAGATCTGATCATGGCCACCCGTATCGACCGCCGCATGGCAAAGCTGAAGGCCGAGGGGCGCCCGGCACTCGTCACCTATTTCATGGGCGGCGACCCCGACTATGAGACGTCCTTGTCGATCATGAAGGCGCTGCCCGGCGCCGGCAGCGACATCATCGAGCTCGGCATGCCGTTTTCCGATCCAATGGCCGACGGCCCGGCGATCCAGGCGGCCGGCCTGCGGGCGCTGAAGGGCGGCCAGACCCTGGTCAAAACGTTGAAGATGGCCTCGGAATTCCGCGCCGGAGACAGTGAAACGCCGATCGTCTTGATGGGCTATTACAATCCGATCTACATCTACGGCGTCGAGCGCTTCCTGAGCGATGCGCTGGCCAGCGGCATAGACGGGCTGATCGTCGTCGACCTGCCGCCTGAGATGGACGAGGAACTTTGTATCCCGGCACTCAAGGCCGGCATCAATTTCATCCGGCTGGCGACGCCGACCACCGACGACAAGCGCCTGCCCAAGGTGCTGCAGAACACATCGGGATTCGTCTACTACGTCTCGATGACCGGCATTACCGGTTCGGCACTGGCCGACACCGGCAAGGTGGCGGCAGCGGTCAAGCGCATCAAGAGCCATACCGACCTGCCGGTCTGCGTCGGCTTCGGCGTCAAGACCGCCGAGCAGGCGCGCACCATCGGCGCGTCGGCCGACGGCGTCGTTGTCGGCACCGCAATCGTCAATGCCGTCGCCAACGTGCTCGGGCCGAAGGGCGAAAAGACCGCCGATCCGGCCGAGGCCGTCGCCACGCTGGTCAGCGGGCTTTCGCAAGGGGTTCGCGCGGCTCGCCTTGCTGCCGCCGAATAATCTTGATCTTCTGGTTGGCCATGACCTTTGCCGAAAACCAGTTTCCACTTTTCGGGATCATGGTCTAACTCTTCGTAAGGACAGGAGCCGAAGCGAATGAACTGGATCACCAATTACGTCCGTCCGAAGATCAATTCGATGCTCGGCCGCCGCACCGACATGCCGGAAAACCTGTGGATCAAGGATCCCGAGACCGGTGAAATGGTGTTCCACAAGGATCTGGAGCAGAACCAGTTCGTCATCCCGTCCTCCGGCCACCATATGAAGATATCGGCCAAGGAACGGCTGAAATTCTTCCTCGACGACGGCAAATACGAGACGCTGGAAAACCCCAAGGTCGTTCAGGATCCGCTCAAGTTCCGCGACGAGAAGCGCTACGTAGACCGGCTGAAGGATGCCAAGGCCAAGACCGGCATGGAAGACGCTATCATCAATGCGCTGGGCACGGTCGAGGGCGTGCCGGTGGTGGTGACGGTGCAGGATTTTGCCTTCATGGGCGGCTCGCTCGGCATGGCGGCCGGCGATGCCATCGTGCATGGTTTCGAGGTCGCCCTGCAGCGCAAGCGGCCGCTGATCCTGTTTGCGGCCTCCGGTGGCGCCCGTATGCAGGAAGGTATCCTGTCGCTGATGCAGTTGCCGCGGACCACGGTCGGCGTCGACAGGCTGAAGGAAGCCGGCCTGCCCTACATCGTCGTCCTGACCAACCCGACGACCGGTGGCGTCACCGCCTCCTACGCCATGCTGGGTGACGTGCATATTGCCGAGCCCGGCGCCCTGATCGGCTTTGCCGGCCCGCGCGTCATCGAGCAGACCATCCGCGAAAAGCTGCCCGACGGCTTCCAGCGCGCCGAATATCTGATGGAACACGGCATGGTCGACATGGTGGTGTCACGGCTGGAAATGCGCCAGACGATTGCGCGGCTGCTGAGAATGCTGCTCAAGCTGCCGGAAGAGCAAAAACCGCAGGAGCCGGAGATCCTGCCACCGTCGGTGATTCCGGCCGAAGCCCGGCCGCACGCCTGACGCATTCGCCACGAACTGCGATTGCGCGCCGTCCGTGGCGCGCCTAGGATTCGCCATGACCACGCTTGCCGCCGACCGCGAAATCGAAAGCCTGATGGCGCTTCACCCGAAGGGCTTCGACCTTTCGCTCGACCGCATTTCGCGGCTGCTCGAACGCCTCGGCAATCCGCAGGACCAGCTGCCGCCGGTCATCCACATCGCCGGCACCAACGGCAAGGGCTCCTGTGCCGCCTTTTCACGGGCGCTGCTCGAAGCCGCCGGCTACCGCGTCCACGTCCACACCTCGCCACATCTGGTGAACTGGCACGAGCGCTACCGGCTGGCCGATGATGGCGGCGGCAGGCTCGTGGACGACAAGGTCTTCGCCGAAGCCATCGCCCGCGTCGCCAAAGCCAATCAAGGCCAGAAGATCACCGTCTTCGAAATCCTCACCGCCGTCACTTTCCTGCTGTTTTCCGAACATCCGGCCGATGCCGTCATCCTCGAGGTCGGCCTTGGCGGCCGCTTCGACGCCACCAATGTCATCGCCGAGCCGGCCGTGTCGGTGATCATGCCGGTGTCGCTCGACCACGAAGCCTATCTCGGTGACCGCGTCGAGCTGATTGCCGCCGAAAAGGCCGGCATCATCAAGCGCGGATGCCCGGTTGTCATCGGCGCGCAGGAAAGCGAGACGGCGCAGCAGGTGCTCATCGAAACCGCCGAGCGGCTCGACTGCCCCGCCTTCGTCTATGGCCAGGATTTCCTCGCCTATGAGGAAAACGGCCGCATGGTCTATCAGGACGAAGATGGGTTGATGGACCTGCCGCCGGCGCGCCTGCCGGGGCGCCATCAATTCGCCAATGCGGCGGCGGCGATCGCGGCGGTCAAGGCGGCGGGCTTCGAGATCAGCCACCGAGCCGCCGAGAAGGCGATGACGAATGTCGCCTGGCCGGGCCGCATGCAGAAGCTGCCGCAAGGCCGGCTGAGCGAACTGGCGCCGAAGGGCGCCGACATCTGGCTCGACGGCGGCCACAATCCCGGCGCCGGCGTTGTCGTCGCCGAGGCGCTGGCCGAGCAGGAGGAAAAGAACCCGCGGCCCCTGTTCCTGATCTCGGGCATGATCAACACCAAGGACCAGAGCGGCTATTTCCGCGCCTTCAAAGGGCTGGTCCGGCATGTCTACACAGTGCCGGTGAGCCTGAGCGACGCCGGCGTGCCGAACGACGAGCTGGCGACACGCGCTATCGAGGCCGGCCTGTCGGCCGAACCGGTCAGTTCCGTCGCCAATGCGCTGATGCTGCTGCGCGACACATGGGACGGACCACCGCCACGCATCCTGATCGGCGGATCGCTTTACCTGGCCGGTGCGGTATTGGCCGAAAACGGCACGCCGCCGGTTTGAGGCGTGCCTCCACCCGGACACACTTACCAGGTCACCGCGAGGAGCCAGTCATGATCAAGGTAAAGCAGCTCGCTCACGTTTGCATTTTCGCGAATGACCTGGAGACCACGCGAAGCTTCTATCGGGACGTCCTCGGCATGGATACACAGTTCAATTTCCTGCGCGACGGAGAGATTTTCGGCTTCTACCTCAATTGCGGCGGCCGTAGCCATGTCGAGGTGTTCCAGAAAGACGGCGCAAGCTATAGCGACTTGAACCAGATCAACCACTTCTGCCTCGAAGTGGAAAACATCGACGCCGCGATCGTCCATTTGAGGTCAAAGGGGGTTGATGTCACTTCCAAGAAACGCGCGTGCGATGACACCTACCAGGCCTGGATTCGTGACCCCAACGGCGTGAAGATAGAACTGTTCGAATACACTGAGAAAAGCGCCCAATTCGTCGGCGGCGATCGTATCGCGGATTGGTGATCGCGCGGCGCCGGACAATTGCAGCGGCGCAGCCGATGGTTGGTGGACTATTTCAGCTCGACCTCGATGAAGGCGAATTCGCCATCGTTTGCGCTGATGACGTCATGTTCGACGCCCTCATTGCGGAAATACGGCGCGCCCTTCTTCATTTCGGCGAAGGATTCCCCATCCTTGGTCAGGAGCTTCACCTTGCCGTCGGTCAACGGCACGATCACATAGTCGTGGCCATGGCGGTGCCAGCCGGTGTTGTCGCCCGGGGCGAAGCGGTATTCGGTGACGATGACGCGCTCATTGTCGATGAAGACGGTGGCCTTGGCGGATCCGGTCATATCGCTTCTCCTTTGTGTTCAGAAGAGAAGAATACGGGGCGGCAAGCCGCGAGTGCCAGAGCGGCCCACCAATGACGCCAGCAAAAGAAAGCCCGGCGCGAGGCCGGGCTTTTCTGCAAAATCTTGATTGGATCAGGCGAGGCTGCCGTTGATCCAGTGCGACAATGCCGTTTTCGGCGCGGCACCGACCTTCATGTCGGCGACTTCGCCGCCCTTGAAGATCATCAGCGTCGGGATCGAGCGCACGCCGAACCGCGCGGCCAGCTCAGGATTCTCGTCGATGTTGAGCTTGGCGATCTTTATCTTGCTGCCGAGTTCGATGGCGATGTCCTCAAGCGCCGGGGCGATCATCTTGCACGGGCCGCACCATTCCGCCCAGAAATCGACCACGACCGGCTCCTTGGCGTTGAGCACGTCGGCCTGGAAATTGCTCTTGTCGACCTTGACGGTGGCCATGCTGAGATCCTTTCGATTGTTCGTCGCACCAAATGTGGTGGTGATCGCGTCCGTCTTCAAGCAAGTGTTGTGTCACGCTCCCGTGAGTCTAGCAAGCGCACCGTCCATGGCCGCCGCCGGCAGCTCGATCAGCCGCGGCGCCTCGGTGAACAGCAGCGCCGCCGAGACCTCGCGTCCCGGATAGAGCGGCTGAAGCAGCGCGCGATAAAGTGCGAGCTGCAGAACATAGGCTTGAGGCACTTCAGCGAGCGTAGCTGGCGCTGGCCGATTGGTCTTGTAGTCGACGATCGAAACCTTGTCCGGCGTTACTGCCAGTCGGTCGATCTTGCCGGAAATCGAGCGCAGTTTGCCCCTTACCTCCAGGCTGCCCATGATGGCGACTTCAGCGCGCGAGTTTGGCGCAAACAGCGGCGCGAAACGGCCGTCGGCAAGAATTCTGAAAACGCCAGCCAAGGCCTTGTCGTGCTCGTCGTCGGGCCATTCCGCGCCGGCTCTTGCCAGATAGCGTTCGGCGGCATCCCGGCGTTTTTCCTCGGCGATGCCGGGCAGCATCTGCAGCAATTTGTGCAGCGCCAGCCCGCGTATCACGGCAAAGCCGGGCTCGGCGTCGATATCCAGCACCGGCGAACGCGTGTCGGCCACCGCTTGCCGCGCCTCGTCGATCAGCACCGAGGCGCCGGACGGCGACAGCGGCCGCGGCAATTCCTCGTAGGGTGGCAGTGGCTGGAACAGGGTTTCCGGTAATGGCGCAAAGCGTTCCGCCTGTCGTGCCTCATCCACTGACGCCAGCGGCATCGGCGGCAGTTTCGTCACCTGGAAACGATGCACGGTCTCGCCAGTGGCGGGATGCCGGCGTGCTTCGCTCTCCGCGGCACCGACCAGTGCGCGGCTGACGATCGAATGCCAGGTGCCGGTATTCGGCGCCCGCTTGCCATGGTAGCCGCAGACGATCAGCCGATCCTCGGCGCGGGTCATGCCGACATAGAGCAGCCGGCGGTATTCATCGTCGGCGAGTTCGCGAGCGCGGGCCGATGCAGCGCGTGAAAATCCATTGGCGACATCGCTGGCCGAGCGCCAGAGATAACCCTTGCCCTGCCAGCAGTCGCCCGAGCCTTCGAACGGCATCAATCTCGGCAGATGCTGGTCGCTGAACGGCGCCGAGCCGCCATCGACAAGGAATACCACCGGCGCTTCCAGGCCTTTGGCGGCATGCACGGTCATGACGCGAACCTCGTCGCGGGTCTGGTCCATTTCGCGCTTGATCTCGGGGCCGGCGTTTTCCAATGTCGACAGGAAGGATTCTAGTCCCGGCAGGCCGGTCCGCTCCTCGGCCAGGCAGAAATTCAGGAATTCGTCGAGGATATCGCCGGCCTCCGGACCGAGCCGCGCGATCATCTTCTTGCGCAGCCCGTCGCGTGCGAGAGCTGCGGCATAGAATTCGAACACCGGCTTGAATGCGGCCTCGTTCGACCATGTGTCGAGCCGGCTGACGACGGCGGCCAACGCCTCGCTTTCGCCGGCATGCCGGCGCAGCGAGGCGATCAGCGAGACGCCCGACGGCCTCTCGGCAGCAAGCGCGAAAAGCTGCTCTTCCGGGACATCGAAGAGCGGGCTGCGCAGCACGGCGGCCAGCGACAGATCGTCCTCGGGCTGGATGAGAAAATGACCGAGTGCGATCAGGTCCTTCACCGCGATGTGGCCGGGCAGGCTGAGCCGGTCGGCGCCGGCCACCGGAATGTCGCGGCGCTTCAGCGCCCGCGTCAGCGCATGGACGAAGCGGTCGCGCTTGCGCACCAGCACTAGCACGTCGCCGGGCCGGAGTTTCTTGCCACGCCCTTCGATCACCTCGCCGCCGCCGATCCAGCCGGCAATGGTCGCTGCGACGTTTTCAGCGACGCGGACTGCCGGCGCGTGAGCATGGTCGACCGCTTGCGTCCAATCGTCCGGTTCGTCGACGACGTCGGCGCCGATCGACGGCCAGACCTCGACATAACCCGGCGCATCGTTGCGGATCGCCTTGTGGTCGAGCGGATCGGGATCGCGGCTGATGCCGCGCCGCACGTTCGGGTCGGCAAAGACACGATCCACCCCGGCAAGAACATCTTCGGTCGACCGGAACGACCAGGTCAGCTTGAGATCGGCGAAGGCGGCGGCGGCGGATCTAACTTTGCCGGCAAACAAAAGCCGGCTGTCGGCAAAGGAATCCGGGGCGGCTCCCTGGAAGGAATAGATCGACTGCTTTTCGTCGCCGACAGCAAAGATGGTGCGGTGGACGGCGTCGCGTGCGCCGAGCCCGGCAAAGAACTCCTCCGCCAGCCGCTTGACCACCTCCCACTGGTCAGGACTGGTGTCCTGCGCCTCGTCGAGGAGGATGTGGTCGATGCCCTGGTCGAGCTTGTATTGCACCCACGGGCCGGCATCGGGCCGCGCCAGAAGGTTGACGGTGCGGGTGATCAGGTCGTTGAAGTCGAGGAAGCCGCGGGCGCGCTTCAATTGCTCGTAGCGGGCGATCAGCCAGTCGGCGATGGTCAGCGCGGCACGCGTGCCTTCCAGCATCCTGAACAAGGCCAGCCGGTCGGAGATTTCGAGAATGGCGTCGACCGCCGCCAGATAACGTTCGGCAAGATCGGGCAGCCGGTCAAGCAAGGCCCTTTTAAACGTCTTTGCCGGATCGTAAGGGCCGCCGTCGGCCCTCAGGAAAGCCTTAGAGAGCAAATTCAGGCGACGGACCGGATCCTCCTCGGCAAAGGCAAGGCGGGCGTAGGGCAAGAGATTGTTCAGCACGATGCGCGCATCGGCGGCCTCGGCCGCCCGTGAAAAGGTGACGAGATAATCCGGCAGGAAGCCGGGCAGCGGCCAGACCGAGGCGGCTATACCTTCGGCCGTCTGGCCGGCGCGGAACTGAAACTCGTCGAACAGCGCCTGAAAACCATCGCCGCCGGCCGCGGCGATGAAGGCACGCAAACCATCGCGCTTGCGCACGATCTCGGCCAGCAGTGCGTCGAGCCCATGTTCGCCGCCGCGCTCCAGCACGGTGGCAAAAGCTTCGGCCAATGCCGCATCGCCTGCAACGCCGCCCGAAATCATGTCGCGGCGGGCGGCGGCAAACAGCGAAGCCTCCATCTGCGGATCGAGTAGTTCGAAATGCGCCGGGATGTTGGCTTCCAGCGGGAACTGATGCAGCACCGATTCGCAGAAAGCGTGGATGGTCTGGATCTTCAGTCCGCCCGGTGTTTCCAGCGCCTCGGCAAACAACCGCCGCGCCCGGCGCATGGTTTCGCGGTCGGGCTGGCGGCCGTCCAGCGCCTCTATCCGTGTCGAGAGCTCGGCATCGCCCAGGGCCGTCCATTGCGACAGGGTCGAAAACACCCGGTTCGACATGTTGGCGGCGGCGGCACGCGTATAGGTCAGGCACAGGATCTTGGACGGATCGGTGCCGCGCAGCAAAAGCCGGATGACGCGCTGGGCGAGTACATGGGTCTTGCCCGATCCGGCGTTGGCCGACACCCAGGCGGAATTGCGCGGGTCGGAGGCGCTTGCCTGGCTCGCGGCAGTGTCGCTCGGAATTGGGTAGGCCTTTTTCATGCCTCCCCGCCCTCGTCGTCGGCATCGCCGCCGGCCGACCATTCGAGCACGCGGGCGAGATGGTCATAGTCGCCGTCGGTCTCGCCCTCGCGGAACGGCAGCGCCCGCGACAGATAGCCGGTCGCCGGGTCGGCGTAGTGGATCAGCAGTTTTTCCAGCCGCGCCCACGCTTCTTCGGCGAGATCGGCGGCGGTTCGCGGCTTGCGGTTGTATTCGAGGATCGATTCCTCGAACACCTCGCCATTCGGCTTCAGCCGCACGAAGGCCAGTTGCGATGGCTCACGCGCGCCAAGCTCCTTGAAGGCGCCGCGACGCAGCAGCGCGCCCTCCAGCGCCAGTTGCGGCGCGAGCAGCGTGTGCGCCTGTGCTTTGGATGGCGACGAGCCGGTCTTGTAGTCGAGAATGTCGGCCATTCCGCCAGCCAACAGATCGATTCGATCGGCATAGCCGGACAGGGTCACGCCGGATCGGCCGACACCGATCTTTTCGGCGCGTTCCTCGGCGTGCCGCCGTGCCACGGCTGCGGCCCGCCCGCGCTCCCATTCGATGATGCCGGCGGCAAGCTTTTCGAAGCGCGGCCACCACACCGCCTCGACGTCGGCGGGCAGGGCCGCGTCGGCAAAGCAGGAGCGGCCTGCGGCGATGAGCCCGTCCAGCGCCTCCGGCGCCCGCGGTTCGGCCACCCTCGCTGAGAAGAGGTGCAGAATAGCGTGAAACAGCGTGCCGCGCTCGGCGGCGCCCGGATCGCGAATGACCGGATCGAGCGGCATCAGGCCGAGTATCCTTCTGGCATAGACCGCATAGGGATCGCGACGCAGCGTTTCGATCTCGGTGACCGAGAAGTGGTGCGGCCGTGCGGCGAGCGGCGGTTTCGGCTGCGGCCGCGGCGCAAAGTCCTGCTTTTCGCCGGCATCGAGCGCACGCGCCCAGGCAAGCAGTTCGTCGCCGCGCCGGCGAAGTGCCGCCGCATGATCCTCGCCGACGAAGGTAAGGATGCGCTGCAGCCAGCGCGAGGGCACTGACGGTGCGTCGCCGGAGCGGCCGGAGCGAGCCAGCACCACTTTTTTGGCACCCATCGCCATCTGGAAATCATGAGCGGTAAGGCCGATGCGCCGCTCCGGCGGTTCAAGATCGATGCCGGTCTTCATCAGCCGCGACATGAAGCGGTCACTCTCCGGTTTGCGCGGCCACACGCCTTCGTTGAGCCCGCCGACGACCAGCGTATCGACGTCCTGAAGCCGCGCTTCCAGCACGCCCCAGATGGCGATGTTCCTGTCGGTGCCCTGCGCCGGCTTGACCGTCTCGGGCGCGATCAGCGCCTCCATCACGTCAGGCCATTCGTCCGCCGCGAAGGAGAACGACACCGAGGCCGCGACCAGCCCGCGCAAGAGCTCGGCGAGCTTTTCGCCGGCATCGCCGGCATAGAGTTCGCTCAGGCTACCGTCGGCGGCGCGTCCGAGGCTTTCGAGCACGCCGACACTGGCGCGCACAAGCGTGGCAAGATCGGCATTTTCCTCGCCGCGAAAGGCAACCAGCGGCGCCAGCGCAGCCGTTAGCCGGATCAGCAGATCGCGCGCCTGTTCGATGCGCCTGACCGAGAGGCGCGATCGCCAGAAAGGCGGGCGGCGGTTGCCGCCGCCGTCGAATTCGAGGAGCCGGGTGTCGAAGAGCTGCGGCAGCGACGCCACGTCCGGACGCCCTGTGCCGCCGCGCAGCCCCACGAGTTCGACGATCTCGGCCGCATGGCGCACGCTTGCCCGCTCCAGGCCGAGGCCAAGCAGCGGATGCTTGAGCAGCGACAGCAGGGCGACAGGGTCGCCGGGGCGGAAGGCTGCCTGAAGTGCCAGCCTGAGCAGGCTGGGGGCTGGCGTGTTGATGAGCGGCGTGCCGCCGGAATCGTCGGCGGCAACGCCGAAGCGCAGCAGCTCGACCGAGACGCGCCGCGCCAGAGCACGGTCGCCGGTGACAAGTGCGGCGCGCTGGCCGGGCCGTTCGACGGCCTGTTTGAGCGCGACGGCGATCGCCACTGCTTCGTCGCGTTCGCTGGCGGCTTCGAGAAGCGTCACGCCGGCGAAGGCCTCGGCAACATCGCCGGCGGTGAAACCGGCGCGCGTCTCGGCCCAGAGCTCAGTGGTCTCCGCCGGGCGCAGCGCTTCGCCGACAAGTGCGGCGCGCAATGCAAGCGGCCGCGGTGCAACAGCAAGGTCCTCGACGTCGGTGCGCGGCACGCCGATCTTGCCGATCAACTTTGCCAGGCCGTATTGCGGGTGGCCAAGCAGGGCCGGGCGCGCACCGAGTGCACTGATGGCGGCAAAGGAGGGGTCGTCCAGTGTCCGGTCGAGCCCGGGCACCACAACGGCACCATTGGGCAGACCGGCGATCACGGCAAGCAACTCGGCCGTGGCGGGAATAGACCCGGTGGAACCGGCGGCGATCACCGGCCCGGCCGGCGGATTGCGCTTCAGCCGCGCCGCCTCCAGCCTTATCAGGGCGTTTCGGTGCGCGGTCGGATTGGAGCGATGGCGTTCCTTGAGCAGCTTCGGCCAGTTCTCGGTCACGATGGTCAGGAAGTCGAGCGTCACCTGCCACCAGCCCGCCAGATTGCCGGTTACAAGGTCGGCGAGCCTTGCCCAATCCGTGCCTTCGGTCTCGATCTCATCCATCAGCCGCGCCAGGTCGCGCGCCAGCCAGATGGCGTCGGCGGCAGAGGCCGGGATGACGATCTCCTCATCGAACAATGCCGCGACATGTGCCGGCAGGCGGCGTTTCCACGCCCGCACCAACGGCGCAAGCAGCAGAAGACGCTCTACCGCGGCGATCGGCGGCGCAAGGTCGATGGCGGCCGAAGCTCCCGCCTCGAAGGCGGCTTCATCTTCATCGAACTCACCGAGCGGGCGGATGACCGGCAGGATCGCCGAACGGCTTCCGGAGCGCGAGAGAACATCGACGAAGACGCCGCGAAGCGCCCGCGCCGCACGGCGCGTCGGCACATAGATAGTGAGATCGGCCAGCACCAGCGGATCGCCATCATAGGCAAAGCCGGGAACCAGGCGCCCCGCAAGCAGCGCCTCGGCCAGCGTCGGCAGGAACGGCGCTCCGGGAGGGATCGAGAAAACGCGGCGGGAGCCGCTCATTTCGACTCGGTAAGAGCGCCGGGTGCCTCAGCAACAGCAGCGGGCGCGCCGGCAAGCGCGGCGGCGACTGCTGCTTCCGCCCGCGGGATCGCGTCAGGTGTGCCGACAGTGATCCAGTGACCCTGCATCTTCATGCCGAACAGGCGGCCGGCGGCGATTGCCGCATCGAAATAGGCGTTGAGCGACAGCGGGCCGGCCGGCGCATCCTTGAAGATGCGCGGATGGACGATTGCGGCGCCGGCATAGATCAGCCCGGCTGGATCACCCTTCGAACGCCGCAAGGCGCCATCCGGCGCGATCAGGAAATCGGTGCCGCCGCTATGCCCGGTTGCCGACTGGAGATCCGCAAGCATCAGCAGAATGTCCATTGTCGCGCCCTCCCATGCAAGGGCAAGACGCCTGAGATTGGAAACGCCGCTGTCGATCCAGAAGGTGTCCGCGTTGAGCACATAGAAGGGCGCCCCTAACCTGGGCAATGCCTTGATGATACCGCCGGCAGAGTCGAGCAAGCCGCCACTCTCATCCGAGATGACGATTCTCGGCGCACTGCGGCGGGCTGCATGGTCCACGATCTGTTGCGGCAGGTAATGGACGTTGACGACGGCGTTGGCGACGCCGGCTTCGGCCAGGCAGTCCAGCCCCCAGTCGAGCAATGTCTTGCCGGCGATCTTGACCAGCGGCTTCGGCATGGTGTCGGTGATCGGCCGCATGCGCTTGCCGAGCCCGGCGGCGAGCACCATGGCGGTCGTTGGCATCGGTCCCTCGTGCGACGCCTCCAGGCCCAAATCCTTAGCCGTCAAATCGACCGTTCCTCCAGCAAGCCGTGGGCGATGTAGAAATCCTGTAGCCCGGCCAGCGCCGGATGCGCCAGTGCCCGGCGAAGATAGTCGCGGATGCGCGGCAGGTGCTTCAGATAATAGGGCTTGCCGTCGCGTTTTTCGAGCCGCACGAAGATGCCGAGGATCTTGGAATTGCGCTGTGCGGCCATGATTGCATAGGTTTCGCGGAATTCGTCCTCGTCGAAGGCGCCGGCGGTGCGTCGCGCGGCGATATAGGCGGCGAGCGTGTGCTTTTCGATTTCGGGTGAGATGGTGACGCGCGCGTCCATGGCGAGCGAGGCGACGTCGTAGGCTGACGGTCCGATCAGCGCATCCTGGACATCGACGACGCCGAGGCGGTCGTGACCGGAACGGTCACCGCGCCAGATCAGGTTGGGCGAATGAAAGTCGCGCAGCATCAGCGTGTATTCGCGCCCCTCCAGCCGATCGAGCACCGCATTCCATTCGCTGCGGTAACCGGCGCGCAGTGCCTCGCCTGGCGGAGCGCCTGATATCGCCGGGACATACCAGTCGACCAGCAATTCGGCCTCGATCATCATGGCGTCGCGGTCGAAAGGCGGCACCTCGTGGAAGACGCCGGGGCCGGCCTGCATGCGGGCCGGCCATGTTTTGCCGTGCATCATGGCAAGCAGTTCGGCCGCCGCCGCATAGCGCGCGACCACCGGCTGGCCGCGCTTGTCGAGAAACCCTTGGGAACCGAGATGTTCCAGCAGGAGAAAACCCTGGTCGAGGTCCTGGGCATGGATTTCCGGGACGCTGACGCCGCCGGCCCGCAAGGCCCGATCGATGGCGACGAACGCCGAAACGGATTGCGCGGTGTGGGCGATCTCGGCATAGGGTTTGCCGTCGCGAACTGGCGGTCCGAGCACCAGCCTTGGCGAGTTCATCAGCACGCGCGGCGGAAATCCGGCGAGCGTGACGATCTCGTAGGAGCGGGCCGAGGCATCACCGATGAAATATCGCCGCTGCGCTTCGCCCCAACCGGCCTGCCCGAGAAAATCGCGCATCGCCAGCGATCGCGCCGCGCGCTCGAAGGCGGCGCCCTCTCCCGACAGTCTCGCCAGTCGGCCATGGCCCTGCTGGAGAAGTTCGACCAGCACCGAGGTTTTCGGCAGATATGCCTCTGCCCGCTCCGACCATTCGACCAGCGCGGCGCCTTGCGTCAGCGCCTCGTCGAAGCCCAGCTCGTGCAGCTCGGATGCCGTGCCCAAACGGTAGAGATCGAAATGATGGACCGGCACACGCGTGTCGTAGCTCTGGACCAGGGTGAAGGTCGGGCTCGGCACGTCGAGGCCGGCATCGTCGGCCAGTGCCCTGATCAGCGCCCGTGCCAAGGTCGATTTGCCGGCGCCGAGATCGCCCTTGAGAGCGAGCACGTCGCCAATGCGCAGCGACATGGCGAGATCCTCACCAAGCCTTGCCGTCGCGGCCTCGTCGGCGAGAAAACGCTCCAGCACCAATACCACCATCGAACGCGCTACTCGGCCGCCGCGCGGATGCCGGACGGCGTGTCGGGAAAGGCGCAGACAACCGTGGTGCCCTTATCCCTGCCTGTCTCGATGCGGACGCTGCCGCCATGCAGTTCGACAAAGCTCTTGACGATCGAAAGGCCGAGCCCGGCGCCACGGCGACGGCCGCCATTGGTGCGCGGCTCGAAGCGCCGGAACACCGAGTCAAGCAAGTCCGGCGGCATGCCGGGACCGTCATCGTGAACGGAAAATTCCACGCCGTCGGCAAGTTGGCGGCAGGCGAGCGTTATGGTGCTCGCCTCCGGCGCGTAATTGGCGGCATTGCTGAGCAGATTGTAGAGGATCTGGCGGACACGTATCTCGTCGCCGTGGAAGGTTTTCGGCGCGGCCGCCGCGTCGATCCTAAGCTTGATCGCATGTTCCTCCAGCCGGTCGGCGACCAGTTCGGCGGCGGCTGTAATGGTTCGGTCGATGTGAACTTCGGAAATGTCGAGTTCCATGATGCCGGCATCCACCGTCGCCAGATCGAGGATGTCGTTGACGATGGTGAGCAGGACCGAGGAGGACGAGCCGACATGCCCGATATATTCGCGTTGCTTCTGGTTCAGCGGACCAGTCGACGGCAGTGAAAGAAGCTCGGTAAAGCCGATAATGTTGGTGAGCGGCGAGCGCAGCTCATAGGAGACGTGCTGCACGAATTCGTTCTTGATCTGGTCGGACTTTTGCAGCGCCTCATTCTTGTCCTTCAGTGCCCGCTCGACGTTGACGCTGTCGGTAACGTCGACGAAGGTCATCATCACCTGGCCGTTAGGCAAAGGGATGACTGCGTAGCGCAAAACGGTGCCGTTGTTCAATTCGGTCTGGCCGTGGCGGTCGCGGCGCTCGTCGTCGAAGCCGGTGATGGCGGCAACGAACCCACCCCACGGACTATCGACGGCACGGCGGTCGCACAGGTCGCGGATCGTCGAGACATGAACGTTGGGTTTTGAGGCATCGGCATCCAGCCCCCACAATGCCGCAAAGGCCGGGTTCGACAATCTCAGCCTGCCGTCGGGGCCGAACACAGCGACGCCTTCGGCAAGGTTGTCGAGCGTCTCGCCCTGGACCCGCACGGCGGTCTGGTAGCGGCTTTCAAGGTCCATCTTCTCGGTCAGGTTCTCGAACACCCAGGTGACGCCGCCCTTGGGCTGCGGATTGGCGACGACGCGAATGGTTTTGCCGTCCGGCAGATGCCACCAATGCTCCTGCGATTCAACCGCGCGGTAAGCGCCGAGCAAACCCTCTTTCCAGCGCCGCCATTCGGGCTGCTCCGCGATCTTGCCTTCGCTGCGCAGGCGGTCGAGCAGCAAGGCGTTGTCCGGCGCGCTGTGCAGGAAGCCACTGTCGAGGCCCCATAGTTTCTGGAACGCCTGATTGAAAAACCGCAATTTCTCGTCGGTATCGAAAATCGCCACGGCGGTGTTGAGCTGATCGAGCGTATCGGCGTGGCTCTGCACGGTCCGCTCATACTCGGCGCGAATGGCCTCGATAGCGCTGATGTCGCAGGCAAGACCAGCCGAACCATCCGCCCCGGCAAAATCGGTCACGGCAAACATGCGGCGGTCACCTTCGATGACCGTGGAGAGCGTCTGTTCGAAGACGGGGTGCGACTTGTGTTGCGCAGCGATCGTGTCGCGCGCCTGGCCGCCGAGGAATTCCTTGCCATCGCGGACCGCCGCTTCGGCATTCCCGGCCTCGACCGCTTCGGCGTAGGCCCGGTTGACCCATTTCAGCCGCCCGTCGACGGTGCGCAGCCATGATGGCATCTTGAGCGCATCGAGAAGCCCGATCAGCGTCTCATGGTCGGCGGCTAAGCGCTGGTTCTCGATTTTCAGCCTGGCCTGGCTTCGCTGTGTCTCCGAAAGCGAGACGAAGCGAACCAGCACATGCGCCGCACTCTTGCGGCCGTGGACCTCGAGCGGCTGGCCGGCCTGCGATTCGATAACCAGATCGAACGGCTTTGCCCTGTCCCGCAGCGCCGCGATGGCATGTTCGAGTGCGGCCGCCGAACGCGGCATCAGCCAGCGGCCGAAAGCCAGGAAGGCGGCCCGGTCCTCCGGCGCGCCGCTTTCGATCGGCAACGTCCCGACAAGCTCGGGTTTCTTGTTCTCGGCCGCCCATACCACCACGCGCTGATCGCGGGAATGGAGCAGCGCCTCCGAGCGCTGCAGCGCTGCATTGACGTCGGCGATGCGGGTCCTGAGCTCGGCATTTTCCGCCGAGGTCCGCGCCCTTTCGCGGATCAGAAAGATGGCCGACAGCAAGGCCGCCCCCATGACGCCGACGAACATGGCGAGTTGCATGACCTCGACCGTGCTGACCGACAGCCCGGCCTTTTGCGCCACGCGGGTTTGGGCATGTGCAGTAAAGCCAAGCAGCGGACCAACCAGCGCGGAAGAAGCAAGCAGCACCCCGACACGGCTGCCGGCACGCCATAAAAGGCTGCCGCCTCTGGCAGCGGAGCCCGTGATCGAATCGTGATGGCCGCCGGAAACGGCCTGTCCCGCGCAAGGCGGGTTATCCCCCGGCATGTCTTGGTCCTCTTCGCCGCCTGAATGCAAGACCGCCCTGATGCGTGCGCCCGGGCCTCGTCCCCGGACCGCGAATCAGCACCATAGCGCTTGCGCGAATCGGCGTGAAGAATCAATCAGCGCAAAAATAAAGCCGGGCGAAAAGTCAATCACCCGGCTTCAATATCTAGTGGCAAGTTTCGCCGTGGTTAATAGCGGTAGTGTTCCGGCTTGAACGGTCCCTGCGGAGTGACGCCGATATAGGCGGCCTGTTCGCCGGACAGTTCGGTCAGGCGGGCACCGAGCTTGTCGAGATGCAGGCGCGCGACCTTTTCGTCGAGATGCTTCGGCAGGACATAGACCTGGTTCTCGTACTGACCGGGCTTGGTGTACAGCTCGATCTGGGCCAACACCTGGTTGGTGAAGGACGCCGACATGACAAAGCTCGGGTGGCCAGTGGCGTTGCCCAGGTTGAGCAGACGGCCCTCCGACAAAAGGATCATCCGCTTGCCGTCCGGGAAGGTGATCATATCCACCTGCGGCTTGATGTTGGTCCATTTCAGGTTGCGCAGCGACGCCACCTGGATCTCGTTGTCGAAGTGACCGATGTTGCCGACGATCACCATGTCCTTCATCAGGCGCATGTGGTCGAGGGTAACGACGTCCTTGTTGCCGGTGGTGGTGATGACGATGTCGGCCGTCGGCGCCGCGTCTTCGAGCGTGACCACCTCGAAACCATCCATCGCCGCCTGCAGCGCGCAGATCGGATCGACCTCGGTGACCTTGACGCGGGCGCCGGCGCCCTTGAGCGAAGCCGACGAGCCCTTGCCGACGTCGCCATAGCCACAGACGACCGCGACCTTGCCGGCCATCATCGTGTCGGTGCCGCGGCGAATGCCGTCGACCAGCGATTCCTTGCAGCCATATTTGTTGTCGAATTTCGACTTGGTGACGGAATCATTGACGTTGATCGCCGGGAACGGCAGCAGGCCTTTTTTCTGCAACTGATAGAGCCGGTTGACGCCGGTCGTCGTCTCTTCGGTGACGCCGCGGATCGCTTCCTTCTGCTTGGTGAAGAAGCCGGGCGATGCCTGCATGCGCTTCTTGATCTGGGCAAACAGGATCTCTTCCTCTTCGCTGCCCGGATTGGACAGCACATCCTCGCCGGCCTCGGCGCGGGCGCCGATCAGGATGTACATGGTGGCATCGCCACCGTCGTCGAGGATCATGTTGGAGGTGCCGCCATCGGCCCACTGGAAGATCTTGTCGGT
Organism: Mesorhizobium sp. M1329; assembly: GCF_040318035.1. Taxonomy (NCBI): domain Bacteria; kingdom Pseudomonadati; phylum Pseudomonadota; class Alphaproteobacteria; order Hyphomicrobiales; family Phyllobacteriaceae; genus Mesorhizobium; species Mesorhizobium sp. M1329. Next base: position 280,390 of record NZ_JAMYLN010000002.1, on the reverse strand, counting down.
ATAGACCCAATAATCCTCCAGCGTCTCGCCCTTGACGGCAAACACCGGAATTCCGGCCTCGGCAATGGCCGCGGCAGCGTGGTCCTGGGTCGAGAAGATGTTGCAGGAAGCCCAGCGGATATCGGCGCCGAGCGCCTTCAGCGTTTCGATCAGCACCGCCGTCTGGATGGTCATGTGCAGCGAGCCGGTGATGCGCGCGCCCTTGAGCGGCTTCCTGTCGCCGAATTCCTCGCGGCAGGCCATCAGGCCAGGCATTTCGGTTTCGGCGATCTCGATCTCCTTGCGGCCCCAGCCGGCAAGCGCGATGTCTGCGACCACATAGTCCTTGCTACCCGTCATGGCAGTGCTCCGATGCGAATTGATTGCGGGACGCGCCCGCCCCGAAAGCGTGTCGGAGGGCGCGAGGTGCCGGCCTGACTAGCAGATCGGGAGTCGGACGACAATGGGATATAAAGAAATCTTTATCCGTGCATGTCTTCAGCAGCGATCAGCACGTCAGCATTCCTCGCCAAAACGGGAAGCAACCAGTTGCTCCAGCGCATCGATGACCTCTTCGGCCTCCGGGCCGGTAGCGGTGACGCGGATCGAATAACCGGGGCTCGCCGCCAGCATCATCAGGCCCATGATCGAGGTACCGCCGACCTTGACGCCGTCCTTCTCGACCTGGACCGTGGCGTTGAAGCCACTGGCGATTTGAACGAACTTGGCCGAGGCGCGCGCGTGCAGGCCGCGCTGGTTGACGATCGGAAAGTCGCGAACGATCTTGTCCTTTTCCGGCAACAGGGCACTCATTTGCTGCTCAGGAGCTGACTTGCGACATTGATGTATTTACGGCCGGCAGCCTGCGCCTCATCCAGCGCGGCCGTCATGTTGTCGCCTTTGCGAACGCTGGACAGCTTGATCAGCATCGGCAGGTTCATGCCGGCAATGACCTCGATACGGCCGGATTCCATCACGGAAATGGCGAGGTTGGAGGGCGTGCCGCCGAACATGTCGGTCAAAACGATGACGCCCGATCCCGTATCGACGCGGCCGACTGCGTCGATAATGTCGCGGCGGCGCTGTTCCATATCGTCGTCGGCACCGATCGCCACGGTCTCGAAATTGTCTTGTGGCCCAACGACATGTTCCACGGCATTGCGGAACTCGGCGGCCAGTTGACCGTGCGTTACAAGCACGAGTCCGATCATTCTTTGGTGGCTCCCGTCATCGCCGCTTCACAGGCGCATTTTATGCTCGCCGACCGTTCCAGGTGGCGGGAGCGCTATCTTGTCGACGCAAGGCCCGTTGACAAGCCCAAAATTGCGCCGGCCCAAGCCAATTTGACGCATTGCAGCAAAAAATCGAAATCGGATCACAGGAAAGGCGCAATCGACAGGCGCGACATCACTGCCGGCAAGGCCGCCGCTACATTGCGCCCGGCAAGATCGATGCGCGGCACCGGACAGCCTGCCACCGGCTCGCTGACTTCCTCCTGAAAACGGGCCATTTCTGCCTTCGGCACCAGCCGGACATGCAGGTCGATCACGCCACCCAGCTCGAACGGCAGCGGGCGCGGCATGAACCCAGGCACTTCGGCGAGACCGGCGATGGCCGTCGGTACGCGACAGACCAGCCGCCCGGTGTGAGCCGTGGCGAGCAGCCTGTCGTCGCCGATAAGCCGCGAAAAAAGCCCGCGCGCGCGGCAATGATCCAAGAGTGTCAGCGCCAGCGTTGTCTTGCCGGCGCCGGACGGTCCGGTGATGAGGACGCCGCGCTCGCCGATCAACAGCGCCGTGCCGTGAATGTTTTCAGCCTGCATGACCGGACCGGGTTATGCATTTTGGAAATCCTGATCCAGCCCCGTCATCCTCGGGCTTGTCCCGAGGATCTGCCGGTCTTTCAATTGTGTTCGCACCATAGTCATCGTCTCGTTGCGCGGCAGATCCTCGGGACAAGCCCGAGGATGACGACCGTAACGCCGCGATATCCGGGATCATGCTTCGGCCGGCAGCGTCACCACGAAGCGCGCGCCCTTGATCTCGCCAGGCTTGGTGCCCGGGATGTTCTCGGCGCTCAGCGTGCCGCCATGCGCTTCGACGATCTGCCTGGATATCGACAGGCCAAGGCCCGAGTTCTGGCCGAACGCCTCGCCGGCCGGCCGGTCGGTGTAGAACCGCTCGAAAATGCGATCGATGTTATCGGCCCGGATGCCGGGCCCGTTGTCGTCGATGGTAACGATGTTGAACTTGCCTGCGCGCGCCAGCGATATGGTGATGTGGCCACGTTCTTCGGGGACGAACGAGCGGGCATTCTCGATCAGGTTGGTGATCACCTGGCCGATCCTCAGATCATGGCCGACGACGAAGTAGCCTTTCACGCCCTGCGGCAGCTTGGCGACCTTGAATTCGATCTCGACCGCCTTCTTGTTGCGCGTGGCCTCGCGCGAGACGGCGACCAGATCGGTGATGAACTTCTTGAGGTCGACGGTTCCCGCATCTTCCCGCGCCAGTTCGGCGTCGAGACGGGAGGCATCGGAAATATCGGTGATCAAGCGATCAAGCCGCCTCACATCGTGCTGGATGATATCCATCAGCCGGCTGCGCGAATTGTCGTTCCTGGCCAGCGGCAATGTCTCCACCGCGCTGCGCAGCGAGGTGAGCGGGTTCTTCAACTCGTGCGAGACATCCGCGGCAAAACTTTCGATCGCCTCGATGCGGGCGTAGAGCGCATTGGTCATGTCGCGCACGGCGATCGACAGATTGCCGATCTCGTCCTGGCGGTCGGAGAAGTCGGGGATTTCCTCGCGGTTCTTGACGCCGCGGCGAACCCTGACCGCCGCCGCGGAAAGCCGGCGCAACGGGTTGGCTATGGTGGAGGCCAGCAGCATCGACAGGATGGCGGTAACCAGGGCGGCGATGCCGAACACGCGCAGGATCGCCTTGCGCTCGGCCGCGACGATCTTGTCGATGTCGCCGCCTTCGGTCGACAGCATCAGCACGCCGAGAACGGCACGGAAGCGCTGGATCGGTACCGCCACTGAAACGATCTGCTCGCCCTGCTCCGAGATCCGCACGATCGTCGACGGACTGCCGGTAAGCGCCTTGACCACTTCCGGAAACGCCGCCCCGTTGCCACCCGGCTGCTCGCGATAGACGGGCAGTTGCTTGTTGCGGAAGAAATCAAAGACGAATTTCTGGATGCGCTCCAGAAGGTCCGGCTGCTCCTCTTCGACCGGCGGCAGGTCGTAGCGAAGGATCTGGCCGCGCGAATAGAGATGGCGGGAATCGAGCAGCAGGTTGGCGTCGCGGTCGTAAATGCGGGCGCGTGTGCGCGTCGGCGAGATCAACCGCCTGAGCACCGGCGCCACGCGCTCCGGATTGATGGGGAAATCGAGGTTGTCGAGTTGATCGGAGCCCGGGCCGAGGCTTTCGCCGGCCTGCAACTCGAGCAGCTTCTCCGGATCGATGCTGATCGAATCGGTCTCGACCGTCGCCGAGGCGGCGATCGCGCCGGCGATGATCTCGCCTTGGGTCATCAGGCTCTCGACACGGGCGTCGATCAGCCCGTCGCGAAAGGTATTGAGATAGAGAATGCCGGTAACCAGGACGGCCAAGCCGGCAAGGTTGAGAAAGAGGATGCGCCGCGTCAGGCTGGAAAAGATGTGGTGGCCGAGAAACCGGCGCATCGGCACCGTAATTTTCGACACGAAGGCGGGCAGAATCCGCGGCGGGCGCCTGGCGGCGCCCGACCGTCTCACTCGCTCTACTTCCACTGCCATCGAATAGCAGCTCCCGCTTAGTCTTTAGTTTGATGCATGTCGTTGCCCCAAAACCGGGACCACTTTTGGGCGACATGCATTAGCGTTTCGATGCATGTCGTTGTCCCAAAAACCGGGACCACTTTTGGGCGACATGCATTAACTCATGCTTCGCGGAACCGATACCCGACTCCGTAAAGGGTTTCGATCATTTCGAAGTCATCATCGACGGCCTTGAACTTTTTGCGCAGCCGCTTGATGTGACTGTCGATGGTGCGGTCATCGACATAGACCTGCTCATCATAAGCCGAATCCATCAGCGCATCACGGCTTTTTACGACGCCTGGACGCTGGGCCAGCGAGTGCAGGATGAGGAACTCGGTGACGGTAAGCGTCACCGGCTCGCCCTTCCAGGTGCAGGTGTGGCGCTCCTGGTCCATGACAAGCTGGCCGCGCTCAAGCGACCGGGCCTGCTGGTTAGGCGCCTTGGCCGCCGCCTCGCGGGTGCTGGCGCGGCGCAGCACGGCGCGGACGCGTTCGACCAGAAGACGCTGCGAGAAGGGTTTGCGGATGAAGTCGTCGGCGCCCATCTTGAGGCCGAACAGTTCATCGATCTCGTCATCCTTGGAGGTCAGGAAGATTACCGGCAGGTCGGATTTCTGACGCATCCGGCGCAGCAACTCCATGCCGTCCATGCGCGGCATCTTGATGTCGAGGATGGCGAGGTTCGGCGGGCGCGCCGCCAGTCCCTCCAGCGCCGACGCCCCATCCGTGTAGGTTTCGACCCGATAACCCTCGGATTCGAGAGCGATCGAAACCGAAGTCAGAATGTTGCGATCGTCGTCGACAAGCGCGATTGTTGCCATTTCAAGCGGCTCCCTCATGAGCTGTCCCTTCTTTCGTCGAGAAGGGGCTTTTGCAGGACAAATTAGGTACAAAATGTGGCATAGGCTTTATCCGCTGTCACGCGCGGCATGCCGGCGGCCACAATTGTACCTCGATATGAATTGGACGAATGAACATCGCCAATCCTTTGGGCAACCATCAGTGTTTTTGCACATATAAACGATTTAAACAACTTTCAAAATATTTAAATCGATTAATGATTTGATATCATTCGCCTTTTCTGGTTTTGACGTTTTTAGCTCCTGCAATGGGAGTTCCGGAATTCGCCGGTAAAGACGCGGTAAATCGAAGAAGGGACACCCATGTCGGAAGCCGGCAAACGCAATCCTGCATGTGCAATCGATCGGATCGGCCTGAGAACCACTGGCGTGGTGCGCTATAATTTCGGCGCGGCCGCGCTCTACGAGGAGGCAATCCGCCGTGGCGAGGCCCGACTCACCGCGCATGGCGCGCTTGCGGCCGAGACCGGGCAGCACACCGGCCGCTCGCCCAGGGACAAATTCGTGGTTCGCGACGAAAGCACCGCGCCGCATGTATGGTGGGACAACAACAAAGCGATTTCGCCGATCCAGTTCGATACGCTGCTTGCCGATTTTCGCGCCCATGCGGCTGGAAAGGACCTTTATGTGCAGGACCTGGTCGGCGGCGCCGACGAGGAGCTGAAGCTGCCGACCAGGGTGATCACGGAGCTTGCCTGGCACTCCTTGTTCATCCGCAATCTGCTCATCCGGCCGGCCGCCGCCGAACTCGAGCATTTCATGCCCGATTTGACGATCATCGACCTGCCGTCGTTCCGTGCCGATCCCGCCCGCCACGGCACGCGCGGCGAAACGGTGATTGCCGTCGATCTTTCGCGCATGATCGTGTTGATTGGCGGTACCTCATATGCCGGCGAGATGAAGAAGTCGGTGTTCACCGTGCTCAACTATCTGTTGCCGGCAAAAGGCGTGATGCCGATGCATTGCTCGGCCAATGAAGGGCCTGCCGGCGACGCGGCCGTTTTCTTCGGCCTTTCCGGGACCGGCAAGACGACCTTGTCGGCCGACCCGTCGCGCACGCTGGTCGGCGACGACGAGCATGGCTGGGGACCGCACGGCATCTTCAATTTCGAAGGCGGCTGCTATGCCAAGACGATCAAGCTTTCGGCCGAAGCCGAGCCGGAGATCTTCGCCACCACCCAGCGCTTCGGCACGGTGCTGGAGAATGTGGCGCTCGACGCAGGCCGCGTGCCGGATTTCGACGACGGAGGGCTGACCGAAAACACACGCTGCGCCTACCCGCTCCACTTCATTCCGAACGCCAGCAAGACGGGGCGCGCCAGCCACCCGAAGAACATTATCATGCTGACCGCCGACGCATTCGGTGTGATGCCGCCGATCGCGCGGCTCACCCCGGCGCAGGCCATGTACCATTTCCTCTCTGGCTATACCGCCAAGGTGGCGGGGACCGAGAAGGGCGTTACCGAACCCGAAGCGACATTTTCGACATGCTTCGGCGCACCGTTCATGCCGCGGCATCCGTCGGAATACGGCAATCTGCTGCGCGAGCTCATCGCCCGCCACGGTGTCGATTGCTGGCTGGTCAACACCGGTTGGACCGGCGGCGCCTACGGCACCGGCAAACGAATGCCGATCAAGGCAACGCGGGCGCTGCTTGCGGCGGCGCTCGACGGCTCGCTGAAAGCGGCCGGCTTCCGCACCGACGCCAATTTCGGTTTCGACGTACCGGTGACGGTTGCCGGCGTCGACCGGGCCATTCTCGACCCGAGATCGACCTGGATCGACAAGCCCGCCTATGACCGGCAGGCGGCAAGGCTGGTCGGGATGTTCGTCGACAATTTCGAAAAGTTCGAAGCCCATGTCGACGCCACCGTGCTCGGCGCCGCACCACGCATGCAGGTCGCGGCTGAATAGCCGTCGCCCCTGGTGATGCTTCGAGGCCCGGCTTCGATCGGGCCTTTTCTTTTTTCGCCTGCCGCGCCATGACTGCGGCATGAACGCCGACGACAAGATCATCATTACCGACGATGCGGTGATTAATCCGGGCGACCTGCACGAGGACTTCATCCGTTCGTCGGGGCCAGGCGGCCAGAACGTCAACAAGGTGGCGACGGCAGTGCAATTGCGCTTCGATGCCGCCAATGCGGCTGGCCTGTCGGAGCGGGTGCGCGAACGGACCATCAAGCTTGCCGGCCAGCGCGCCACCAAGGACGGCGTCATCGTCATCGAAGCCGGACGCTTCCGCACACAAGAGCAGAACCGGGCGGACGCCCGGGCGCGGCTGACGGCACTGGTCGCCAAGGCCGCCGAACCACCACCACCGCCGCGCAAGAAGACCAGGCCGTCCAAAGGCGCGGTCGAAAGACGGCTCAAGAGCAAGGCCGGGCGCGGCTCGATCAAGAAAATGCGCGGCCGGGTCGAGGATGACTGACAGCCGAAGCGGCTTGGGATCGAAGATCGCCGGTTAAAGCACGCAGCCACCGTCGGAGGCGGCTTTCGGGTCGCCGTTTTCATTTGACCGTGGCATTCTGATTTTCCAGGCCAACGGATCAAGCGACGCGATGCTCGTACTGCCCAAAGGCGTCCGCCATATGCCCGGCTACCTGTCGCGCGCCATGCAGGAAGTGCTGGTGGAAGATATCAGGCAGGTCGTGCAGGAGGCCCCGCTGTTCGTGCCGGCGATGCCGCGTACCGGCAAGGAGATGAGCGTGCGCATGACCAATTGCGGCCCGCTAGGCTGGGTCACCGACAAGGAGCACGGCTATCGCTACCAGCCGACCCACCCGGTGACCGGAAGGCCTTGGCCGCCGATCCCGGAGATGCTGCTCGAACTGTGGCGGGACGTATCCGCCTATGCGCACCCGCCGGAGGCCTGCCTGGTCAATTTCTATTCGCAGGATGCCAAGATGGGTCTTCACCAGGACCGCGACGAGAGCGATTTCTCCGCGCCTGTCGTCTCGGTGTCGCTCGGCGACGATTGCCTGTTCCGGGTCGGTCAGACGACGCGCGACGGCGCCACCAAATCGTTCAGGCTGAAGAGCGGCGACGTCGTCGTGCTTGGCGGCGAAGGCCGGCTCTGCTTTCACGGCGTCGACCGTATCTACCCGTCGACCTCGGCATTGCTCAGGATTGGCGGCCGCATCAATCTGACGCTGCGACGGGTGACGATGCCGAAATAGGCTGTTCGGGTGGCCGATCGCCCGGGCGGACATAATCGTCGCGCAGATAGATGCGCTCGGTCTCGTCCTCGACGAGAATGCGGTAGTGCGCCAGGATGGCGTCAAAGCCAAAACGCCCCATCAGTTGGCTTGTCCACATTGTGTTGTTTTTCTTGAAGACGACGACATCCGGCCGCAGACGCGCGAACTCTTCGCGTTTGCTTTCGACGTAGCGTACCATGATGGCTTGGTAATGGATGGCTTCGGCGGTGTCACCCGAGAGGGCTGCCTCCCGGGACAGGGAAAGTGCGAACGCTCCAAGCCAATCGCTGACGTGGGTCGAAACGAATTGCCCATCGATCATACGGTTCAAGGGATGTCCCGAGGAAATATCCGAACTGACCAACGCCACGGTCGGTCGATCGGTGGCGGCGCGAATGGCGGCAACCAGCGCCGGCCCTGGTTTCTGGGTGCTCCAGTACGGCAAGAAAGCGATTGCCACCGCCGCCAAGGCCCAAGCTCGCGAAGGAGCCGTCACGAACGCCAACAGCTTCGACGGCGGCTGCACGATCCTGGGCACCGCCAGCAGGCAGAAAATGGCCGCCACGGCGCAAAAGATCGCGGGATAGGCATGATAAGAATAGCCTTTCGCTTGGTAGAACAGGGGAAACATGCCGGCGATCGATGCCGCCAACGCCACCGCCGCCAGCTCTGGAAACCGCCCGGCAGGCCACAGCCACCAGATCAGGAAGACAAGGAAACACCATGGGAAACCGTAGCCGGTCACAATCGGCCAAAAGATGCCGATCTTTCCATAAACATCCGCCAAGAGGGGATAGACGTCGCGCAGGAACTCCGGATGGATGAGCGTGACGGTGCTGAGATAGACAATGCAGATGGCGCCAATAACCCAGTGTTCCGGGGCGAAGATCGGTTTCAGACTGCGCCGGCGCACTGCAACGACCAACGCCGGCGCCAACACCATGATCGCATAGTAGGGCTTGACCAGCAGCAGAATGCTGCCCGACAGGCCGGCGAGTAAGGCAAGCCCGATGCTTGGTTGGGCAGCTGCGTCTCTGCGCGCGCGCCAGGCATGAAGCGCAAGCAGCGGCATGAAAAGCGCCGTGCCGATATGCTCCCGCTCGCTGAAGGCGTTGCCGGGGAAGATCACCAACATTGCGCAAAACGCCGGCCCCAGTGCAAACAGCGATGCAGTTTCAGTGAAACCCGCGCGCTTGACGATCACGCCCGAGAGCGAAAGTCCGATGAGCACGGCAAGATAAGTCCAGGCCTCAACCAGGATTTCCGGGGCGGTGCCCAGCAATCTGGCCGCAGCCACTGGCGGCAGATAGAGCCAGACGCTGAATGGAGGATTGGTCTCGTAGATTTGGGAGTAAAGCCGCTCACCGGACAGCATGCGCTCGCAGACCGTGATCAGCCAGCTGGTGTCGGTAACAGTTCCCCAACGTTGCTGCCAGACGATCGAGAAGACCGTGACGGCGGCAATGGCCAGGACATTACGGCTAGGAAGCAGCGACGCCGCGATATCCCGGCCGCGCCACCGGCTCAAGCCGTCAATGTCGTTCGAGACGCTCATGATGTTGCACCGAGGCTCTCGAGATCGAGCCATATGTCGTCGAGCGGAGCGATTGGATCCAGCCGTGCCATGGTTTCTGGAAGCCTCCTCAATCGGTTTGGAGCGGCGCGGCCGCCGTATAACGAAGATAGACAGTGATTTCCGGCTCGGCGTGCAGCAGACGATAGTCGGCCAAAGCGGCAGCGATCCGCTTGTCCTGCAGCATCAGGGCAGTCCACGCGGGCGAGCCTGACAGCACGATATCGGGCTTCCTCGCTGATATCTCGGCGGCGTATTCGCCGATCACCCGATCGCGGATGCTTTCAAGTTCCCGTCTCCGTTCGAGATCGCCGGTGACGCGGGCGAGCGTGTCCGCGTTGGAGACCGCCCAGGCGCTCGGATGGCGTGATATGAACCTGCCGCCGACCAGCCTGGCGAGGGGATGGGCGACCTGCATCTGGTCGGCAATCGACATGATAGTCGGGGTTTCGACCGTCGCGCGGATCGCGGCGACAGAGCGGGCGATCGGGCCGTTATCCGTTGTCAGCGCCGCGTACTGTGCCCTGACCGCTATTTGCAGCACCAGCACGCTACCGAAGATCAAGGCGGCCTTACGAACGACGCCTGCACTGCCGAATGTGCCGAACCGCAGAAGCTGGATGCCAAATGCAAGTGTTGCAACAACGACCATCGGCAGCGCGTGATTGGGCCAACCCTTGCCCATGATGATGAAGGCTGGAATGAACCCCAGTGCGGTCAGAAGCGGAATCCTGACGTCCCAGCTCGTCTTTCTCAGGCCGCCGGCCGCAAGCACGGTGGCGGCGGCCAGAAGCAGCACCACTTTCGGCCAGTTTGCCAGCATATCGGCGGCAGAGGCCCTCAACGGAAGATAGACCTCCCTGACCAAGGGCAGGACGTCGCTTAAATAGGCGCGGTCGAAGAGCGCGATGGATGCCGCATAGGCGGCCACGATCGCAGCGCCAACCAGGTTCTCTGCGACGAAGAGCGGTCTCAGCGACCGCCTTTCAAGCGCAAGACAGAGCGACGGCAACATGAAGGCCAGCACAAAATACGGCGGCTTGACCATGACCACGACCGCCGCGCCGAAGCCCGCGACCATGTGCTCCAGAGGCGAGCCCGCGGCGAAATCCGGAGTCCGCTGACGTGTGCATTGCAACGCCAGCCAAGGCAGAATGGCAATCAACGCCAAGTGCTCGCGTTGGCCGAATTGATCCGGCATGAAACACAGGATCAAAAACAGGGCCGCCGCTGCCGCCCACAGCGCATGGGGCTGCCGGTAGACCGGTTCATCGCGCGCGAAAATGCGGACGGAAATGAAAATACTGGCCAGGCTCAGGCAAACGACGCCAAGCGTCAGCCAGAATTCCGCACGGATGCCGGTGAGCTTTTCCAGGAGCATGAGCGGCAGGTAGAGCCAGATCGAGAAAGGTGGGTTGGTCTCCACGATGTCCGTGTTGAGCCGCTCTCCGCCAAGCAGGCGGTCGCAGACGACCAGAAGCCACGACACGTCGACATTGGTCGGAATTGCAACGGTGGATAGCCAGACGGCGTATGTGACCACCAGGCAGGCCAGCAGCAGCGGAGCACCCGCTACGCCCACAAAGGGCGAGAAACGGTTGGCGCCGGGGAGCAGTTCACTGAGGGATCGCGCGCTAGAGACCACGAAACACCCAGCGCCCGAGGACGACATAGTTGATGACCGGCACGGCAATGCAGGTGAGCAGGATCGGGATTGCGGCAGGGACGCCGAGCATCTGGGTCAAAAGCCCCGGCAGGGCGATCGCGACAGCGAGACCGGAAGCGGTGAGCAGGAGGAAGCGAGGCAGTTCCATCGCGTGGCTGCCGCCCGAGGTAAAGGTGAAATATTTGTGCCCGGTGTAGGAGAACAGCGCGGCGACGGCGTAGGCCGCAAACGATGTGAGCGCCGCCGGCAGGGCCGCCGTTGCCTGTCCACGCGACAGCAGGAAAGCGCAAACGGCGTAGATCAGCGTCGACGCAATGCCAATCAGCGCAAAGCGCGATAGTCGACGATACGAGCCGGTGCCCATGACGCGGTCAAGCTGCCAATTTCTCGTCGAGGTGACCGGTTTCGACGGCGCTGTCCTTGCGGAACACCGCCAGCAGCGAAACACCGAAGGGCAGGCTTGCATTTGGTATGATGCGGCCTTCCGCCGAAAACACTGCCTTCATCACTGCATTCAGTGGTTTCGGCGGCGTGGCATGGCCGGCTGGCAAGGCCGACTTGCGCAACCTGTCCACCAGTCGTGCCAGCGCCGCTACCGGAAAGAGCGCGGCATTTGTGTAGCTCAGCCGGTCGATCGCGAAACCAGCCTTTTCAATTCGTTGACGCAGCAGATCGCGCGAATAGCGCCGCATATGATGCAGCCCCACATCATGCGTGCTCCACAACCATTGGTGTGCGGGCACGGTAAGGACGACGCTGCCGCCCGGTTTCAGCATTTGGCGGATCGCGGCAAGCGATGCCTCGTCTTCAGCGACATGTTCCAGCACGTCGAACAGGCAGACGAGGTCGCAGCTTTGCGGCGTGACAGGAATGTTGTCCGGCAGATGTCCGGCGAGGAAGTCGCGGCCGGTCTTTTCCCGGGCAATCCTGCGCGCGAGATCGCTCATCTCGACTGCCGTCACGGCGCCGAACTGCTCCAGCATCCGGATGTTGCCACCGGTGCCGGCACCGATCTCGACGATGCGCGCGTTTTCAGGCAGGCCGATGCTGCGAATGACCGCCTCGGCGATGGCGCGACGCCCGCAGAACCACCAATGCTCGTCTTCGGTGGCGGCCATCTGTCGGTAGGCGTCGATCTCCATCAGCTCATTCCCTCATATTTGCGGCGCACGATGTAGATCGGACGCTGCTTGATCTCGGCATAGACCCTGCCGAGGTATTGTCCGATGATGCCGATGCCGAGTAACTGGATGCCGCCAAGGAAAAGAACACTGACCAGCAGCGAGGCGTAGCCGGGCACATCAACGCCAAAGATCATAGTCTTGGCGACGATCAGCAGGCCGTAGAGGAACGACAGCGCGGAAATCGTCGCGCCGACATAGGTCCAGATTTCAAGCGGAGCGGTGGAGAAGCTGGTGATGCCTTCGAGCGCGAAGTTCCACAGCTTCCAGCCGGAGAATTTCGACTGGCCGGCGATGCGCTGATCGCGGACATATTCGACGCTTGCGGTGCGGAACCCGACCCAGGCGAACAGGCCCTTCATGAAACGACGGCGTTCGGGCAAGGACCGCAACGCCTGGATGACCTGGCGGTCGATCAAACGGAAGTCGCCGACATCGTGCGGGATCTTCTGCTGCGCGATCCAGTTGTGAACGCGGTAGAACATCGAGGCGGAGCGTTGCTTGAGAAAACTGTCGCTCGACCGGTTGGCTCGCTTGGCCAGAACGACCTCGAAACCCTCGCGCCACTTTTCCACAAGCAGCGGAATGACATGCGGCGGATCCTGCATATCGACATCCATCGGAATCGCTGCATCGGCATCGCAGCTGTCGAGACCCGCAGTCATCGCGGCTTCCTTGCCGAAATTGCGTGAAAGGTCGATTACGTGGATGCGTGGATCGGTTTGTTGTGCTTCGATCAGCTTTTCGAGCGTCGTATCGCTGCTGCCGTCGTTGACGAAGATGAACTCGAGGGCAACGCCTTTGTCCTTCAGCGGCGCAGTGCTTTCGCACACCGCCTTCAGGAATGGAGCAATTGCGCCTTCTTCATTGTGGACAGGCACGATCAGGGCAATCGTTGCGGCGCCGCTGCCCGGATGTACGATGCGGTCAGCTGCCGGCCGATCAATGTTTAGGAATGGCGCATTCATTTGTTTGCCGAGCCCGCAGATCAGGCCCGACAATAGAAAGACTGGGTTAAGATGACTTTAAGGAATGTCCCGGGATTTCACAGTTTCCTGAGTGCCACTTCCTCGACCAGATGGTTGGCGCCCTTGCGCAGGATGAGATCGGCACGGGCGCGGGTCGGCAATATATTTTCACGCAAATTCTTCAGATTGATGTTGGTCCACAGGCCCTCGGCGATGGCGCGGGCCGCATCCTCGGAAAGCTGCGAATAGCGGTGAAAGAAGGAGGCCGGGTCGCGGAAGGCGGTTTCGCGCAGCCGCATGAAGCGGGCGATATACCAGTGATGGATCAGCGCCTCGTCGGCATCGATGTAGATGGCGAAGTCGAAGAAATCCGACAGGAAAGGCACGATCTTGCCGTCCTTCGGCAGCTTGCCCGGCTGCAGGACATTGATGCCTTCGAAGATCAGGATGTCCGGCCGGTCGATGGTCTGGAACTCGCCCGGAATGACGTCATAGGTCAGGTGCGAATAGACCGGCGCGCGGACGTTGCGCTGTGCCGATTTAATGCCGGACAGGAAGCGCAGCAGCGCGCCGACATCGTAGCTGTCGGGAAAGCCCTTGCGCTCCATCAGATTGTTGCGGCGCAGGACTTCGTTCGGCAGCAGGAAACCGTCGGTGGTGACCAGGTCGACCTTGGGACTCGACGGCCAGCGCGCCAGCAGCTCCTTTAGGACGCGCGCCGTGGTCGATTTGCCGACCGCCACGGAACCGGCAATGCCGATGATGAACGGTGTCTTGGCCACATCCAGCGCGTTGAAGAAGGCCTGGCGCTGCCTGAACAGGAGTTGACTGGCTTCGACATGAGCCGACAACAGCCGTGACATCGAAAGGTAGATGCGCTCGACCTCGTGGAGATCGACCGGATCGTTCAGCGACCGCAGACGATGGATCTCGTCTGCGGACAGCGTCATCGGCGTATCGGCGCGGAACCGCGACCATTGCTCGGCCGAGAAGAAACGATAGGGTGAATACTTCTCGGTAGGAGCGAGCTGGTCCATCGAGTTCCTCCGCAGCGATCAGCCCCGGTCCAGCCGAGACGCCTTTTCGGCGATGCCCGAACGACCGGTGCGGCGTTCAAGCTCGTTGAGCACATCGCTCAGCGGAATGCCCGCTACGCCAAGAACGACAAGCCAATGATAAATGAGATCGGCGCTTTCCGAAACAAGCGCGGCCCTATCGGCGCTAACGGCTGCGATCACCGTTTCGACCGCCTCTTCGCCGAGTTTCTGCGCTGCCTTGCTCATGCCGCGCTGAAAGAGCTTGGCCGTCCACGAATCCGGATCGCCGGAACGTGCGCGTTCGCCAATGATCTTCTCCAGATCGGAGAGCGAGAACTCAGTCATGACGGCATTTACAGCCTCTTCTTAGCCGGAAAGGCTCTAGGACCGATTACCCGGCGAGTCCAGCCGCATCGGCAGTCCGGCCTGAGCCATATGCAGCTTGGCCTCGGCGATGCTGTAGGTGCCGAAATGGAAGATCGACGCCGCCAGCACCGCGCCGGCGTGGCCGTCGCGAATGCCTTCGACTAGGTGGTCGAGCGTGCCGACGCCACCGGAAGCGATGACCGGCACGCGTACGGCGTCGGCGACCGCGCGGGTAAGCGCTATGTCGTAGCCGGACTTGGTGCCGTCGCGGTCCATTGATGTCAGCAGGATCTCGCCGGCGCCGAGATCGACCACTCGCCAAGCGAACTCGACGGCATCGATGCCGGTCTTCTCGCGGCCGCCATGGGTGAATATCTCCCAGCGATCGGCCTCGCCCGCAGCGGACACTTTCTTGGCATCGATGGCGACGACGATGCACTGGTTGCCGAACTTGTCGGCAGCCTCGGCGACAAAATCGGGGGTCTTCACCGCCGCCGTGTTGATCGACACCTTGTCGGCGCCGGCCAGAAGCAGCTTCCTGATGTCGGCGACCTGACGGACGCCACCGCCAACGGTCAGCGGCATGAAACACTGTTCTGCGGTGCGGGCGATGACATCGAAAATGGTCTCGCGGTTTTCCGACGAGGCGGTGATGTCGAGAAAGCAGAGCTCGTCGGCGCCGGCCGCGTCATAGGCTTTTGCCGCTTCGACGGGATCGCCGGCATCGACCAGGTCGACGAAATTGACACCCTTGACGACGCGGCCGTTCTTGACGTCGAGACAGGGAATGACGCGGGCTTTCAGCATCAGATCCTCCCGATCTCCGCAAGAAAATCGACAAGCAGCAGGCCGACGACGGGCGGAACCTCAGACTGGGAATCAAAGGCCGGGTCGTAGGCCGAGAGCGTCACGCCGACAATCGGGATGGACCTGGCCAGTCCGCAGGCAAGCTGCCGTAGCTGTTCCGGGCTCGGACCGCCCGGATGCGTGTAGCGGTTCACCTGCAACACATCCGGATCGAGGACATCCAGGTCGAGATGCAGATGTCCCCGAACCGCCCCTGCCGCTGTGAGCTTTCCGACTCTATCGAGTGCACCGGCACATTCGCTGCACACGATCGGCAAGGTTTCCAGCAGGCGCTTTTCGTCGGGATCGAGGTCGCGGGCATCGACCAGCATGCAGCGCGCCGGGTCTATCGGCCGGAACCCCGGAATCGCTGCCGCCATCGGACGCCAGCAGAGCCCGAGCGTCGCCGCCAGCGCCATGCCGTCGAGAAAGCCGTAGGCCGACGTCTCCGGCGTGTTGAGATCGCCATGCTGATCGATCCAGATTATCGAATCCGCGGCTTCACCGGCGACCGCACCGGCGGCGGTCAGGCAATTGCCAGCAAGGATAATGGGGAAGCGTCCTCCATCGCGGGCGAGGCTAACCTTGGTCGCGACGGCGTTGCAGACGGCAAAGCCGGTTGCGATTTCGCGCCCCTGCTCGTCTCCAACCTTGCCGATATCTTCGACGGCGACGTCATGGCCAGCCACGGTCAGGGCTTCGACGAGCCCACCGCCGACGATGGCGTCCGGCCCCTCGCCGCACCCTTCGTGATAGTGCCCGCTGTCGTAAGGAGCGAGGATAATCGAGACTTTCATGATGACGCCCCTGCCATCGGCTTGCCGCGCAGGATCGCCAGTGCCTCGGCCGGATCGATGCGGCCGTCGTAGAGCGCGCGGCCGGAGATCGCGCCTTCGAGCTTCTGCGCATCGGGCATGGTCATGCGCACGATGTCGGCGATCGAGGCGAGCCCGCCCGAGGCGATGACCGGGATCGACACCGCCTCGGCGAGATCGATGGTGGCGTCCCAGTTGATGCCGGTCAGCACACCGTCGCGGTCGATGTCGGTGTAGATGATGGCGGCGACGCCGGCGCCTTCGAATTTCCTCGCCAGTTCGAGGACGCCGAGGCTCGAGGCCTCGGCCCAGCCTTCGACCGCGACCTTGCCGCCCTTGGCGTCGATGCCGACGGCGATCTTGCCCGGGAATGCCTTGCAGGCCTGCCTGACCAGATCCGGATCGCGCACCGCCACGGTGCCAAGAATGACGCGGGCCAGCCCACGGTCGAGCCAGTCCTCGATCTGCGCCAAGGTGCGGATGCCGCCGCCGAGCTGCACCGGATTACTCGTCGCCTTGAGGATGGCGCCGACCGCCGCGCTGTTGACGCTCTGGCCCTTGAAGGCGCCGTTGAGGTCGACGACGTGCAGCCATTCGAAGCCCTGCTCTTCGAAGGCGCGCGCCTGAGCGGCCGGATCTTCATTGTAGATCGTCGCGGTCGCCATGTCGCCGTGCTTGAGGCGCACGCATTTGCCGTCCTTGAGGTCTATCGCCGGAAACAGAATCACCTTCAGGCGCCTTCGACGATGACAAAGTGGCCGGTCGAGCCGGCGAGCCTGTACTTCAAGGCCTCCTGGTACTCAGGCGAGCCGTAGCATTCCATCGCCTTTTCATAGGATTCGAATTCCACCAGCACGTGGCGATTGCCTGTCGGCCCTTCCGGGCTGGTATACCGCCCGGCGCGCACCGGGAACGTCGCGCCGTATTTCGCGAAAGCCGCGGCATTGGCCTCGATGTACTGCTTGTAGATCTCGGGATCGTGGACATCGACCATTGCCATCCAATAGCCCTTCTTGCTCATGATTCAGGGCCTCCAGCCTAGGAAATTGGTGATCAGCGCCAGGCCCAGCGCCTGGCTCTTCTCGGGGTGGAATTGCGTTCCGGCTAGGTTGTCGCGGGCGACAGCGGCCGTTACCGGGCCGCCATAGTCGGCAACCGCCAGCACCTCATCCTCCTTCCGTGCATCGAGATGGTAGGAGTGGACGAAATAGGCGTGCAGTCCCTTGCCGCCCGTCGCAATACCGGAAAACAGCGGATGCTTGCGCTTCAGGTCAATCGTGTTCCAGCCGATCTGCGGGATCTTGAGTGTCGGATCGGCCGGCGTGATCTCCTTGACGTCGCCGGCGATCCAGCCAAAGCCCTTTGTGACGGTCTTTTCCAGGCCTCGCTCCGACATCAGCTGCATGCCGACGCAGATGCCGAGGAACGGCCGAGCCTTGGCGATAGCCACCTCCTCCACCGCTTCCCACATGCCGGCGACCGCACGCAGTCCAGCGGCGCAATCGGCATAGGCGCCGACGCCGGGCAGGACGATGCGGTCGGCGGTCCTGACCCGCTCGGCATCGGCGGTGAGCTCGATCGCGGCGGCAATGCCGGCTTCATGCGCGGCACGCTCGAAGGCCTTGGTGGCCGAGCGCAGATTGCCCGACCCGTAGTCGATGATCGCGACCCTCATCTCAGGGCTTTCCCGGAATATGGTTCAGCCCCAGCGCCAGGCCCATCTGCGCCGGCCGGGCATGTGCTGCGTCCGGGACGATGCGCTGCGCAGGAGCTTGTGCATTCGAACCTGCATCGGCTTCCACTACATAGCGAATGTCGGCATCGTCGAGCCTGTCGGCCTCGACCACGCCCCATTCATGCCAGCCGCGACGGCGCAGGGCTGCGATCCGCAAGCCCTGTCCTTCCAGTCCGACAAAGAGCATGACAAGCAGGGATAAAAGCGAGCCGGCTGTTTCCAGGTCCAGCCTTTCGTCCAGCATCGAGAGCAGGCCCATGGCGACAAACGCCAATGCCGCTTCGACCCACAGCCGGTGCCAGGCCAGCCACAGCGGCGGCACCAGGAAGCCGAGCCAGGCAAAGCCGTCACGGACAAAGGTAGTGTCCACGCTTTCGCTGCGGCCTGGCGGCTCCATCACGACATAGATGGCCATGGCGCTACCCTTTCAGGGACCCCTTGGTGGAGGGAACCGCGTCCGGCTGGCGCGGGTCGCGCTCAAGTGCCGAACGCAGCGCACGCGCCACGGCCTTGAAGCAGGTCTCGGCGATGTGGTGGTTGTTGGCGCCGTAATGATTGGTGACATGCAGCGTGATGCCGGCATTCTGCGCCAGCGCGTGGAAGAATTCGCGCACCAGCTCGGTGTCGAACGTACCGATCTTCGGCGACGAGAATGAAACATTCCAGACCAGAAAAGGCCGGCCGGAGACGTCGATTGCCGCTCGCGTCAGTGTCTCGTCCATGGCGAGGTCGATCGAGGCGTAGCGCATGATGCCGCGCCGCTCGCCCAATGCCTTGGCCAGCGCCTGGCCGAGCGCGATGCCCGTATCCTCGACCGTGTGGTGGTCGTCTATGTGCAGGTCGCCCTTGGCCTTCACGGTCATGTCGATCAGCGAATGGCGCGACAACTGGTCCAGCATATGGTCGAAGAAGCCGACGCCCGTCGAAATGTCGGATTTGCCCGAGCCGTCGACCTGAACCGACACGGAGATGTCGGTTTCCCTGGTCTTGCGGCTTATCTCGGTGGAACGGGGCGCCATAACCTCATCCTTGTCTCAGATTTTGCACGATTCAGGCGTTCACATGCCTGAAAACGAAAGCCTTCTAGCAGCATGATCCTGCGATTGCCAGTTACCGCTGCCGAGCACAGTCCGGCCCGGCGGATGGCCGGTTTGCAATCGTCGGGCCTATGCATACATATGGCCGATCGAGTCACTCGTAACGCGCCGATCGCCTCGATGGGATCGGTGCTGATCGGAGCAGAAAATGTCGAATGAACTGACCATGCATGCCACGACCATCCTCACCGTGCGCAAGGGCGGCAAGGTGGTGATCGCCGGCGACGGCCAGGTCAGCCTCGGCCAGACCATCATGAAAGGCAACGCCAAGAAGGTGCGCCGCATCGGCAAAAGCGGCAACGTCATCGCCGGCTTTGCCGGCGCCACTGCCGATGCCTTCACGCTGCTCGAGCGGCTCGAAGCCAAGCTCGAACAATATCCCGACCAGCTGACACGCGCCTGCGTCGAGCTCGCCAAGGACTGGCGCACCGACCGCTATTTGCGGCGGCTGGAAGCGATGATGCTGGTGGCCGACAAGTCGGTGTCGCTGGCGCTGACCGGCACCGGCGACGTGCTGGAGCCCGAATTTGGCGTGATGGCCATCGGCTCGGGCGGCAATTACGCGCTGGCAGCGGCACGCGCCTTGATGGATAGCGACAAGGACGCCGAGGAGATCGCCCGCAAGGCGATGCAGATCGCGTCAGACATTTGCGTCTACACCAACAACAGCTTCGTCGTCGAAACTCTCGATGCCGCCTGAGCGGAGCCTCCGCTATAGTTTTCGGCCGGTGACCGAGAGGGACCTGCCGATGATCGCCGGCTGGCTTGCAGAGCCGCATGTCGCCGAATGGTGGAACGACCCAGAGACCGAGATTGCGGAGATCCGCGAACATATCGACAGCATTTCGGTCGAGCCGCTGATTGTCGAGCTCGACGGAAAGCCCATCGGCTATTTGCAGAGCTACGATCCGCATCTGGAGGACGGCCATCCCTATAGCGACCAGCCGTTCGGCACGCTCGGCATCGATCTGTCGATCGGCGTGCCGGAGCTTGTCGGGATCGGCCACGGCGCGGCGATCGTCCGGCAGTTCGTCGAGCAGCTTTTCGAGGAAGGTACGCCGCGCGTGATCATCGACCCGGACCCCGCCAATGCACGGGCTATCCGTGCCTATGAAAAGGCCGGTTTCAGGGCTATCGATCGCAGGAAGTCGGAATATGGCGATGCCGTGCTGATGGCGATTGATGCCCCAGAGGGTGATGCCGGACAGGGTGACGCCGAACAGGGTGACGCAGAAGAGGGGCAATAGCAGCATGAGCGTTTCCAGCGACAAAACCGTTTCGGCCTACGAAGACAGCTGGCGAATGGGGCTTCTGCTGGTTCTCGGCCTGGTCATCTTCCAGGCCGGGGCTCTCTACGGCATGGGGCGGACGCCGATCTGTACCTGCGGCTACGTCAAGCTGTGGCACGGCATCGTGCAGAGCTCCGAGAATTCCCAGCATATTTCCGACTGGTACAGCTTCTCGCACATCATTCATGGCTTCCTGTTCTATTCGCTGGCGTGGTTCCTTTTCCCGCGCTCGCCGATCGGGTTCAGGCTGGCCTTTGCGGTGGTTATAGAGGGCGGCTGGGAGCTGCTCGAGAACAGCCCTTTCATCATCGATCGCTATCGTGCCGGCACGATCTCGCTCGACTATTATGGCGACAGCATCATCAATTCGGTGTCGGACACGCTGGCCATGGTGCTGGGGTTTGTCATGGCGCGAAGGCTTCCTATATGGGTGATCGTAACCCTCGCCCTCATCTTCGAATTCGGTGTCGGCTATCTCATCCGGGACAATCTGACACTCAACGTGATCATGCTGCTGCATCCGTTCGAGTCCATTCGGCAGTGGCAAAGTGGAATTTAGTGACATGAGCACCTTCTCTCCCCGCGAAATCGTTTCGGAACTCGACCGCTTCATCATCGGCCAGAAAGACGCCAAGCGTGCCGTCGCGATTGCCTTGCGCAACCGCTGGCGCCGCCAGCAGCTCGAAGGCCAGATGCGCGAAGAGGTGATGCCGAAAAACATCCTGATGATCGGCCCGACCGGTGTCGGCAAGACCGAGATTTCACGCCGCCTGGCACGCCTTGCCGGTGCGCCTTTCGTCAAGGTCGAAGCCACCAAGTTTACGGAGGTCGGCTATGTCGGCCGCGATGTCGAGCAGATCATCCGCGATCTGGTCGAGATCGCCATCGGGCTGGTGCGCGAGAAGATGCGCGAGGACGTCAAGGCGCGTGCCCACATCAACGCCGAGGAACGGGTGCTCGAAGCGCTTGTCGGCAAGACGGCGAGCCCGGCCACCCGTGACAGTTTCCGCAAGAAGCTGCGCGACGGCGAGCTCGACGACAAGGAGATCGAGATCGAAGTGGCCGATACCGGCAATGGCGGCATGCCCGGTTTCGAGATCCCCGGCATGCCGGGCGCCAATATCGGCGTGCTCAACATCAACGACATGCTGTCGAAAGCGATGGGCGGCAAGAAGACCAAGTTGCGCAAGACGACGGTCAAGGAGTCCTACGGGCTGTTGATCAGCGACGAGTCCGACAAGCTGCTCGATCAGGACGAAGTGGTGCGCAGGGCGCTCGAATCGACCGAGAATGACGGCATCGTCTTCCTCGACGAGATCGACAAGATCGCCTCGCGCGAAGGCGGCATCGGTGCCGGCGTTTCGCGTGAAGGTGTGCAGCGCGACCTGCTGCCGCTGGTCGAAGGCACCACGGTTGCGACCAAATACGGACCGGTGAAGACCGACCACATCCTGTTCATCGCCTCGGGCGCGTTCCACGTCGCCAAGCCCTCCGACCTGCTGCCGGAATTGCAGGGCCGCCTGCCGATCCGCGTCGAGCTGCGGGCGCTGGAGAAGGACGATTTCGTCCGCATCCTCACCGAGACCGAAGCCAGCCTGATCAAGCAGTATATCGCGCTGATGAAGACCGAAGGCGTCGACCTGGTCTTCACCGACGACGCCATCGATTCGTTGGCCGGCATCGCCGTGGACCTCAACGCCAGCGTCGAGAACATCGGCGCCAGGCGGCTGCAGACGGTGATGGAGCGGGTGCTGGACGATATCTCCTACGACGCGCCGGACCGCAACGGCACCTCGGTGACCATCGATGCCGCCTATGTCGAGAAGCATGTCGGCGACCTCTCCAGGAACACGGATTTGTCGCGTTTCATCCTGTAGGAGACGCTCCATCCTCGAAGAGGCCGGGGAATTGCTCCCGGCCTCCGCCTAATTCGGCCCGGCATTCCCGATGTGTGGCCAAATGGAAGCATCCGGCAAGCTTTCGTCCCGTCCGGTGCAGGCGTCTCTCGACTCCCGGCGGAGCATTACCTAGTTTGCCGGCGATTATTTGGGCGGCGGCGCATGAAAAAACTGATCCTCGTCATTTTGGGGCTGACGCTGGCGGCAGCCATGTTCGCCGCGCAAGCGGCAACGATGGTGCCGCCGGGCAACCGCAACGCCGAGCAGCCCGACATACCGGGCGCATCGAGCCGGCGCACCCAGGCGACCAACACCACGTTCCAGGCGAAATACCGCAAGGTCTTTGCGCTGCTCCAGAACGATGCCGAGCTGCGCGGCAAGATCAAGCAGGCGGCCGCGGCCTATGGCATCGACCCAATGCATATCGTCGGCGCCATCGTCGGCGAGCACACCTACAACGTCGACGCCTATGACCGACTGCAGACCTACTACGTCAAGGCGATCTCGTATCTGTCGAGCAAGCTCTCCTTTGCCTATGATGGCGAGGACATCACCGATTTCATGCAACGGCCGCAATTTGCCAAATGCGCAGGGAAGTCCGACAGCTACGATTTGTGGGAGTGCCGCGAACAGGTGTGGAACCGGTCGTTCCGCGGCAAAACTGTCAACGGCGAGAGCTTTCCCAACGACCGCTTCGGTGCCACTTTCTTCCAGCCTTATTATGCCGGCCAGACTTTTGGCCTTGGCCAGCTCAATCCGCTGACCGCACTGCAGATGAGCGACCTCGTGCACAAGGTTTCCGGCCTGCCGGAACTCGACGTCGGCGACCCGAACGCGGTCTACAAGACGATCATGGACCCTGACCTGACACTGCCTTATGTCGCGGCGACGATCAGGAAGTCGATCGACGCCTATAGAAGCATTGCCGGCTTCGACATCTCAGGCAATCCCGGCATCACGTCGACGCTCTACAATGTCGGCAATCCCGAACAGCGCGCCTATGCACTGAAAGCCGAGAACGACAAGCGCCGCGCTGCGGGCGACCCGGAAAAGCTGCCTGAGGAAAATTACTATGGCTGGCTGGTCAACGACAAGCTGTCGGAGCTGAAGGCGCTGTTTTAGCCGAACGCGTTCGGCCAACTATCCACGCGGCGGATCAAGCCGCCAGCAGCGACTTTAACTTGACGGTCTGCGAGACTAGCGCTTCCGGCGCCGGCTTTGCCTGCTTTGCAATCAGCATCTCGGCCAGCCTTATGTCGCGGGCGACCGCGTTGCCGGGGCCGATGCCGCTTGCCGCAACCAGCCTGCCGTCCTCGGCGAGGTGGAACAGGATGAAGGCGCCGTCGCCGAGGTCGCGGCGCGCGATGCTGCGGCCTTCGTCCGACAGGCCGGCGATCTGTAAGGTCAGGCCGTACTGATCCGACCAGAACCACGGCACCGCCGCATGGGACTCGCCGGCGCCAAGCATATTCCTAGCGGCGAGCGCGCCCTGCTCCTGTGCATTGCGCCAGGCTTCGAGCCGCACGCGCCGGCCGCCATAGATGGCGAGCGGAAACGAACAGCAATCGCCGGCGGCAAAGATATCCCGGTCGCTGGTGCGAAGCTCGGCGTCGACGGCGATGCCATTGTCGATGGTCAGCCCTGCCTCCGCGGCAAGTCCGGTCACCGGCACGGCGCCGATGCCAATCACGGCAAGATCGGCGACAATGTCGCGTCCACCGGCAAGCGCGATGTGCACTTCGGCGCCATTATCGGCAATGGCGGCGATGCCCTCGCCGCACAGGATTTTCACGCCTTCGGCTTCATGCGCCTGATGGATGATCTCGGCGATCTCGGCCGGGACGCCGCGCATCAGAATGCGCGGCTGCGCCTCGATGACTGTGACCGCCGCACCCAGTCTGCGTGCCGCCGCGGCAAGCTCAAGCCCGATAAAGCCGCCGCCAATGATGGCGACGCGATTTCCGGCGCTGAGATGGGCGCGAATGGCCAGCGCGTCGTTGAAGGTCCGCAGATAGACGCAGCGCCCGCCAAGGCCCGGCATCGCCAGTTTGCGCGGCACCGAACCGGTCGCCAGCAGGAGCTTGTCGTAAGTCAGGACGGAACCGTCCGAGAGGCGCACGACATGCCCCGCGCGGTCGATCGCCACCGCCTGGACCGAGTGGACATGCCTGATCGATCTTTCGGCCAGGACCGCCTCACTGGCGATCGCCTTGATCAGGGGCGCCTCGGCGATCATCGCGTCTTTCGACAGCGGCGGCCGCTCATAGGGCAGATGCGGCTCGTCGCCGACCAGCATCACCGGTCTATTAAAGCCGAGCTCGCGCAGCGCAAGGGCGGCGCGCCCGCCGCATTCGCCGGCGCCAATGATGACCATTCCCTTCGTCATCATCAACCGATCCGGACAAGGACTTTGCCGGCGTCGACTTTGACCGGATAGGTTCTTAGATCGACGCAGACCGGCGCGCCCCTGGCAGCCCCAGTCTTGTAATTGAAGCGGCCATTATGCTTCGGGCATTCGATGATATCGTCCATCACCAGCCCGTCCGCCAGATGCACCTTCTCATGCGTGCAAAGCCCGTCGGTGGCGAAATACTCGTCGTCGGGGCTGCGATAGATGGCAAAGGTGCGACCGCCATGGTCGAAGCGCATCACGTCCTCTTCGTCGATGTCCCCAGCGTCACAAGCCTCGACCCAGTCGCTCATTTGCGCTTTCCCCGATTCTTGGTGCCCCGGCGTGGGCTTTTCATTCAGCAGCCACCGCAGCGGCAGCGTTATCGTTGTGGAAATCCTCGCGATAGGGCCTCGCCGTCGGCGGCAGTTCGCGCTTGATGAAATAATCCTCATTGCGCAGCTGGCGCAGGAAGGCGGGTACCATCTCGCGGTAGCCGGCCAGGATGGACGGTGTCGGCGCCGGCAGATCGTGCTTGATCAGTTCGTGTAGCCTGGGCAGCGCGTGATAGGGCACCATGGGAAACATGTGATGCTCGACGTGGTAGTTCATGTTCCAGTAGATGAAGCGGCTTATCGGGTTCATGTAGACGGTGCGGCTGTTGAGCCGGTGATCGGTGACGTTTTCAGCCAGGCCGCCATGCTGCAGCAGGCCGACCATGACATGGTGCCAGGCACCGTAAAGCCTGGGCAGACCGACCAGCATCAGTGGCAGGAACGAGCCGGTATAGAGCGCCAGCGCAATGGTCGCGGCATAGATTGTCGTCCAGATGCGGGCAATGCGGATTGCCTTCGGCTGCTCCTGGTCGGGAATGAAGGTTCTTTCGGCCGGGCTGATGATACCGGCCGCATTGCGCAGCATGTCGCTCATCGCATGCCAGGCATCGAGAATACCGACGAAGTTGAGCACCACGCGCAGCAGATCGGGCGGACGCATCACCGATATCTCAGGATCGCGGCCGACGATGATGGTATCGGTGTGGTGGCGCGTATGGCTCCAGCGCCAGGTCACCGGGTTGCGCATGATCATGAAGCAGGCGACCTGATAGACCGCGTTGTTCATCCACTGCGTCCTGAAGGCGGTGCCGTGGCCGCATTCGTGCCAGCGTGAATCGGTGGAGGAACCGTAGAGGACGCCGTAGACGAAGAAGAACGGCACACACCACCAGCTGCCCCAGAACCAGGCGGCGCCGGCTCCGCTGAGGATCATGGCGCCGAGCCAGATGATGGTATCGCGGATCGCCGGGCCGTCGGAGCGCTGCATCAGCTCCTTCATCTGCTTGCGCGGCACGTCGGTGTGATACCACTCGGCCGCCGCCAGCCCGCTCTCGACGGCAAGCTTCGCGTGGCGGCCGATCAGGCTGTAGTCGCGTCGGGACGCTGCTGCGGAGCTCGTATTCCCGGTTCGGAGTCCAATATCCACCATGGCGGAGGCCTCGATCATATTCGGTCAGCGTTCAAAATAGCGCCGAGCCCTGATAGGCTCAATATCACAAAGATAGTTTCTATCATTTTCCATCAGAATGGTGTAAAAGGGAGCCGGACAGTAGAGTGAGGCAGCGATGGCGAAACGGCCGACGATCACCGACCTGGCACGCATTTCGGGGGTCAGCGTTGCCACCGTCGACCGGGTGCTGAACAACCGCTTGCCGGTGCGCGAGGAAACCGCGCGCCGCGTCTATGAGGCCGCGACCAGCATCGGCTATCACGCAGCCGGATTGATCAAGCAGCGGATGCGCCATGAATTGCCCGAATACCGGCTCGGGTTCCTGCTGTTGCGGCGGGAGGACGTCTTCTACAGTGAATTTGCCCGCGAGCTTGAACTGGCGGTGTCGCAGTCGCCTCGGCTTCGTGGCGTGGCGACCATCGACTTCGCCGCTTCGCTGGCGCCGGACGAGATCGTCGAGCGGATGCGCAAGCTGGCCGCCAAATCCAGGGCCGTCGCCCTGGTCGGGCCTGATCACCCGACGCTGACGGTCGCCGTCGAGGCTCTCAAAGCCAATGGCGTACCGGTGTTCTCCCTGCTTTCCGACTTTGCGTCCGGTATTCGCGAGGGCTATGTCGGCCTGGACAATCGCAAGGTCGGCCGCACCGCTGCCTGGATGATCTCGAAGGCCGCGAAGAGACCTGGCAAGGTCGCCCTGTTCGTCGGCAGCCATCGCTTCCATGGCCATGAGCTTCGCGAGATCGGTTTTCGCTCCTTCTTTCGCGAGCAGGCGCCGGAATTCACTCTCCTCGAGACATTGGTCAATCTGGAAGCGAACCAGATCACGCATGATGCAATGATCGAGCTTCTGGCCCGCCACCCCGATCTCGCCGGTTGCTATGTCGCCGGTGGCGGCATGGAAGGTGCGATCTCGGCGCTGAGGGAGGCAAAGCCGGCTGAGATGCCGGCGGTCGTCTGCAATGAGATCACGCCCGACTCGCGCGCGGCGCTGGCGGATAATTTTCTGACCATGGTGATCTCGACGCCACTGGCGGCGCTTTGCCGCGAGCTTGTCGGGCTGATGGCGCATGCCATCGAGACCGGCGCTGCGAATGCGCCGGGCCAGACCTTTCTGCCCTTCGACATTTATCTGCCGGAAAACATCTGACGTCGCGGTCATCGGCGGCAGACATGATGTAATCTATCAGAACACTTTCAGGCCTGACTTGCCTGAGCGTCGGTCTAAAAGCGCTCGAAATGCCGAAAATCCATTCCTCATGGCGAAATCTCGCTTGACGCCCACGCGAAATGGAATAAATATTTCACCAGCTGAGCATTTTGGTTCTTTCGTTCCGGAAGATCTGTTTCAGGCAAATGCCTCCGGAACCAAAAATGGCAATCGGGAGAGAATTCCCTGCGAGATCGGGGATTCCGGGTAGATCGGTGCAGCCGGACACCAATGTGGAGGAGAAATAAAATGAAAAAACTGCTTTTGGGCGTCGCGTTCGCGGCGCTGATGAGTTCGTCCGCCTTTGCTGCCAAGATCGGCGTGTCGATGGCGTTGTTCGACGACAATTTTCTCACCGTGCTGCGCAACGGCATGATCGAGCAGGCCAAGGGCATGGATGGCGTCGAGCTGCAGGTGGAGGATGCGCAGAACGACGTCGCCAAGCAACTCGACCAGATCAAGAACTTCGCCGCCTCGGGCGTTGACGCCATCATCGTCAACCCGGTCGACACCTCGGCCACCCAGGCGATGTCGGACGCAGCCGCCGCTGCCAAGATTCCACTGGTCTATGTCAATCGCGAGCCGGTCAACGTCGACACGCTGCCCGACAACCAGGCCTTCGTCGCCTCGAACGAAGCCGATTCCGGCACGCTTGAGACCAAGGAGGTCTGCCGCCTGTTCAAGGAGGCCGGCAAGACTGAAGCCAACGTCTATGTGATCATGGGCGAGCTGTCGAACCAGGCAGCGGTGCAGCGCACCAAGGACATTGACGACGTGATCGCCGCGCCGGAGTGCAGCTTCATCAAGATCATCGACAAGCAGACGTCAAACTGGAAGCGCGAAGAAGCGCAGAACCTGATGACCAACTGGCTGTCAACCGGCAAGCCGTTCGACGGCGTCATCGCCAATAATGACGAAAGCGCCATCGGCGCCATCCAGGCGATGAAGGCCGCCAACATCGACATGAAGTCGGTTGTCGTCGGCGGCGTCGACGCTACCCAGGATGCGCTTGCGGCGATGCAGGCGGGCGACCTCGATGCGACAGTGTTCCAGGACGCGGCCGGCCAGGGTGCCGGCGCGCTTGACGCAGCGCTCAAGCTGGCGAAGGGCGAGAAGGTCGAGCACAAGGTCTACATCCCGTTCCAGCTGGTCACGCCGGCAAATATCGACAAGTTCCTGAAGAAGAACTGAGGCGGACCTGTCCGATACGGAGCGGCGCGCCAAAGTAAGACAGCGCCGCTCCGCTTTTTCCCTCTCGGCCTGAACAGCGCCGAGAGGAGAACCGTGGCTGACGGAGGAAGCACGATTGGCACAGACATCTCACGGCGTCGGCGGGCTCAGCTATGATGCAAAGCGGCGCGCATGGCCGGCCGAATTCAACGTCTTCCTGGCGCTCGTCATCCTCGTCGGCGCTTTCGAGCTGATCGGCCGGGTTTTCCTGGGCGACAGCTTCCTGTTCAATACCCGCGACAATATCGATGCGATCTTCAACGAAGCGCGCCTGCAGATCATCATCCTGCAGGTGTCGATCGTCGGCATCATTGCGATCGGCGTGACGCAGGTGATCATTACCGGCGGCATCGACCTTTCCTCGGGTTCGATCGTCGGCGCCACGGCGATGATAGCCATGAGCTTCGCCCAGGTGGCGACCGTCAATGGCAACCCGAACCCCAAGGCGATGTTCATCGCCCAAGGCTGGACCGACCTGCCGGTGATCGTGCCGGTGCTGGTCGCGATCGGCTGCGGCCTGCTGGCCGGCTTGGTCAACGGCGCTTTGATCGCCTACACGCGCATCCCGCCGTTCATCGCCACCCTCGGCATGATGGTCACCGCGCGCGGCATCGCCAAATGGTGGTCGAAGGGACAGCCGATCTCGTTTCCGACCGAGAGTTTCGCCGCCATCGGCAAGGGGCTGATGCCCGTCATCATTTTCATATCGCTCGCAGTGCTGTTCCAGCTGATCCTGAGCTACACCAAATATGGCAAGCACTGCTATGCAATCGGCTCCAATGAGGACGCCGCGCGCATGTCCGGCATCAACATCGCCAATCACAAGATCCTCGTCTACGTCATTGCCGGCGTCCTCGCCGCGCTCGCCGCCGTGGTGCTGAGCTCGAAAAATCTCACCGCCCAGGCCGGCATGGGTGTAATGTACGAGCTCGATGCGATCGCCATGGCGGTTATCGGCGGCGTGTCGCTGTCGGGCGGCCGCGGTTCGATTATCGGGACGGTGATCGGCTCGCTGATTTTCGGTGTCATCATCTCCGGCTTCACCTTTCTGCGCCTCGACGCCTATTATCAGGAGATGGTCAAAGGCGTGATCATCGTCGGCGCAGTCGTTCTCGACCAGTGGCGCCAACGCCTGCGGGCAATGAGGGCTTGATCATGTCGGACATCGTCCTGAAGACCGAAAACCTGACCAAGTATTATGGCGGCGTCCATGCGCTGGAGGGTGCCAACTTCGAGCTGCGCAAGGGTGAGCACGTCGCCATCATGGGCGACAACGGCGCCGGCAAATCGACCTTCGTGCGCCAGATAACCGGCGTCGAGCAGCGCACCAGCGGCAGGATGTGGTTCGACGGCAAGGAAGTGAATTTCGCCGGGCCGATCGAAGCCCGCGAGGCGGGCATCGAGACGGTGTTCCAGAACCTGGCGTTGGCCGACGACCTCGACGTGCCGTCGAACCTGTTCCTCGGCCGCGAGCGGGTGCTTTTCAATCTCGGGCCCTTCTCGATCCTCGATCGCAAATTCATGCGCAAGGCGACCGAGGCGGCGTTGGTCCGCACAGCGGTCAAGATTCCCAATCTTTCCAACACCATCCGCCACATGTCGGGCGGCCAGCGCCAGTGCGTAGCAATTGCCAGAACCGCGACCTTTGCTTCCAAGCTCATCATCATGGATGAGCCGACGGCGGCACTCGGCGTGCAGGAGACGATGCAGGTCGAAAACATCATCCGCACGCTGAAGGAGAATGGCGAACCGCTGATCCTGATCTCTCACAACATGCGCCAGGTGTTCGACCTGGTCGACCGCATCGTCGTTTTCCGGCGCGGCCGCATCGTCGCCAATTTGCGCAAGCAGGACACTGACGGCAACGATATCGTCTCCTACATCACCGGTGCCAAGACCGGGCAGGCGGAGCTTGCGGCGTAACGGCCAACGCCGAGCCACAGGCGCTGACTCCTTCTTCCAAACCATCTTCAAAGGAAATTCTTCATGCCTCTTCGTTTTGCTCTTCTCGGTGCCGGCCGTATTGGCAAGGTCCATGCTCGCGCTGTCGGTTCCAATCCTGAGGCCAGGCTGGTTGCAGTTGCCGACGCCTTCGAGAAGGCGGCGACCGATCTGGCCTCTGCCTATGGCGCCGAAGTGCGCAGCATCGATGCCATCGAACGGGCCGGCGATATCGATGCGGTCGTCATCTGCACACCGACCGATACCCATGCCGATCTGATCGAACGCTTCGCCAAAGCGGGCAAAGCGATTTTCTGCGAAAAGCCGATCGACCTCGACGCCGCCAGGGTGGAACGTTGCCTGGCCGTCGTCGACAAGACCGGCGCGACCCTGATGGTCGGCTTCAACCGCCGCTTCGATCCGCATTTTGCCGCCGTGCGCAAGGCTATCGACGACGGTGCGATTGGCACCGTCGAGATGGTGACCATCACCTCGCGCGATCCCGGCCCGCCGCCGCTCGACTATATCGGCCGCTCGGGCGGCATCTTCCGCGACATGACCATTCATGATTTCGACATGGCGCGATTCCTGCTCGGCGAGGAGCCGGTGGCGGTCAGCGCGCATGCTTCCGTGCTGGTCGACAAGAAGATCGGCGAGGCCGGCGACTTCGACAGCGTCAGCGTGATCCTCGAAACTGCCTCCGGCAAGCAATGCGTCATCTCCAACTCACGCCGCGCCACCTACGGCTACGACCAGCGTATCGAGGTGCATGGCTCGAAAGGCATGATTGCGGCCGAGAACCAGCGGCCGGTGTCGATCGAACTTGCCAATGAGAAAGGCTATACGCGGCCGCCGCTGCACGATTTCTTCATGACCCGTTATCTCGACGCCTATGCCAACGAGATCGCTGCCTTCATCGCGGCAGCGACGTCAGGCAAGAAGGCGGCGCCGAGCGGCAAGGACGGGCTGGTGGCGCTGAGGCTGGCAGATGCGGCGCTGAAATCGGCCAAGGAAGGCAAGACCGTCCGCCTCGACCAAACAATCTGACTATCAAGCACAGGAGCAAGGCGATGAACGGTTCAGCCGGTCGCAATTCCGAAACACGCGCCATCGTCACCGGCGGCGCACAAGGCATCGGCTTCGCCGTCGCCGAGGCGCTGGCCGATGAGGGCTGCCGGGCGCTGGCGCTGATCGGCCGCTCGCAGGAGAAGGGCGACAGGGCTGTCGCCGCTCTCAAGCGCGCAGGCGTCGATGCCGTCTTCATCAGCGCCGACGTCTCAAAAGTGGCCGACTGCAAGCGTGCGGTCGAAACGGCGATTGGCCATTTCGGCACCGTCAACGCGCTGGTCAACGCCGCCGCCACCTCGGCTCGCGGCTCGCTGGTCCAGACCTCCGAGGATCTCTTCGACCAGATATTCCAGACCAATGTGCGCGGCCCGTTTTTCCTGATGCAGGGCGTGGTGGCGCATCTGCTGGCGCGCCAGGCAACGGGCTCGATCGTCAACGTGCTGTCGATGTCGGCGCATTGCGGCCAGTCGTTCCTGGCACCCTATTCGTCGAGCAAGGGAGCGCTGGCGACACTGACCAAGAATGTCGCCAATGCCTATCGCGGCAATCGCATCCGCTGCAATGCGGTGCTGCCCGGCTGGATGGATACCGAGGGCGAGGACATCGTGCAGAAGAAGTGGCACGACGCGCCGGATGACTGGCTGGCGAAGGCCGAAGCCGCACAGCCGATGGGCCAATTGGTGAAGCCGGACCAGCTTGCCCGGTTGATCAGCTATATGATCAGCCCGCAGTCCGGCGTCATGACCGGGTCGCTTGTCGACTACGATCAGAGCATCGCCGGGGCGTCGCCGGAATAATGCCGGCAAGTCTAGCGGAACGCCGCCCATCACTTCGTCATCCTCGGGTCTCCGCGACGGAGCTCCGCTCCTGCTTCGCCCTGGGATGACGAAGTTCGGGGGGCTTCAGCCAATCGCGAATGGGCTGGAGTAGACCTCCTCCTCACCAGGCACGTGACAAACGCAACCGCTTCGACTATATCAGCCGTCATGATCAACCTGACCGCCACCTATTGGTACTTTATGAGCTCGCTGGCGGCGGGAGGATTGCGCTCGATCTGAAGATTGCAGCAACAACATCCGAACAGCCGCCAGATCTGGCGGCTTTTTTGTCTCAGCCGGCAGGTCTCCCCAATCAGGAGCAGAAAGCCGTGTTGACCACCACAGACGATCTTCGGGTCAAAGAAATCAGGGAATTGAGTACGCCGGACGAGGTGATGCGGGAAATACCGCGCACACTGACGGCAACGCGCACCGTTGCCGCGTCACGCAACGCCATCCACGCCGTGCTGACCGGCACCGACGACCGACTGGTGGTCGTCGTCGGCCCCTGTTCGATCCACGATCCGGCCGCTGCCGTAGACTATGCCAGCCGTTTGGCATCGCTGCGTGAAAGCCTGTCGGACCGGCTGGAGATCGTGATGCGCGTGTATTTCGAGAAGCCGCGCACGACGGTCGGGTGGAAGGGCCTGATCAACGATCCCGACCTCGACGGCAGCTTCAACATCGACAAGGGCCTGAGGATGGCCCGCAACGTGCTCGCCGCCGTGAACAATCTCGGCCTGCCGGCGGCGACCGAATTCCTCGACATGGCCACCCCGCAATATATTGCCGACCTCGTCGCCTGGGGAGCGATCGGCGCGCGCACGACCGAGAGCCAGATCCATCGCGAACTGGCGTCAGGCCTGTCCTGCCCGGTCGGCTTCAAGAACGGCACCGACGGCAATTTGCGGATCGCCGCCGAAGCCGTGAAATCCGCCGCCCAGCCGCATCATTTCATGGCGGTGACGAAGGGCGGGCGCAGCGCCATCGCGACGACCACCGGCAACGAGGACTGCCACGTCATCCTGCGCGGCGGTATTGTGCCGAATTATGACGCGGCCAGCATTGCTGCTGCCTGCGCGGAACTCGGCCGGATCGGCGTGGCGCCGCGGCTGATGATCGATGTCAGCCACGCCAACAGCTCGAAGAAGCCGGAAAACCAGCCAGGGGTGGCCTCCGACGTGGCTGGCCAGGTCGCGGCAGGCGACGAGCGCATCATTGGCGTCATGATCGAGAGCAACCTTGTCGCCGGCCGGCAGGATGTCATGCCCGGCAAGCGGCTCGTCTATGGCCAGAGCATCACCGATGGCTGCATCGACTGGGCAACCACTGAGACGGTGCTGTACGGCCTTGCCGACGCCGTCGAGCGGCGCCGGTCGGTGCGCCGCGCCATGATCGCCGACCGTCCTGGAGCCGCCTGACGAGGCCGAAGATGCCAGCGAGGACAAGGCGGGGGTCCTGATTTCAAGCCAGGACTTCACGCCGCCTTCAGACCTTGCCAGGCGGTTAGTACCGAAACCGCAACGAGAAGCAGTCCGGCCGTCCGGCCGGCAAATGCGGTCGCCCGGGGATTGGCGACCAGGAGATTGCGGCTGCGACCGGCGGTAAGGGCAAGTGCACCATAGACGGCAAACTGCAGGGCGATCGTCATCAATCCCATGATGGACGCCTGCATCCAGATCGGGCCGTAAGCGGGCTTCAGAAACTGCGGATAGACCGCAAAGACGAAGAGATAGGCTTTGGGATTGATCAGGCAGATCACCAGCCCCTGGCGAAACGCCTTCCAAGTGGAGCGGCTGCCGGCTAGCCGCTCGTGGCCGATCTTGATCGAGCTGCGCATCAGCGTCAGGCCGATAAAGGCCATGTAGGCAGCGCCGGCAATCAGCAGCGGATTGTAGAGGATCGGCACGAAGTGCATCAGCAAACCGACGCCGACAGCGCCGTTCAGCGTATGCGCCATGCCGCCCAGCATGATGCCGCCGGTCGCGGCAAGCCCCCTCTTGCCGCCTCCGGTCAGCGCATTGGCGAGCACGAAAAGCATGTCCATGCCGGGCACGATGATGATGCCGAACAGGAGGAGGAAGAACAGCCAGAGATTTTCCGCATAACCCATGTCAGTTGCCTGTCGCCTCGACCGGTCAAGCCGCTGAGGAATGTGTGATTTTCAATTCGATAAGCAGTGGTATAGGTCAGCTCAACTGACGATGTAGTGTCAGTTGTGATCGAAGCGGGCGAGGAAATGCGCAAGGCGTCGCGTCTGTTCGAGATCATCCAGATCGTGCGGCTGGCCAGGCAACCGGTGACGGCAGCCATGATGGCCGAGCGGCTGGAAGTGACGGTGCGCTCCGTCTATCGCGACATTGCCGCGCTGCAGGCAATGCGCGTGCCGATTGAGGGCGGGCGAGGCATCGGCTATGTCCTGCGCCCCGGATTCGATCTGCCGCCGCTGATGTTTTCGATCGAAGAAATGGAGGCGATCGTTCTGTCGCTCGCACTGCTGGAGCGCACGGGCGACACCGAGCTCAAGCAGGCGGCCAAACGCGTCAGCGACAAGATCGCCGGCGCGGTGCCGCCTCCTTTGCGCCAGACATTCGATGCCAATGCGCTGCATGCATGGGGGTTCGCCGCGCCTTCGGCCGGCGCGGTCGATCTGGCGCTGGTACGGCGCGCCATCCGCGACGAGGAGAAGCTGGACCTATCCTATCGCGACGAACTTGGCCGCGCCTCCGAGCGCCTCATCCGCCCGATCGCCCTGATCTATTACGCAGAAACCGCCAACATCGTCGCCTGGTGCGAGTTGCGCCAGGCGATCCGCAATTTCCGCAGCGACCGGATCAGGGACTGCCGGGCAACAGGGCTACGGTTCAAGGGCGAAGGCGATCGGTTGCGGCAGATCTGGGTAAACGGCTGGGAGACGAACGCCCCTGCTGCCGGCGATTGAAGCAACCATCGCGAAAAGCGGATGCCAGAACCTATCAAGCGGGAGACTACCGCACCTCCATCCAGCGCTGTTCCGCGAACGAGCGCGCCATCGCGTGCACGGTGCGCTCGATCTCCAGGCCTTCGTCGAAGTCGATGATCCGCGCCGGCTTGCCGGCAAGCCGCGTCAAAAGTTCCCGGCATTCGATGATCTTCAGGTCGTTGAAGCCGAGGCCGTGGCCGGGCGCCGGCAGGAAGGCGTCATAAGGCGTATGGTGCGGCGCCACCAGGATGGTGCGATAGCCTTGCTCGGTCGGCCGGTCGGCTGTCAGATAGAGCTGGAACTCATTCATCCGCTCCTGGTCGTACAGGATTGAGCCCTTCGAACCAAAAATCTGGATGGCGATCCGGCCTTTGCGGCCCCAGGCCGAACGGTTGACCAGCAGCGTGCCCGCGATGCCGTTTTCGAGATGCATCAGGATGCTGGCGATGTCATAGGTCTCGACCGCGCGGCGCCCGCCCGAGGCGACGCGGCGGTCGGCATAGGGTCTGGCCATGTCGCACATGACGCGGGCAACGCGGCCGAACAGTACGGCGACGAGCGACAGCGGATGCACGGCGAAATCGTCGAGCGCGCCGTAACCGGACGCCGCCTCGTGCTTCCAGAAGAACAGCGCCTCCGGATCGGCCATGAAGTCCTCGTCCATCTCGATACGCAGATGGTTGACCTCGCCGATGATCTTCTCGTCGAGCAGCGCGCCGATATGACGGATCGCCGGGTTCTGGATGTAGTTATAGCCCAGCGCCGCAACCTTGCCGGATTTCCGGGCGGCCGCAGCCATCGCTTGCGCCTCCGCAAAACTCGGCGCCATCGGTTTTTCACACCACAGATGCTTGCCGGCTTCGAGGATGGCGATGGCCATTTCCGGGTGGAACTGGTTCGGGGTGGTCAGCGAGATGACATCGACATCCGGATCGTCGACGACGGCGCGCCAGTCACCGGACGCCTTGGCGAAGCCGAATTCGCTGGCACGGCGTTTGGCAAGGTCCTCGTTGACCTCGCCCAGATGGACCAGCCTTGGCTTGGCCACATCGGGAAAGACGGTGCCAACCGCGTTCCAGGCAATGGCGTGGCACTTGCCCATGAAGCCCGTGCCGATAAGACCTATCCCGACCATCTGCTTTGTCTCCGCTGCGTCCGAATTTTGTGTGGATGAATTAGTCCATTTTGTCTCCGAATGGAACGCTTGTCTCATTTTTTATGGTGTTCTTGCACAGGCCCGCTATGATGGGGCACAGAGGGAACCGACGATGAGCCTGGGCGGAGCGACGATGGACGAACGGGTGCCTCGCGATTTCGAAACGCTTCGGGCGACGATCCTGGAGCGGCGCCAGAGCCTGCCGAAACGCATCGCCCAGATCGCCGCCTATGCGCTCGACAACCCTGACGATATCGCCTTCGGCACCGCTGCCAGCATCGCCGCTTCCGCCGGTGTTCAGCCTTCGACCCTGATCCGCTTTGCCCAGCAGCTTGGCTTTGACGGTTTCACCAGCCTGCAGCTGGTGTTTCGCGAGCGCCTGCGCGAGCGCAACTCATCCTATGATGAAAGGCTGGCGGCATTGCGCGCCAAGGCCGAGGAAGGCGCCGGCCACCGGGCGATTTTCGACGGTTTTGTCGCCGCAGCCAGCACCTCGCTCAACGACATTTCGCGCACGCTGAATGAAGACCATTTCGAAGATGCGATCGCCGTGCTGGCCAAGGCGGAAACCATTTACGTGCTGGCCAAGCGGCGCTCTTACCCGGTTGCCTCCTATATCGCCTATGCATTGGGCAAGCTCAAGATCCGCAACCAGCTGATCGAATCGGCCGCCGGCCTCAATGCAGAGATGATCGGCTTTGCCTCTCCAAGGGATGCCGTCATCGCCATCAGCTTTTCGCCCTATGCCCCGGCCACCATCGAGGAGGCGCGCGTCATTTCGGAGCAAGGCGTGCCGATCGTGGCGATTACCGACAGCTCCTTTTCGCCGCTCGCCCAGTTCGCCAGGGTCTGGTTCGAGGTCGCCGAAGCCGATTTCGCCGGCTTCCGCTCGCTGTCGGCGACGATGGCTTTGGCCATGGCGCTGACTGTCGCCGTCGGCGAGAAGCGGCGCGATACCGGCAAGAAGCGCAAGCCTTAGATCACCTCTATTGCCATTTCGCCTTCTGCAAAAGCCGCGCTGCGTCGCGGGCAGGCGGCGACCCAAACTGGCGGGCATACTCCCGGCTGAACTGGGAAGCACTCTCATAGCCGACAGCGAAGGCGACACGCGCCACGCTGCCCGGCTGGGCAATCAGCAGATGGCGGGCCTCCAGCAAGCGGATTTGCTTTTGATACTGGATTGGGCTCATGGCCGTCGCCGCCTTGAAGTGACGATAAAATGCGGCACTGCTCATACGGGCGATCTCGGCCAGATCGCCGACGAGGACCGGCTGATGGGGATGCGAACGGATCCAGGCGATCGCCCGGCCAATCCGGGACAGATGGCCATCGGCGCGCGCAAGTTCACGAAGCTTTCCGCCCTGGGGGCCTTGCAGGAGCCGAAACAGCATCTCTCGCTCGATCATGGTCGCGAGCACGGCAATCTCCGCTGGCCGGTCAAGCAACCGCATCATTCGACGCAACGCGTCGAGCAGGTCGTCATCAACGGGCGAGGTGGCGAAACTGTCGCCACTGAGGGCCGGCCCGTGCTCGACGAGGAGCGCGGCGACGGCCTGCAGGTCAAGGGTCAAGCCAATGGCCAGATAAGGACGCGCCGCGCTCGCTTCGACTATCTGGCTGATGGTGGGCGTCTCGACAGTGTAGATGAAATAGCTGGCCGGATTGTAACGAAGAGCCCGGTCGCCGATCAGAACCGTCTTCGCGCCCTGCAATACGAATAAGATCCCCGATCCCCATACGCCCGGTGATGGCGTCGTGGCAACTTCGCTGCGGCCGATCGAAACACGGGGAATCGCCGTTCTTGTTCGCCGCCCGTACGCATGGCGGCCGGCGATCTCGATCAACTCCTGCAGCGCCTCGCTCATTGCGCCAGCATCGCGCATTCGTACCGGCCGCGCAACAGCGTGAGAGGATTAGGCAAGAGCTGGAGAGTTTCCGGCGCGCGGCACCCGCTGCCTCGCGCCATTTGTGGGTCTTCCACAAGAAAAATGGAGACACTGAAATGACGACTTCGAAAACCGCGCTGGTGACCGGCGCCAACAAGGGTATAGGCCGCGAAATCGCCCGGCGACTGGCGACCATGGGCTTCAAGGTCTGGCTCGGCACCAGGAGCGCCGAACGCGGCATGGCGGCGGCGCAGGCATTGCGCGCCGAAGGCCTCGACGTGGAGTGGCTTGAGCTGGACGTCACGCGGGATGACAGTGTGAAGGCGGCAGCCGAGGCATTCAGGCAGGCCAGATCCTGTCTCGACGTGCTGGTGAACAACGCCGGCGTCGCCATCAACTACGACCTGCCGCCGAGCCAGCAGCGGATCGCCGACATCCAGGCCACCTACGACGTCAATGTCTTCGGCCCGATCCGCGTGACCCAGGCATTCCTGCCGCTGCTGCTGGCAGCACCTGCTGCCCGGATCGTGATGGTGAGCAGCTCCACCGGGTCCATCGGCCGGGCGCTCGATCCCGCCACCGCGAACCACGCCGTCAATATGATGGGCTACGGCAGCTCGAAGACAGCCTTGAACGCCATCGCCGTGGCCTTCGCCAGGGAGCTCGCGCCCCAAGGCATCAAGGTCAACGCCGCGGCGCCCGGCTACACCGCCACCGATCTCAACGGGTATAAAGGTCACCGCACGGTGCAGCAGGCGGCCGAGATCGTCATTCACCTGGCGACCCTGGACGCCGATGGCCCGACCGCCGGGTACTTCAACGATGATGGGCCGCTTCCTTGGTAAATCGGCTGGTTTCAGTGGTAGACACTTGACGTCCGTCTGACTTCAAAGTTTCTGAACGCGCGAGCCTTGCACAGCACTTTTCAGCCTTGGGAATGCTCGTTCCATATTGACTATGGATTGGAATTATTATTTCATATTGTCGGCGCCACGCTGCCGCTCGCGCGTGTTACCCAAGACAACAAAGCCGATGGGAGGTTCGAATGGGCGAAGCCGTGGAAGCGAGACATGC
The DNA here is from genome assembly GCF_040318035.1 of Mesorhizobium sp. M1329. Taxonomy (NCBI): domain Bacteria; kingdom Pseudomonadati; phylum Pseudomonadota; class Alphaproteobacteria; order Hyphomicrobiales; family Phyllobacteriaceae; genus Mesorhizobium; species Mesorhizobium sp. M1329. Next base: position 240,838 of record NZ_JAMYLN010000002.1, on the reverse strand, counting down.
GCCGCTCGACATCATCACGATCGGCCGCGCTTCCGTCGATCTCTATGGTCAGCAGATCGGTTCGCGCCTCGAGGACATTACTTCCTTTGCCAAGTCGGTCGGCGGCTGTCCGGCCAACATCGCGGTCGGTACTGCCAGACTAGGCCTGCGCTCGGCGCTGCTCACCCGCGTCGGCAATGAGCAGATGGGCCGCTTCATCCGCGAGCAGCTGACCCGCGAGGGCGTTTCGGTCCAAGGCCTCAAGACCGATCCGGAGCGGCTGACCGCCCTGGTGCTGCTGTCGGTCGAGGATGAAGGCGTCTCGCCGATGATCTTCTATCGTAGCGATTGCGCCGACATGGCGCTTTCGGAAGACAATATCGATGAGGCGTTTATCGCTTCGGCACGCGCGGTCGTCGTCACCGGCACGCATTTTTCACGGCCCAACAGCGACGCCGCCCAGCGCAAGGCGATCCGTGTCATGAAAGCCAAGGGCGGCAAGGTGGTGTTCGACATCGACTACCGCCCTAACCTGTGGGGCCTCGCCGGCCACGCCGAAGGCTTCGAGCGCTATGTGAAATCCGACCGCGTCTCGGCGCAGCTGAAGACGGTGCTGCCCGATTGCGATCTCATCGTCGGCACCGAACAGGAAATCATGATCGCCTCGGGCACAGACGATTGCCTGAGTGCGCTGAAAACCATCCGCTCGCTGTCGGCGGCAACCATCGTGCTGAAACGCGGTGCCATGGGCTGCATTGTCTATGACGGGCCGATCAGCGACGACCTCGAGGACGGTATCGTCGGCAAGGGGTTTCCAATCGAGGTCTACAACGTGCTCGGCGCCGGCGACGCCTTCATGTCGGGCTTCCTGCGCGGCTGGCTCGGCGAGGAAAGCCTGGCGACGGCGGCAACCTGGGCCAATGCCTGCGGCGCCTTTGCCGTGTCGCGGCTGCTCTGCGCACCGGAATACCCGACTTTCGAGGAATTGCAGTTCTTCCTGAAAAACGGCAGCAGGCATCTGGCGCTGCGCAAGGACGAGGCGATCAACCACATCCATTGGGCGACCACGCGCCGGCGCGACATCCCCTCGCTGATGGCGTTCGCCTGCGACCACCGCGTCCAGTTGGAGGATGCCGCGACAAAAGCCGGCGCCGATCCGTCGCGAATCCCAGCTTTCAAGGTGCTGACGGTCAAGGCCGCGGCCAAGGTCGCAGCTGGCCGCGCCGGCTACGGCATGCTGCTCGACGAAAAATACGGACGCGAGGCGATGTTCGAATTCGCCCACCATTCCTTCGCCTGGCTCGGCCGGCCGGTCGAGTTGCCGGGTTCGCGGCCGCTTCGCTTCGAGTTCTCGCAAGACATAGGTTCGCAACTGACCGAATGGCCGGTCGACCATTGCATCAAATGCCTGTGCTTCTATCATCCCGACGATCCGGCGGCGCTGAAGAGCGAACAGCAGGAGAAACTGCGCGCTTTGTTCGAGGCCGCGCGGAAAGTGGGCAGAGAACTTCTGGTCGAGATCATCGCCGGCAAGCACGGCAAGCTCGACGACATGACGATACCGCGCGCGCTCGAGGAACTCTACGCACTCGGCATCAAGCCCGATTGGTGGAAGCTCGAACCGCAGGCATCGGCCGGCGCATGGGCAAAGATCGAGGCGGTGATCCTGAAGCACGATCCTTGGTGCCGCGGGATTGTGCTGCTCGGTTTGGAAGCGCCGCAGGACGAACTGGAAGCGGCCTTCGCCGCGACCGCCAAGGCGCCCATCGTCAAGGGCTTTGCAGTCGGCCGCACTATCTTCATCAACGCGGCCGAACAATGGCTTGCCGGCAAGATGTCGGACGATGAAGCGGTTGCCGACATGGCAGCTCGCTTCGAGCGACTGACCGAGGCATGGCTTGCGGCGCGCGGCCGCAAAGCAGCATAAGAAGGCGCGGCATAAGGACTGCGGAGGAACCGACATGACCAAGACAATCCGCCTGACGATGGCGCAGGCGCTGACCCGCTTTCTTGCCAGGCAGATGACCGAGGTGGACGGGAAGAAAGTGCCGATCTTCGGCGGCGTCTGGGCGATCTTCGGCCACGGCAATGTTGCCGGCGTCGGCGAGGCGCTCTACCAGGTTCGCGACGAGCTGCCGACCTTCCGTGCCCATAACGAGCAGGCAATGGCACATGCGGCGATCGCCTACGCCAAGGCCAATTTCCGCCGCCGCTTCATGGCGGCGACAAGTTCGATCGGCCCCGGCGCGCTCAACATGGTGACCGCTGCCGCACTTGCGCATGTAAACAGGTTGCCTGTCCTGTTTCTCCCCGGCGACGTCTTCGCCAATCGCATTCCCGATCCCGTCCTGCAGCAGGCCGAGGATTTTTCCGACGGCACGGCGACCGTCAATGACTGCCTTCGGCCGGTGTCGCGCTATTTCGACCGTATCACCCGGCCGGAGCAGATCATGCCGGCGCTCAACCGCGCCATGCAGGTGCTGACCGACCCCGCCGAATGCGGCCCGGTGACGCTGGCGCTGTGCCAGGACGTGCAGGCCGAGGCTTATGACTACCCCGACAGTTTCTTTGCCGAGCGGCTCTGGACCCAGCGCCGGCTGCGGCCGGACCGCCAAGAGCTAGCAGCTGCAGTGGCGGCGCTGACGAGCGCGAAGAAGCCATTGGTGATTGCCGGCGGTGGCGTACTCTATTCGCAGGCGTCCGAGGAACTGGCAAAGCTGGTGCAAGGCGCCGGCATTCCGATTTGTGAGACGCAAGGCGGCAAATCCTCGCTTCCGGACGATCATCCCTTGAACATGGGCGCGGTCGGCGTCACCGGCACTTCGGCGGCCAACAGGCTGGCCGAAGAGGCCGACGTCGTGCTTGCCGTCGGCACCAGACTGCAGGATTTCACCACCGGCTCCTGGGCGCTGTTCAAGCATGCCGGCAGGACCATCATCGGGCTCAACGTGCAACCTTTTGACGCCGGAAAGCACCAGGCGCTGCCGCTGGTCGCCGATGCGGCGGAAGGGCTCGCCGAATTGGCTGCCGCGCTGAAAGGCTGGAAGGCCCCATCAGGCTGGACCGACAATGCGATCACGGGCAAGGAGGACTGGCAAGCGGATGCCGGCAAGGTGACGGCGTCGACCAATGCCGCCTATCCGTCCGACGCGCAGGTGATCGGCGCAGTACAGCGTGCCATGGGCACCGGCGTGGTACTGCTCCATGCCGCCGGCGGCTTGCCCGGCGAATTGCACAAGCTATGGCAGGCGGGTGCGCCCGGCTCCTATCACGCCGAATACGGCTTCTCGACCATGGGCTATGAAATCGCCGGCGGGCTTGGCGTCAAAATGGCCAAGCCGGACGAAGAGGTCGTGGTGATGATCGGCGACGGCTCCTACCTGATGCTCAATTCCGAGATCGCGACGTCGGTGATGCTCGGCCTCAAGCTGACCATCGTGCTGCTCGACAACCGCGGCTATGGCTGCATCAACCGGCTGCAGATGGCGACCGGCGGCGCCAACTTCAACAATCTGCTGAAGGACGCTCGTCACGAGACCTTGCCCGAGATCGACTTCGCCGCGCATGCTGCGAGCATGGGTGCGATTGCCGAAAAAGTGCAGTCGATCGCCGGGCTCGAAACGGCGCTGGCGCAAGCGAAGAAGAATACGCGAACGACCGTGCTGGTCATCGACACCGACCCGCTGGTTTCGACCGAGGCCGGTGGAAGCTGGTGGGATGTCGCAGTGCCGGAAGTCTCGGCACGGCCGCAAGTGAATGCGGCGCGCAAGAAATATGAGGAAGCGCTGAGCGGGCGGCGATTTTAGCGCCCGCCAACGCCTCGAATGTCAGAAATCGGAGTGACGACTTGAAAGCCAAACTGGGCATGTCCCCTATTGCATGGTGGAACGACGATCTTGCGGAACTCAGCGATGATGTGTCGCTGGAGGAGTGCTTGCGCCAATCGCGTTCGGCTGGTTTCACCGGCATGGAAATGGGCCGCCGCTTTCCCAACGATCCGAAAATCATGCTGCCGATCCTCAGGCAGGCCGACGTGACGCTTTGCGGTGGCTGGTTTTCGGGAACGCTGGTCGACGAAGACATGTCGAAAAACAAGGATCGTATCCAGCCGATGATCGATCTGTTCAAGGCGGTGAATGCGCCTTGCATCGTCTATGGTGAAGTCGGCCGCTCCATCCAGGGCGACCGCTCCAAACCACTCGCCACCAAGCCGAGGCTTTCGGACGAGGAGATGAAAGCCTACGCGAAGCGGCTCACGCAGTTCGGCGAATGGTGTGCCGAGCAAGGCATGCCACTCTCCTATCACCATCATATGGCGGCGGTGGTCGAGACCGAGCCAGAGCTCGACGCCTTCATGCGCTATTCGGGAGAAGGCATTCCATTGCTGCTCGACGCGGGTCACCTGGCCTTTGCCGGCGGCGATGTGCTGCGCGCTATTGATAACCATCACCGGCGCATCAACCACGTGCATGTGAAAGACGTGCGCATGGAGGTGATCGATAAGCTGGATCGTAGCAGGCAATCCTTCCTCGATGCGGTGGCGCTTGGTGCCTTCACCGTGCCGGGAGATGGCTCGCTGGACTTTGGTGCCATCGTCCAGAGGCTCGCCGACCATGGCTATGAAGGCTGGTTCGTGGTCGAGGCCGAGCAGGATCCGAAGAAGAACCCGCCGCTCAAGATGGCGCAGGTCGGCTACAAGGAATTGATGCGGGTGATGACGGCAGCCGGCTACACGGTGGAGACACAAGGCTTTCCCAATGCTTGAGGGTCCGCGAGGAAAGGTGGTGATCCGATGCCGCGGGTGATCCGATGAAAGACTCCGAGCACCCGTTTTTCCGGCCGCTGTGGCGGCGCGTTGCCGTTGTCGCGGTCTGCCTGGTCTGGTCGGTGATCGAATTCGCTACCGGCACGCCGTTCTGGGGCGTGATCGCGCTCGGCTTCGCCGGCTATGCCGTCTGGCAATTCTTCTATCTCTACAAGCCGGCTGACGAGGACAAGCCATCGGCAGACGCCAAACCGAAGGAATGACCATGTCGAAGCTGCTGATCAAAGCCAATAAGGGCAACGGCCGCATCGCCCATGTGACGCCGCAAAACGCCGGCTGGAGCTATGTCGGCTTCGATCTGCATCGGCTGAGGCCCGGCGAGAGCGCTTCCGGGCAAACCGCGGATCGTGAGGTTTGCCTGGTGTTCGTCACCGGCAAGGGTAAGGCCAAGGCCGGCGGCAAAGAACTCGGCCTACTCGGCGAACGCATGTCGCCCTTCGAAGGCAAGCCGTGGTCGGTCTATGTGCCGCAGGGGTCGGAGTGGTCGGTGAGCGCCGATACCGATCTCGAACTTGCCGTCTGTTCGGCGCCAGGACTGGGCGGCGGTCTGCCGGTCCGTGTCATCGGGCCCGACGATCTCGGCCAGGAGGTTCGCGGCAAAGGCACCAACACGCGCTACGTCACCAACATCCTGCCGGAAGGCAAGCCGGCCGATTCCTTGCTGGTGGTCGAGGTCATCACACCCGGCGGCCACACATCGAGCTATCCGCCGCACAAGCACGACCAGGACAATCTGCCGGCTGAATCCTATCTCGAGGAGACCTATTACCACCGTCTCAACCCGTCACAGGGCTTTGCTTTCCAGCGCGTCTACACCGATGCCGACGAGAACGGTGCTCGTTCGCTCGACGAGGCGATGGCGATCGAGGACGGCGACGTCGTGCTGGTCCCCAGGGGTTATCACCCCTGCGCAGCCTGCCACGGCTATGATCTCTATTATCTCAACGTCATGGCCGGACCGAAGCGGACGTGGAAATTCCACAACGCGCCCGAGCACGAATGGCTGATGAAAGCCTGACAGGTTTTTCGCCTCACCTTCATCCGCTGGTCCAAGGCGAAAAAATCGTCGGCTAATGACCCGCCTGGACAACTTTGTTATCAGGAGCGATCACCAGCTTCGTCATTTCGTCATGCAAATCGCCTATGGCAGCGGGGCTGACGAGGACTTTCGATGCGCTACGCTATCTATTTCACCCCCCGACAGGACGAACCGCTGGCACGGATCGCCGCCAACTGGCTCGGCCGCGACCCATTCGGTGCCGCCACAAAGCCGGTCGAGGCTGCGGGCGAACTGTCGGCTGCAGAAGTTGCCTTCCATACCGCCTCGGCGCGCCGCTATGGCTTTCATGCGACGCTGAAGGCGCCCTTTCGACTGGCCCCCAACGAGACCGAAGCGTCGCTTCGCGCGACACTCGACGATTTTGCCGAGGCGACGCCGGTGGTGACCATCCCGCGCCTGATCGTCAGCCAGATCGACGGCTTCTTCGCGCTGGTGCCGGAAGCACCGCTGCCGGCGCTCAACCGCTTCGCCGATGATGTGGTGCGCGACTTCGACCGCTTTCGCGCGCCGTTGACGGAAGCCGAGATCGAACGGCGCAGCCCCGATTCGCTGAAGCCCGACGAGTTCCGCAATCTCTGCCAGTGGGGCTACCCCTATGTCTTCGAGACGTTTCGCTTCCATATGACGCTGTCCGGCCGGGTCTCGTCACAGGAAAGCCCTCGTCTTCGCCTAGCAATCGACAGCCTGTTTGCGGGCGTGCTGCAACGGCCGGTGCCGGTGGACGCGCTGACGCTGTTTGTGGAAACTGAACCGGGTGCGCCGTTCATGGTGCTGTCGCATCATGCGCTCGGGCGCCGCCCGGCCAGAAGAACTGCCTGACCAGAAGAACTGCCTAAATGACTATTTGCTTCAACCGCATTGTGCGACGCCGATTCATTTTCAGTTGGTTGCAAAATGCTCCGAGGACTGCCTGAAATGACCGCCGAGACCGTTCTTCACAATGCCCGCATCGTACTGGCCGACCAGATCATCGAAGGGTCGATCGTGCTGCGCGATGGCGTGATCGCCGACATCGCCCCCGGCGCTGGCCGCAGCGGCGAGGACATGGGCGGCGACTTCATCATCCCCGGCTTGGTCGAGCTCCACACCGACCATCTCGAAGGCCATTACGCGCCGCGTCCGAAAGTGCGCTGGAACCCGATCGCAGCTGTGCTCGCCCATGACGCGCAGGTGGCGACCGCCGGCATCACCACCGTGCTCGACGCCTTGCGTGTCGGCATGGACGAGGATGCCGACCTGACGGCCGCCGACATACGCAAGCTGGCCGACGCGATCGAAGACAGCGTGCAGCAGGACCGGCTCAGGGCCGACCATTTCCTCCATCTGCGCTGCGAGGTCTCGGCGCCGGACTGCCTCACGGCCTTCGCCAATTTCGACGGCGACGAGCGGGTCAGGCTGGCGTCGCTGATGGACCATGCGCCCGGACAGCGCCAGTTCGTCAATTTGGAAACCTACGCCTATTACTACCAGCGCAAGCTGAAGCTGACCGATCGCGATTTCCAGAAATTCTGCGAAAAGCGGATGGCGGAATCGGCGAGGAACTCAAGCCCGAACCGCAGCTTCATCGCCGCTGCCTGCCAGGAGCGCGGCATCGTGCTCGCCAGCCATGACGACGCAACCGTCGGCCATGTCGATGAAGCGATCGAGCAAGGTGTGCGCGTCGCCGAGTTCCCGACCACCGAGGAGGCGGCACGGGCTTCAAAGGAGGCAGGGCTCGGCGTATTGATGGGCGCGCCGAATGTCATGCGCGGCGCCTCGCATTCGGGCAATGTCTCGGCCCGCACGCTGGCCGGCAACGGCCTGCTCGACATCCTGTCGTCGGACTACATTCCGTTCAGCCTGGTCCAGTCGGCCTTCTTCCTCGGCGACGTGGTCGAGGGCATTTCCTTGCCTCAGGCGGTGGCGATGGTCTCGAAGAACCCGGCCGAGGCGGTCGGCCTCACCGATCGCGGCGTCATCGAGCCCGGCCGGCGCGCCGATCTGGTTCGCGTGCGCGTCGACGACCATGTTCCGGTTGTCCGCACGGTCTGGCGGCAGGGACGCCGGGTCGCGTGATGGTGTCGGCATCGGTCGAACGTGAATTGGCCGCCGCGGGATTTCCGATCCGCGACGGCGTCTTCGTCGCCGTCGTCGGGCCGAGCGGTGCCGGCAAGGACACGGTGATCGGCTATGCGCGCGCCGTGTTTGCCGACGAGAGCCGGCTGGAGTTCGTGCGCCGGGTGATCACCCGGCCGAGCGATGCGGCCACTGAGGATCACGATACGCTCGCCGACGCGGCCTTCGTCGAGGCCGAAGCGGATGGCGCCTTCGCGATTTCCTGGGAGGCGCATGGCCTGCGCTATGGTATCCCGGCCGAAGTCGACTGGTCGGTCGCCCACGGCCGTGTCGCGATTGCCAACGTCTCGCGCGCGATCATCCCGGCGCTGCGGGAGCGCTACGCCAATCTGGCTGTCGTCGAGATCACGGCTACACCGGAGATCCTGGCCGAGCGGCTGGCATTGCGCGGTCGCGAGTCGCGCGGCGAAGTGCTGGCACGGCTGGCGCGCAATGCCAATTTGGCGCTATCCGGACCGGGTGTCACCTCAATCGACAATAGCGGTCCTCGTGAAGCCGCCGGCGAGCGCTTCGGCGAGGTGCTGCGCAAGGCCATGGCCTTCTCCGATATGTCGGGCCTTATCTAAAGCGCGCCCACCCCGATGCAATCGGGATGGGCCTAACCGATATCTTTTTGGAAACCGGTTATCCACTTTTCGGGATTATGGCCTCATGCGGCGTGCCGGTCCCGACCAGCGTGATGAGTATCTGTGCCAGTGGTTGTCGAAGGCTTCGCGGGCGCATCCGCTGGTGTATCCAGAACTGCAACGTGATGGCGATACACCATTTCCCAGCCCTTCCAGCCGGTAAACAGCAGTATGCAGACCACTATGAACGACAACAGCACACCCCATGGGCGGACCGCGGCCTCGGCGCCTTGCGCATAGCGAAGATAGAAATTGATCAGTGCCACGACGACCGCGGTCAGATTGCCCAGCATGTGGTACCAGGCGTCCGACAAGGCGCGAATGCGCGGCTCGTTGAGGAAGTCGATAAAACCGGCTGTCGCGGCGAGAAGGGCCATTACGATGGCTGCCCCGATCAGCCACATCGATGCCCGTGCCCAGAAGGCATCGGCAGTTCCCCAGAAAACCAGGTCGGTGACAAAGGCGCCGACAAGAAACGCGACAGGAAAAGGTATCAGCATCGGGTGGAGGGGGTGAGTTCCTACCTTTGCGGTACTTACTGGATTCGTGGGCATGGGACGCCTCCGCGTAGCAAAGCTTAAATAAACGCTCAAATACGGGTTTCGTTCCAAATAGAGATTAACCTGAACTGCTGTCGCGAAGCTCAGGCTGACCTTTTCATGCCTGCCAATGGCAGTCGGCGTATTTCATCCAGCTATTTTTGCGTCATTCCGCGGCAGCACCCGCCACGCCCTTGCGGGTAGCTTCCAGCATCCGCCGCCGCGCCCTGAACACGCCCCATTGCTGGTCGACCAGCACGCCGATGAGGATCACCCCGCCCATGACGGCGAAGTTGAGCGAGGACGGGATGCCGAGCAGGTTGACGAGGTTCTGCAGCTCCTGCAGCAGCACCGTGCCGAGGAGGACGCCGATCAGCGAGCCTTCGCCGCCACGCAGCGAGAAGCCGCCGAGCACCGCTGCCGCGATGGCGTAGAGCTCGTAGAACTGGCCGTGGCTGGCCGGCGAGATCGAGCGTGTGTACATGGCGAAATAGATCGCCGACAGCGCCGTCAGCACGCCGCAGATGACATAGGCGGCCATGACGATGCGGCCGGTGCGGATGCCGGAATATTTCGCCGCTTCCTCGTTCTTGCCGATGGCGTAGAGATAGCGACCGAATACGGAGCGGTGCAGCACCACCCACATGACGATGGCAATGACGATCAGCGCGAAAAAGCTGTTCGGTACGCCCCACGACCGGCCGGCGGTCAGGAATTCCAGCTCCGGAAAGTTCTGGCCGAAGGCGAAACCGGCAGTGCCGTCGGCGGTGTAGAAGCGCGCCACGCCGCGATAGATCAGCAGGCCACATAGCGTGACGACGAAGGGCTGCAGTTTCAGCCGGGTGATCAACCAGCCATGCACCAGCCCAATGACGGCGCCAAGCGCGATGATCAGCACAAAGGCCAGTGGCCACTCCATCTCTCGCACGGCGATGAAATCGACGAACAGCGTCCCGAGCAGCGCAACCACCGAGCCGACCGACAATTCGATGCCGCCGGTGATGATGACGAAGGCTTGGCCGATCGACAGGATGCCGAACAGCCCGATCAGGTTCGAGGTGTTGGCGAGATTGATCGGCAGCAGGAAGCGCGGGTTGATGATCGCCACCACCGCGCCGACCACCAGGATCAGGATCAGCAGGCCGAGATCTTTCTTGCTCATCGTCTTCTCCCAATGCCTGCGAATTACTTCGGCTGCTTGCCGACCGCCAGCAACAGCACGTTTTCCTGGCTGAACCGGTCCTTGTCGAGAATGCCGGAGATCTGGCCCTCATGCATGACGGCGATGCGGTCGGAAACGCCGATCACCTCCTCCATGTCGCTGGAGATCATCAGCACGGCGACGCCGGCATCGGCCAGCGCCCGCATCAGCCCGTAGATTTCGGCCTTGGCGCCGATATCGATACCGCGCGTCGGTTCGTCGAGGATCATCACCTTCGGCTTCATCGCCAGCCATTTGGCCAGCACGACCTTTTGCTGGTTGCCGCCCGACAGCGTGCCGGTACGCGTCTGCACGGAGGGCGCCCTGATGCCGAGATCGGTCTTCTGCTTCTCGGCGGTGGCGGCCTCGGCACTGGCCGAGACCAGCGAGCGCCGCGAATGCGCCGGCAGATTGGGCAGCGAGATGTTCTGGGCGATCGACAGGTCGAGCAGGATGCCGGTCAGCTTGCGATCCTCGGGGACGAGGAAAATTCCGTTGGCCACTGCGTCGGCGGCCGAACCAAGAACCAGATCTCTTGCGTCAAGCTGGAACGAGCCGCCAAAGCTCCTGTCGATGCCGAACAGGACGCGCGCCAGCTCCGTCCGGCCGGAGCCGACGAGGCCGGCGAGGCCGAGGATCTCGCCATGCCTGACGTCGAGGTCGACCGGCCGGTCAGGATAGGCGGCGGTGCGAATGGCCTTTACCGACAGCGCGACAGAGCCCGGCGGGCGCGCCGATTCCGCGGCCTTCTCGCGCTCCTTCAGCATGCGGCCGATCATCAGCTTGACCATCTGGTCGTGATTGATGGCGCTCTTCGGCAAGGTTCCGGCGAGCATGCCGTCCCTGAGCACGACGACGCGGTCGGCGACGCGCTCGACCTCGTGAAGGCGGTGCGAGATGAAAATGACACTGATGCCGTCTGCCTTCAGCGCCTTGATGACACCAAGCAGCTTGTCGGTTTCGGCGATCGGAAGGCTCGAGGTCGGTTCGTCGAGGATAACCAGCCGTGCCTCGATCGACAGCGCCTTGGCGATCTCGACCATTTGCTGCTGCGCCAGCGACAGCGCCGACACCGGCGTATCGGCCGAGAAATTGGCGCCCACGCGTTTGAGCAGCGGCGCCGCCTGCGCTCGCAGCCTGGCGCGGTCGACCAGCTTGAGCGGCCCGGCGCGCAGCGGTTCGCGGCCGAAGAAGATGTTGGCGGCCACGTCGAGGTTTTCGAACAGGTTGAGTTCCTGGTGGACGAAAGCGATGCCCGAGCCGATGCTGGCCTCGACGGTCAGCCCGTCATGGGCGATGCCATCGACGGTGATGGTGCCGGTGTCCGGCCTGGTCACGCCCCCGAGGATCTTCATCAGCGTCGATTTACCGGCGCCGTTTTCGCCGACCAGGCCGATGACCTCGCCGGGCCTTACGTCGATCGAGAATCCGTCCAGCGCGACGACGCCGGGATAGGTCTTGCGCACACCGTCGAGGCTCAGGAACGGAGCGTCCGTAGATGCAACGATGGATGGGTCGGAATAATTCATCACGCCTGACAGCAGCCGGTGAGCCGTTTGGTCTCAGACTGACGGGCCTCGCGAAGCCCGTCAATAGAACGCCGGCTCAAGGCGAACCTTGAGCCGGCGTAACCTAATTCGCTCACTTTCCAGACATCGCCTTGAGGCTGGCGGCGTAGGCGTCGACATCGTCCTTGCCGATGATCTTGGTCGGGATGATGATCAGGCCATCGGCAGGAATGCCCGACTTGTCGCCCTCGAGATAGGCAGCCATCAGCTTCATGCCCTGATAGGCCCATTCGAAGGGTTGCTGCACGACGGTGGCGGCGACGGTGCCTTCCTTGACGCCGCCCAGCGTGATCGGATCGTCATCGAAACCGACGACGGTGATCTGGCCGAGCTTGCCGGCATCGCGCAGCGCTTCATAGATGCGCGGCGTGTTGTAGGAATAGAAGCCGACCATGCAGGTGACGTCGGGGCTGGCGACCAGCGCGTCCTCGACGTTCTTCTTGGCGCGAGCCTGATCGATGTCGTCGCCACGCACGTCGACCAATTCGATCTTGGTGCCCGCGAGGCCGTCCTTCATGCCCTGGATACGTTCCTTGGCATTGTCGGCACCGAGCAGGCCAACGAAGCCGAGGCACTTGCCACCGTCAGGCATTGCCTTCTTGGCGATCTCTGCCGCCTGCTTGCCGGCATCGACATTGGACGAGCCGATATAGGCGACACGCTTGGTCTGCGGTGCGTCGCTGTCGGTGGTGAACAACGCCGTTTGCGAGGCGATCTTGTTCAGTCCGTCGGTCGACGTCTTGGGATCGACGGCCGAGACCATGATCGCCTTCACGCCGGCCGTGACAAGATCGTCCATCAGGCGCTGCTGGATGGCGACCGAGGACTGCTCCGGATATTTGAGTTCCAGATTGTAATTGGGCAGTTCGGCTTGAGCCTTCTTGACGCCGGCTTCGGCCGCCTTCCAGAAATCGGAAGCGCCGTTGACGACGAAGGCCAGTGTCGGCTTGTCGTCGGCTCGCGCAATTGCGCTGGCGGACAAGCCGAGCAGCAGGGCCGCAGCGGCGACGGAAGCATTTCGTATTACAGATTTCATGTTCAACCTCCCATTTGACTCAGTGATTTTCGCTGATGATGAACGTGCCGACGCGGCTTGGACGCCCTCCTCCTCCTCAGGGTTCCGGCAGCGAGGAACGACGCCATTCCAGCCGCGATCATCGACTTTAGAGACTCATTCGCCGTTCGTAAATAGTCCGATTTGTCTGACATTTCCCCGGAACGGCAGGCGAGCTTCGGCTGACGGAAACGGTCCGATACCAGGCTGGCTTGCGTTCCGAACATGCGCGGTCCGATGTCGTCCGAGCATGACGGATTGACGTTATAGGGATGCCAGATATTAGTAAAGAGTATTAGTTGATCGGGATTCTCGCCACGATACCGTGTGGGATTGGCGACTAATCGCCAAAGAGGGTCGATTATATCTATTAGTAGCGCTTTACCTTATATAGGCGAAATTCGAAGGACCAACAACATGAACGAACCACTTCGGGATGCGGTCCTTCAGGGTACCAGACGGCGCAAGCCGTCCGGGAAAAAACCCAAGGGCCGCGTCACCATGACCGACATCGCCAGGGCCGCAGGCTGTTCGCAGGCGACGGTCTCGTTCGTCCTCAACAACACGCCGGGCATCAGGCTGTCGCAGCAAACCCGAGAGCGGGTGATTGAGACCGCGCGAACGCTAGGCTATTCGCCCCCGGTGTTTTCTGCCTTGCGAGCTCCTGTTGCCGCATTCGACGGGCTGGATGGGGTGATCGGCTTCGCAGTCGACCAACTGGCGACCAGCCCGGAGGCGGTCGTCGCCATCGAAGGGGCGCGGCAAGCCTCGTGGAACGCCGGCAATGTGCTTTTGGTGGCGCAGACCATGGGCGACGAGGTGATGGAGCCCAGGGCCATCGCGGCGCTGGCCAAGCGGGGAATTTCGGCGCTGATCTATATGACCATCTTCACCCGCGAGATCGTCGCGCCGGACTATCTCTACGGCCTCGACATCCCGGTCATCCTGCTCAATTGCTACACCGCCGACTATGCCTTTCCCGCCGTGGTGCCGAGCGAAATCGCCGGCGGCCAGAGCTCGACCCGGCACCTGATCAGCCATGGCCACAGGCGTATCGCCACCATTACCGGCGAGCCCTGGATGCAGGCGGCGCAGGACCGGCTGAAGGGTTACCGCCGGGCACTGGCGACGGCCGACATCCCGTTCGACCCGGCGCTGGTCGTCGAAGGCGATTGGTCGGCGAGCGCCGGCTATGCCGCGACCATCAAGCTTTTGGCGCTGAAGGACCGGCCGACCGCCATCTTCTGCCAGAACGACCGCACCGCGATCGGCTGCTATGAGGCGCTAAAGGAGGCCGGCCTGCACATCCCCCAGGATATTTCGGTGGTCGGCTATGACGACGAGGAGATCGCCCGGCATCTGTTCCCGCCGTTGACGACGTCGATCCTGCCGCATATGGCAATGGGACAATGGGCGATCGAGCAGCTCGAAGTCCCGGCTGCTCCCGGTCGCGGCCGCTATCCCATCACCAAGCTCGAATGCCCGCTGGTGGAGCGGGAGTCGGTTGGCGCGGTGGCGGGCTGAGGCGAGAGCGCCGGCGATCGACAGTGGCACAGGCTTGACATCGGGCCCGGCATATACCCGATTGATCTCATGAAACTGCAAAGCTGCTACAATTTTCAGGACTTCCGCCGGCTGGCAAAACAGCGCCTGCCAGGCCCGATCTTCAACTATATCGATGGCGGCGCGGACGACGAGACGACGCTGCGGCGCAACCCGGCGGCGTTCGAGGACTGCGATCTCGTCCCCAACGTCCTTGCCGGCGTCGGACAGGTCGACATGTCGGTCACCGTCATGGGCCAGAAGCTGGCGATGCCGGTCTATTGTTCGCCTACGGCCCTCCAGCGACTGTTTCACCATAGCGGCGAGCGCGCCGTCGCCGCGGCAGCGGAGAAGTTCGGCACGATGTTCGGCGTCTCGTCGCTTGGCACGGTCAGCCTGGAAGAAGTTCGCAAGCACAGGACGCCGCAGGTCTATCAGTTCTATTTCCACAGGGATCGCGGCCTGAACCGCGCCATGATGGAGCGCGCCAAGGCGTCCGGCGTCGAGGTGATGATGCTGACTGTCGACAGCGTCACCGGCGGAAACCGCGAGCGTGACCTGCGGACCGGCTTTTCGATCCCCTTTCGGCTTACGCTCGGCGGCATGATGCAGTTCGCGATCAAGCCGAGATGGGCCATCGACTATTTGACGCACGAAAAGTTCAGCCTGCCGCAGCTGGACGGCCATATCGATCTCGGCGGCGGAGCGCTTTCCATCAGCCGCTATTTCACGGAGATCCTCGATCCATCGCTGGATTGGAAAGACGTCGAAGACATGGTCCGCTTCTGGAACGGCCAGTTTTGCCTGAAGGGAATCATGAGCGTCGCCGATGCCAGAAAAGCCGTCGACATCGGCTGCACCGGCATCGTTCTGTCAAATCATGGCGGCAGGCAGCTGGACGGCTCGCGCAGCCCGTTCGACCAGCTGTCGGAGATCGTCGACGCGGTGGGCGACAGGATCGACGTGATCATCGACAGCGGCGTCCAGCGCGGCACCCATGTGCTGAAAGCCCTGTCGTTGGGCGCCAAGGCCGTCGGCGTCGGGCGCTACTACCTCTTCCCGCTGGCAGCCGCCGGACAGGCAGGCGTCGAACGGGCGCTCGGCCTGATGCGAACCGAGATCGAACGCGACATGCGGCTGATGGGATGCAGGTCGGTGGCAGAGCTTTCCAGGGGGAATGTGCGGTTTAGGTGAGGGGGCTGGGAAGTGGCGCACGGCATAAGCTTTTCGAAGTGCGAACACTATACCGACCGGCCGTCGCTCCTGCCGTCCGTGTCGAAGACAGTCTCGCCCGAAACAGCATCCGTATATCCGCCCTCAAGCTGCCGCAACGTATGGCGGAACCGATCAAGATTGCCCAGCATTTTAGGCCTGGCATCGACCATGTGCTGAAAAGTGTCCCACTCTCCAATCGAGAAGAAGGCGCCATCTCCCGATTTGATGAGAGCCATTTTTCGCAATCCCTCGAAATTGCGCGGAGCGCTGCTGAACAGTTCGACGAATTCGTCTTCACTACCCGGCTTGACCCGGAAGCGGACGCTGTTGAATGCCGTCATGTACGTCCCCCGTGAAAGAACTGAAAACCTCGAATATGCGAAGCCCTAACGCACCTCGAACCCTTCGAACACGTGTACAGGAAAATCGGAAGGTTGGCTTCAGTCACCTCTGGCCGAAAGCCCGTTTCTGGCGCTATTTGCCAGGAAGAGGACGACGCTCGATCTCAATCGGTATGCCCTTCCGACCGGCAATGAAACGCGCTGTTAACGCCGTTCGCGGGTGACAGGATGTTGGCCGCAGTTCGAAGGTATAATCTGCGTCTCGCTGTCAGTTGCGGAGGCGAAAATGAATTTGCTTCGGATTGCGCTCTTGTGCACGGCCATGATCGATCTTGCAATGCCGGCCGTTCGCGCTGAGGATCAGCCTGTGCCGCAGAACAATAAAGCCGCAACAACGCAGCCGCCCGTTCATTGTGAAGGCCAAAATTGTCTCCCGCCGGCGAAAGATCCCGTGCAGGAATGCACTGGCCAGGATTGCACTCCAGCTCCGCCGACTGAACCGGGTCCGGAGATTGAGCAGGCCGACTGAGCGGCATCAGCTGACGATCCCCTTTTTGGCATGGATAGCGCTCACGTCTCGCGACCTTCCGACCACTGGCGCCGGTCACGGTCATAGTCGGGCGGCTACTAGCTCACCGCGCCCGAGAGGCTCCATGAGGCGGACCGTGCATTGGATTGATGGCGCTCCCGAAGAGGATGAAACTGGGAACTCGTATGTTATTGCTGCGCCTATCGATTTCTGAGATCACCGCTCGGAGCCGAAGGTCCGCCTTGCGCGCCATAAACTGTCCCTTGCCACCCCTGAACAGCCAAAATCGGATCCGACCGGTCATTCGTCAAGGGGAAGCGAAGTGACCTCCATGCAGAATTCGAGCGCTCATCGGCGTTGGGCGCAATCCGGCCGCGGCCCTCCTGGGGCGAAAGTTCAGGGCAGCGGGATCGGCTTGTCGCTGAGTGTGCGCAAGTAGGCGATCAGGTCGACCCGTTCGGTCTCGTCCGGAACACCAGGCGTCTCCATGTAAACGCCCGGCGTGGTGAGCATGGGTCCGAAGAGATATCTGTTCAGATCCTCGTACGTCCATGCACCCTCCCAGTCGAGCAAAGCGTCGGAGTAACGCATTTTTGCCACAGACGCCTTGTCACGACCGACGACGCTCCACAAGTTGGGTCCCGTCTTGGTCCCTCCCTGTGGCTCGGCATTGTGGCAACCGGCACACAGGCGGGTGAAGTAGGTTCGACCTTTCTCGACATCGGCAGTAGCCAACTTCATCGAGATCGGACCTGGTGTTGGCAAGACGACGCCGTGCGACATGAGATAGTCGGCAACTTCGCGTTGCCCCTTCAATTTTGCCAGATGGAGCGGTGTCTTGCCGTCCTTTGTCGTCGCATTCACGTCCGCGCCGGCCTCGACCAGTGCCTTCACGCAATCGAGGCAACCGGATATGACCGCGATGTGGAGTGCGTTTTCGCGGTTGCGGCGCGAATTTGGATTTGCGCCACCGTCCAGCAACAGATTGATCAGGTCGATCCTGCGTTTTGCCAAAGCCGGCATGAGCGCAGGCCCCAAAAGCGGCGTCGGGGCGGCGTTGACGTCGGCACCGCGTTCCATGAGCAGTTTTGCCGCCGCAAAATGCCCGCCCCTAACCGCAAGATAGAGCGGTGTCGCACCTCCGTCGCTCTCATCGACGCCAGCACCAGCGTCGAGCGCTGCCGTGATCCCCGCGACATCGCCCTTCATGGCGGCGTCGTGGATGGCGGCGGCATGCGATACAATCGGAACGAGTAGAAGCACCAACAGAATGAAAGGCAAGAACCCGCGCATTAGCGTCTCCCAAGGCAAGCCTGAGGACCCGGCACGATTTCAAGAAGGGCAGAGTTTAGTACGAATGCTCGATAGCGGCAACGCACGTGTGATCGGGTTCGCCGCCGCCGTGGCGGGCGGCGGCAGCGTATGCAGTCGCCTGCATGCAAGGCGGTCCTAAACATCAGCCGACCAGCCGTGGCTCATCCCTCATGGAGAAGTCGTTTCTCAGCGCCGGGAGTCCCGCAGATTTGCCGGTAACCGCTAAAGCGCCACCATGGTGGCAGTGATGAGCGGCTAAGCGGCCCATCGATGCCCGGTGTATTGGGATGTGCATTACAAATGGCGCGCCCGAAGAGATTCGAACTCCTGACCCCCAGATTCGTAGTCTGGTGCTCTATCCAGCTGAGCTACGGGCGCGCAACAGGCCATGCTTTGCATGGCCCCGCGATCCGATCCTGGCGACCGGCCGCGATGTGACGTGTTCCCTAGCGACTGAATTTGCGAAAAGCAAGCCGATCCTGGCCAAAAGTTTTGCCGTCACGTTTTGCCGTCATGCGCCGGCCGGCGAAGGCAAGACCGCGTCACGCGGCGGCCGAGCCGATAGGTCGTCGTCTCGGATCGGTCATTTGCCAATCGAAACGGTCCGTAACGAAACACGCCGTTGCACGGCGGCCGAGCCGATGGCTCGTAGCCTCGGACCAACCCTTTGCGAATTGAAACAGCCCGTAACGAAACGGTTCGTTACGCCGGGCGGCGCAGACCGTTGCGGGCCTGGTCGAGCCGGACCGGCTGGTCGGGAATGGTGACCGCGAATGTGGTGCGGCCGCCGATGCTTTCGACCAGCTCCACCGTGCCGCCATGGGCGCGGATCAATTCATGGGCGATCGCCAGGCCAAGGCCGGTGCCGCCGCTGCGGGCCGAGCCGCGAAATGCCGCAAACAGGTTTTCTCGCGCCTTCGGCGGCAGGCCGGGGCCGGTGTCGGTGACGACGATGCGGCTGACGCTGCCGATGCGCTCGGCCGATATGGTCAGGCGGCGCACCACGGCGCTCTCGGTGTCGGCCGCCATCGCCTGCACGGCGTTGCGGCTAAGATTGGTGAGCACGCGGAACAGTTGGTCGGAATCGGCATCGACCTCGAGCACCGGATCGACGGCATTGACGAATTCGATGCCGCATTCGATGTCGAGCAGGCCCTGGACGTCTTCGACCAGTTGGCGCAGCCGCAGCCTGCGGCGCGACGGCGGCGGCTCCTGGGTGCGGCCGTAGGCAAGCACGCCCTCCGAATAGGACACGGCGCGGTCGAGCGCGCGCAGCAATTTTGGCGCGAACGCCTGCACGGTCGGGTCCTTGACCTGGCGCAGGCGGTCCGACATCAGCTGCGCCGAGGCGAGGATGTTGCGCATGTCGTGGTTGATCTTCGACACGGCCAGGCCGAGATCGGCCAGGTGCTTCTGCTCGGTCAGCATCTTTTGCAGCCGCTCCTGCATCTGCGACAGCTCGCGTTCGGCGACGCCGATCTCGTCGGCCCGGGCGGCGGGGTGAATGATGCGGCCGGGATCGTCGGGCGCCTCGGAAAAGGACAGCATCGAGCGTGTCATCGTCCTGATCGGGCCTATCATGATCAGGTCTATCGCGGCGTAAACCAGCATGGCGGTGAACAGCGAGATCAGCAGCGAGACGAAGGCGACGTTGCGCGAATAGATCAGCATGGCATTGCGCAGGCGGTGGTCGGGCATGATCAGCTCGAATTCCTTGTCGCTGTCGCCGACCGGCCCGAAAACGCGCAGCATCCGCTTGCCGCCGAAAAACAGCGTGTCCAGCGCTCCGGTCATGCCCTTGATCATGCCGACATTGGCGATATCGATATGCTCGTCGACCTGCGGCGGCATTTCGGCCACGACCAGAAGCCGCGAGACGCCGCCGTCGCGCACGGCGATCGCCTTGGCACCGATCGCCATCAGCACGTCGTTCTGGGCGGCACGCGACAGCGAGGCAGGTTCGCCCTGCACCAGGACGATTGAAACCGCGGCGGCCGTGCTCAGCCTCTCTTTCAGCCAGCTCAGCCTGTAGCTGGCAATCCAGGGCACGAAGATGAGGACTTCGGCCAAGAGCACGAAGACGATTGTGAGCAGCAGCAGCTTGGTCGACAGGCCGCGCGCCAGCGGCACCCTGCGGGTGGCCGCTTTCGCCTGGGCGATGCTTTCGTCGGTTGCTGGGACTTCACTCATGCTCGTCGTCACGGCTGCCTGTATCACGGCTGCTTGTCTTAAGGACTGCTCGTCTTCACGATCGCTTGATCGGGTGAGATTAGGCGATTGCGGCTTTTTTGCCAAATTCATCCTTGGTCGAAGCCGGACAAAGGGCCACAAGACTTCCCTGCCGGTCCGACAATGCCGGCCCGACGCGCTGGATTGACTTCCAAAACCCTTCTTTCTATAAGCCCGCTCACGCTCGGGCCATTCGTCCCGGCGCGGTTTCGATCGCGCCAAAACCGGCCCGGCAAAGCTCCTGTTACAAAGTGACAGAATCAAGAAGGGCCGCACCCCGCGGTATTTAAACAAATGAAGCGTACTTACCAGCCGTCCAAACTCGTCCGCAAACGCAGGCACGGTTTCCGTGCCCGCATGGCCACCAAAGGTGGCCGCGGCGTCGTCGCAGCCCGCCGCAACCGCGGCCGCAAGCGTCTCAGCGCCTGAGCATCAAGCGAGAGACAAGATCGTTGCCCGCAACCGGCAAGCCAACGGGTCCCCATCCCAAGCGGCTTCTGAAGCGCGCGGAATTCCTGGCTGTCCGCCGTGGTGAAAAGCGCCGCGGGCGGCTTTTCCTCGTCGAGGTCCTGGGCCGCGACGACAGCGAGGCGCCGCGCGTCGGCTATACCGTCACCAGGAAGGTCGGCAACGCCGTCGTCCGCAACCGCATCCGGCGGCGGCTGAGAGAGGCCGTGCGCACGTATGCCGCGGATGACATGGTGCCGGGCAATGATTATGTCATCGTCGGGCGCGAAGACGTGCTTACCACTCCGTTCGGCCAGCTGAAGGCCGAACTCTCCCGCAGATTGCGTGGAACACGATAGGCCAAGGGCTTCGATGGAAAACAACCGCAACTTCTTCATCACCATCGCACTGTCGGTGCTGATCCTGGCGCTTTGGCAATATTTCTATGTGATGCCGCGCAGCGAGATGCAGCGCGAGGCCGCCCGCATCGAAGAACAGCGTGTGGCGGAGCAGAAGAAGGCCGCCCAAGGCACCAGCCCGGGAGCCAGCGAAACACCGGTGCAGCCGGGCGCCATTCCGAACGCACCTGGCGGCGACGCGGTAACGCCGGCCGGCCGCGAGCAGGCGATTGCCTCGACCAAGCGCGTGAAGATCGACACGCCGAGCCTCGAAGGCTCGATCAACCTCACCGGCGCGCGCCTCGATGATCTCAAGCTCAAGCACTACACAGAGACGGTCGACAAGACCTCGCCCGAGATCGCGTTGCTCAATCCGGCGTCCCTACCTAATGGCTATTTCGCCGAGATCGGCTTTTCCGGCACACCGGATGTCGGCAGGCTGCCCGGCCCAGACACCGTTTGGCAGACCGACGGCAATGCGACGCTGACACCGGCGACGCCGGTGACGCTGACCTTCACCAATGACAAGGGCCTGACCTTCAAGCGCACCTTCTCGGTCGACAGCCAATATATGTTCACCGTGTCCGACACTGTCCAGAACGGCGGCTCGGCACCTGCGACGTTGTCGAACTATGGCCGCGTCACCCGTTTCGACAAGCCGGCTATCGCCAGCACCTATGTGCTGCACGAGGGCCTGATCGGCGTTACCGGCAGCGAAGGCCTGCAAGAGTACAAATACTCCAAGGTCGAATCGGAAAGAGAATTCAAGCCAGGCAAGTCGACCGACGGCTGGCTCGGCATCACCGATAAATACTGGGCGGTGACCCTGGTGCCGCCGGGCGGCCGCGAATTTCAGCCCAAATTCTCTTATTTCGAGTTCAAAAGCGGGCCCCACCCGCATAGCTACCAGTCCGATTTCCTGTCCGATCCGGTCACGATCGCTCCCGGGCAGTCAACGACGGTAGAGTCGGAGATATTCGCCGGCGCCAAGGAAGTGTCGACGATCAACGCCTATGAAAAGGACCGTCATATTCGCCAGTTCGACCTGCTGATCGACTGGGGCTGGTTCTATTTCATCACCAAGCCGATGTTCTGGCTGATCGACACGCTTTACAAATTCTTCGGCAATTTCGGCCTGGCGATCCTCGCCACCACCGTCATCGTCAAAGCGCTGTTCTTCCCGCTCGCCAACAAGTCTTATGCGTCGATGGCGAACATGAAGAAGGTGCAGCCAAAGATGCTCGAGATCCGCGAGAAATACGCGGACGACAAGATGAAGCAGCAGCAGGCGATGATGGAGCTCTACAAGACCGAGAAGATCAATCCGCTCGCCGGCTGCTGGCCTGTGGCGTTGCAGATCCCGGTGTTCTTCTCGCTCTACAAGGTGCTCTATATCACCATCGAGATGCGGCACGCGCCGTTCTTCGGCTGGATCCAGGATCTGGCGGCGCCGGACCCGACATCAATCTTCAACCTGTTCGGGCTGATCCCCGTAACCTTGCCGCACATGCTGATGATCGGCATCTGGCCGCTGATCATGGGCGTGACGATGTTCCTGCAGATGCGCATGAACCCGACGCCGCCGGACCCGACGCAGGCTGCGATCTTCACCTGGATGCCCGTGATCTTCACCTTCATGATGGCGGGTTTTCCGGCCGGGCTGGTCATCTACTGGGCCTGGAACAACACGCTGTCGATCCTGCAGCAGGGCGTGATCATGAAACGGCAAGGCGCCAAGATCGAATTGTGGGACAATCTGGTCGCGCTGTTCCGCAAGAAACCGTCGCCGGCGGAATAGCCGGCGCTCCGATGATGCGAAACCAGAAAGCCCCGGTTCGTCCGGGGCTTTTTGCACAAGCAGCCGGCCTGGATTAAGCGATTGGTACTGCCGGACGGATCGCGCTATTTTGACCTGGCTGGCAGTTGCCCGACGGAGCTCGATATGACCGGACCCAATCCATCGATCAAGCATCCGATCCCGTTGCACACGCGCGTCGGCTTTCTGAAACCGCTGGTGACGGCGCCGAATATCGAGATCGGCGACTTCACCTATTATGATGACCCTGACGGACCCGACAAATTCGCCGAAAAATGCGTGCTGCATCATTATCCGTTCATCGGCGACAGGCTGATCATCGGCAAGTTCTGCGCCATTGCCGAAGGCGCGCGCTTCATCATGAACGGCGCCAATCATGCCATGTCCGGCTTTTCGACCTATCCGTTCAACATCTTTGGCCACGGCTGGGAAGAGGGTTTCGACCCGGCGACATGGTCGAAGGAGGTGCGTGGCGACACAATCGTCGGCAACGACGTCTGGATCGGCATGGAAGCGGTGATGCTGCCGGGCGTGAAGATCGGCGACGGCGCCATTGTCGCGGCAAAGTCGGTGGTGACGCACGATGTGCCGGCCTATGCGATCGTCGCCGGCAACCCGGCGAAGGTGGTGAAGATGCGCTTCGACGACAGGACCATCCGGCGGCTGCTGGCGCTGGCGTGGTGGCACTGGCCGGTGGAAAAGATCAGCCGCAATCTCGATGCCATTCGTGGCAGCAATATTTTTCTCCTGGAGGCAGCGGTTTGAACGCGTTGAGCAAGACCACGATCGGCATCGAATTGTTCACGCGAGCCTGGATCTTCATCCGCGGCGTGCCGGCGATGAAATTCCTGCCGCCGGAGGGACCGCCCGAGATCGCCTTTGCCGGCCGCTCCAATGTCGGCAAATCGTCGCTGATCAACGCGCTGGTCAACCAGAAGGGGCTGGCGCGCACCTCCAACACGCCGGGCCGGACGCAAGAGCTCAACTATTTCGTGCCGGGCGGATTTTCGGGAGAAGGCGCCGACCTGCCGCCAATGGCGCTGGTCGACATGCCGGGCTATGGCTACGCCACGGCGCCCAAGGAAAAGGTCGACGAGTGGACGAAGCTCGTGTTCGACTATCTCAAGGGCCGGGTGACGCTGAAGCGCGTCTACGTGCTGATCGATGCCCGCCATGGCATCAAGGCCAAGGACGACGAGGTTCTGTCGCTGCTCGACAAGGCGGCGGTGTCGTATCAGATCGTGCTGACCAAGACCGACAAGATCAAAGCTGCGGGGGTACCGCGGCTGATCGAGGAAACGCTCCAGAAGATCAAGAAACGCCCGGCGGCCTTTCCCCTCGTGCTTGCCACGTCGTCGGAAAAGAGCGAGGGCCTCGAGGAATTGCGTGCGGCGATCGTGCTCGCCGCCAATGGCGGATAGGCAACGGACTCCGACGGTTGGTCAGGCGAGGCTGGAGGCCCGTTCCTGCTCTGCAAGCTGTTCGGTGCCGTAGGCCTTCAGGAACACATCGACGCCCGACCTGACGATATGTTCGATCTCGGCCGCACTTGGTGCCTTGGTGCGATAGGCGAATATGCACTGGCGGAAAAGACCGGCCAGGCACAGTTCGGTGAACTGATAGGCGGCAAGCTCGACGTCGTCGATCTTCAGCAGGCCGCGTTCGATAGCCATGTTGAGGAAAACGACAACCCTGTCATGGCCGCGCTTCGGCCCGCGTTCGTAAAATCGCGCGCCAAGCTCCGGAATACGTTCCGACGCGCCGATCACCGTCCGCTGCGCCAGGATGACCCTCGCCGAAGTGATCTTCATGGACAGCACAATGCCGAACTTCACCAGCGTCTGGCGAAGGTCGCCGATCTGGTCGAGCACCTCATACATGTTCTTGAAGATCGTGCCGCGCTCTTCCTCGATCAGCGCTTCGAACAGCTCTTCCTTGTTGGCGAAGTAGACATAGATGGTGCCCTTGGACACGCCGGCCTCACGGGTGATGTCGTTCATCGACGCGGCTTCGAAGCCCTTGTCGATGAAGACACGGCGCGCACCGTCGATGATCTGGCTGCGCTTGACCGGGTCTTGCCCCGCGGCCGGGCGGCCGCGCGGCAGACTGTCCAGCAAATCGCACTGGTCCTTGCCAGCGCTGGGCAATGGGCCTGAATCAGGCAAAGGAGCGGCCTTGGGGGCTTCGGCCATAATGTCACACCTCGTAAAATAATTCGAACCATCCGGTTCGATTGCTCTTGATATGGTCCTCTTTAAGCGCTAAGTCAACGTCGAGTTCGAACCGAACGGTTCAGTCTGATGAAGTTCAGCGCCAGTTAATTTAGAGAGATATCATGTCCTCGAATGCGCCCACCAGTGCCGAAGTCCGCCCTTTCCCCAATGCCAAGGTCCAGCCTGCGATCGAAGCGCCGGAAGCCCCTCTCAAGCCCGCCGACGTCACCCCGCTGGCTCCCGCCAAAAAGAAGCGCTCGATGCGCTCGATGTTGCTGCCCATCATCGGCCTGGCCCTGCTGGGCGCCGGCGCCTGGTATGGCTATGATTACTGGACAGACGGGCGCTTCATGATCACGACCGACGACGCCTATGTCCAGGCCGACACGGCGTTCATCTCGCCAAAAATCTCGGGCTATGTCGATCAGGTCAAAGTGACCGAGAACCAGCAGGTGAAGGCCGGCGACCCGCTGCTGATCGTCGATGACGGTGACTACAAGATAGCCGTTGCCCAGGCCGAGGCGCAGATCGCCACGTTGAGCAAGACGCTCGACCGCATCGATGCCCAGACCGAGGCGGCGCGCGCTTCGCTCAAGCAGGCGCAGGCGCAGAAGACCGCCGACCAGGCCGCGGCCGACAATGCCAAGCGGGCTCAGGTTCGTGCCGCCCAGTTGCTCAAGACCCGCGTCGGTACGCAGGCCCAGTTGGACGATGCCCAGACGGCGGTCGAGCAAGCCAATGCCGCGCTAGCCGGCGCCGACGCGCAGATCGCGGCGGCTCAGGCCAATATCGGCGTGCTCCAGGCGCAGCGCGCGGAATCGGCCAGCACGCTGGCCTCGCTGCAGCTTGCCCACGACAAGGCGGTGCGGGATCTGTCCTTCACCGTGCTGCGCGCACCCTATGACGGCGTGGTCGGCAACCGCTCGGTCGAGCAGGGTGACCTGATCAGCCCCGGACAGAAGCTCGCCGTCATCGTGCCAATGGACAAGCTCTACATCGTCGCCAACTTCAAGGAGACCCAGCTTGCCCGGCTGGTGCCTGGTGAAAAGGTCAGGGTGTCGGTCGACGCGATCGACGGCCAGGACATCGAGGGTACCGTGTCGTCGCTGGCGCCGGCTTCGGGAGCAGTGTTCTCGCTGCTGCCGCCGGAGAACGCCACAGGCAATTTCACCAAGGTGGTGCAGCGCGTTCCGGTTCGCATCGACGTGCCGGCGGATGTGCTGAAGACGGGCAAGCTGCGCGCCGGCCTGAGCGTCGTCGTCGCCGTCGACAGCCGCACGGCGCCTTCGGCATCGAAGTAAAGCGGATCCGGGAGCAAAGCTCATGGCGACCGCAACTCTGACTGCAGGATCGACACCGGCGCCAGCCATGCCGGTGCCGGTCGACCACATCTCGACACGCCGCGTCATCGCCTTCCTGGCGATGGTGTTCGGCATGTTCATGGCCATCCTGGACATCCAGATCGTCTCGGCCTCGCTGGCCGAGATCCAGGCGGGCCTGAGTGCCAGTTCGGACGAGATTCCGTGGGTGCAGACGGCCTATCTGATTGCCGAGGTCGTGATGATCCCGCTGTCGGGTTTCCTCAGCCGGATGCTGTCGAGGCGCGTGCTGTTCACGATCTCGGCGGCAGGGTTCACCGCGGCCAGCGCGCTGGCCGCGACCGCAACCAATATCGACCAGATGATCGTCTACCGCGCCGTGCAGGGCTTCATCGGTGGCGGCATGATCCCGAGCGTCTTTGCAGCCGCCTTCACCATCTTCCCACCGTCGCGCCGTGCCGTCGTCTCGCCGATGATCGGCCTGGTGGCGACCTTGGCGCCGACTATCGGCCCGACCGTCGGCGGCTATATCAGCCATGCCATGTCCTGGCACTGGCTGTTCCTGGTCAACGTCGTGCCCGGCATTCTGGTGACGACGGCCGCCTGGTCGCTGATCGACTTCGACAAACCCAATCTCAAGCTGTTCAGCAAGTTCGACTGGTGGGGGCTTGCCGGCATGGCCGCCTTCCTGGGCTGCATGGAATATGTGCTGGAGGAAGGTCCCAACAACGACTGGCTGCAGGATCAGGCGGTGCTCGTCTGCGCCGTCATCATGACCTTCGGCGCGGTGCTTTTCTTCTGGCGCGTGTTCACCGCCGAGGAGCCGATTGTCGATCTGAGGGCCTTCAGCAATATCAATTTTGCCTTCGGCTCGCTGTTCTCCTTCGTCGTCGGCATCGGCCTCTACGGTCTGACCTATCTTTATCCGGTGTTCCTGGGGCGCATCCGCGGCTACGATTCGATGATGATCGGCGAGGCGCTGTTCGTCAGTGGCCTGGCCATGTTCTTCACCGCGCCGATCTCCGGCATCCTGTCGAACAAGATGGACCCGCGCATCATGATGATGATCGGCTTCTTCGGCTTTGCCACGGGGACCTGGTGGATGACGCATCTCACCGCCGACTGGGATTTCTATGAACTGCTGATCCCGCAGATCCTGCGCGGCTGCTCGATGATGCTGTGCATGGTGCCGATCAACAACATTGCGCTCGGAACCTTGCCGCCGGAGCGGCTGAAGAATGCGTCTGGCCTGTTCAACCTGACCCGCAATCTCGGCGGCGCCGTCGGCCTGGCCGTCATCAACACCGTGCTGATCGACCGCAATGCCTTCCACTACGCCAGGCTCTCCGAGCACGTGCAATGGGGAAGTGCCGCTGCGCAGCAGAAGCTGCAGAACATGACGGTCAACTTCGAGCAGACCGCCGGGCTCGACGCCTCCAAGGCGGCCATCTCCAAACTGTCAGGCATGGTCCAGCAGCAGGCATCGCTGCTGTCGTTCATGGACGTATTCTTCATGCTGACGGTTTTGTTCGCGACGCTTGGGCTCTTCACCCTGGTGATCCGCAAGCCAGCCGCTCAGGGCGGCGGTGGCGGAGGCCATTGAGGCGCGCTGGATCCCCCGCCTGGCGCCCTCGCGCATGACCCCGAAAAGCGATTTTCGGGGTCATGCGCAAAATCAACCATCACGAAGTCTTGGAGCGGCGGACACTCCACCGCTCCAACTTTTTGTTTGAGCATCGGATTTTCCCAAAACCGCTTCGCACTTTAGGGTCCGATGCTCTAGCGCGCTCCGACAAAGTAAGGGGCGCGGCCGTCCTCACGCCGTCGCCGGCTTGAAGGTCAAGGCGACGCCATTGATGCAGTGTCGCAACCCGGTCGGCGGCGGACCGTCGTCGAAGACGTGGCCAAGATGGCCACCGCAGCGGCGACAATGGACCTCGGTGCGGGTCATGCCCAACGACCTGTCCACGGTCTTGCCGATGGAATTCGGGATTTCCTGCCAGAAGCTCGGCCAGCCTGTGCCGGAATCGAACTTGGTCTCTGACGAATAGACCGGCAGGCCGCAGCCGGCGCAAGCGAAGATGCCTTTGCGGTGCTCGTTGAGCAGCGGACTGGTGCCCGGATATTCGGTGCCCTCCTTGCGCAGCACATTGAAGGCCGCGTCGGACAGGATGGCGCGCCACTCGGCCTCGGTCTTGGTAACCTCGAAAGTCTCGGCCGCGCGTGCATCCTGGGCTTCGCCCATGCGCAGCGCGGTGGCGCCTGCGACAACGCCAATGGCTGCCGCCCCACTCAAAAGAAGCTCGCGACGGTTCATGGCCATTTCCTCCTGTTGCTGCTTGTGCCAAATTCGACCGCCACACGGAAATCAAAAGCCGGTGACGATCGCTGTCCTCAAAGCGGGACTCCGCGCCTGTCCACATCTTGCGTGAACGGCGCGGAGCGTGCGCAGGGAGGCCCTCAGCGATATCTTCGCCGGCAGCGTGCGTTTGTTACATCTTCGGCAGGAGAACCTTGTCGACGACGTGGATGACGCCGTTGGACTGCTCGACATCGGCGATCGTCACATTGGCGACGTTGCCATTTTCGTCGGTCACGGTGACCTTGCCGGCGTCGGCCTTGAGCGACAGTTCGCAACCACCGACCGTCTTGACCTTGTGGGTGCCGCCGTCATCCTTGACCATCTTGGCGACGTCGGCGGCCATCGCTTTGGCGCCGATGACATGGCAGGTCAGGATCTTGACGAGCTTGTCCTTGTTTTCAGGCTTGAGCAGCGTCTCCACCGTGCCGGCTGGAAGTGCCGCAAAGGCCTCGTTGGTCGGCGCGAACACGGTGAAGGGGCCGGCGCTTTGCAGCGTATCGACCAGGCCGCCTGCCTTGACGGCAGCGACGAGTGTGGTGTGGTCCTTCGAGTTGACCGCATTTTCGACGATGTTTTTCTGGGCATACATGGCGGCGCCGCCGACCATCGGATTTTGGGCATAAGCAATGGTGGCGAGCGCAGAAATGGTGACCGTGCCGGCAAGCAAAAGTGTGGCGAATTTACGCATGATTTCAATCTCCTCGGGTTATCGTTCCCTCATTCTGGAACGCAAGGAGATACGCGATAGCAAATGCCGGAGTTTCGTCCTCTGCGCAAAAAAATATTGTTTCGCTGCAATTTGTCCGGCGTCGATCGACAGCCGCCAACACGCTTTTCAGGCGTTTAAATCGCGGGAGATAGATTTCAGATCTGCTTCCACAGATGAGAAGCAGTCAGATGCTCTTCAGATCGCCCGCTGCGACCACCGGTCCAGTCGGCTGGCCGGTCGGTGAACCGCCGGCAGGCTCGATGCTGACCGCAAGCACGGCGCCTTGCGCCAATTTCTCCTGGACGGCGGGCGGGATGGCCAAATGCGCGGTCGCACCGGCCGGGATGACGCCCATCGACACCGGCGCCTTCTTGCCTTCGATCATCCACAGCTCGAAGTCCTTGCCGGCGGCCCGCTCGCCGGAAACGTGGGAAAGACCGACCTCGTGACGGGCGGCATCGTAGACGACGAGATATTTGACGTCGCTGCCTTCGGCCGCCAGCGAGGCGACAAGCCGCGCCTGCGGCGGTTCGGTGGGCGGGCGGAAGTAAGGCACGGCGAGGTAGATCGCCAGCGCCGCAATGGCGGCGGCGGCAAGACCGCGCCAGAAGCCAAGGCTCGACCAGAGGCCGGCGCGCGGCTCTGCAGCGAACAGCCGGCGGTCCAATGCTTCCTTGACCCTGATCGGAGGCTCTGTCTCCGGATAGGCGGCGGCCATCGGCGAAAGATGCGCCTCCCAGGCATCGACAAGGCGTGCGAAGGCGGCGTCCGCATCGATGCGGCGCGACGCGATCTCGCGTTCATCGGCGGCCAGAACGCCAAGAACGTATTCGGCGGCGAACAGGTCGTCGCCCCCACGTTCCGGTCCATTGTCGTCAGCCAGCGTCATCTTTCCAGGCATTCTCTCAGTTTCAACAAGCTGCGACGCAGCCAGGTCCGCATCGTGTTCAGCGGTACGCCATAGCGCTCCGCCAGTTCGGCATAGCTTTTGCCATCCAGATAGGCGCCCCGGACGGCCGCCGCCCGGTCCTTCTCCAATTCCTCGAGACAATGGTAGATGCGTCCGGACTCACCGCCCGCCACGGCCATGGCCTCCGGCCCCGGCGCCGGATCGGCCACGTCGAGCGCGGCATCGATATAGGCGGCAGGCTCTCGCCGCGCCCTGATCCGATCGATCGCATGATTGCGCGCAATGGCCACCAGCCAGGAGATCGGGCTCAGATCCGAAACTGCGAAACGGTCCGCCTTCGTCCATATCTTGACGAAGACCTCTTGAAGCGCCTCTTCTGCATCTCCCCGATCCTTCAATACACGAAGGCAGACGCCGAAAAGTTTCGCGCTGGTCTGCCGGTACAGCAGATCGAACGCAGCCCGGTCCTTCATCGAAGTCCGGACAATCAGGTTGCTGATGTCCTGCGGCGTCATCGGCCGCCAAATTAGGTGATTGCAATGTATTTGCAACGACTGAAATGGTCTTGCGCACCGGCAGCGCCAGCCTCGATTGCCAATGAAATCGCCGCCCGCTAGCTTGCCATGAGCGGGAGGGCGACCATGTCGATCGAGCGGGTCCTGTGGGAGCATGACGCGACCGGCCAGGCCGCACTCGTGCACAAGGGAGAGATCACACCGCAAGATCTCGTCGATGCGGCGATCGCCCGGGCCGAGGCCACCCGGCCGGAGATCAACGCCATCGCCGAACCGCTTTTTGAGGCGGCGCGGGCGCGAGCGAGAACCGTCGACCACAAGCTGCCGCTTGCCGGAGTGCCCTTTGCCTTGAAGGACCTCGGCATCGCCATGAAGGGCGTGCCGACGCATGGCGGCAGCCGCATTCCGGCTTACACCCCCGATTTCAACTCGGTCATGACGGATCGCTATCTGGCCGCCGGCCTGATCCCGATCGCCACCAGCACCGCACCCGAACACGGGTTGAGGCTGGTGACCGAGTCGGTGGCTTACGGCGTCACCCGCAACCCATGGGACACCGCGCACACGACCGGCGGTTCCTCGGGCGGTGCGGCTGCGCTGGTCGCGGCCGGCATCGTGCCGGTGGCGCATGCCTCGGATGGCGGCGGCTCGATCAGGGTGCCTGCAGCCTGCACCGGGCTGGTCGGGCTGAAAACCTCGCGCGGCCGTGTGCCCTTGACGCCGCTCGTCACCGAAAGCTGGTACGGCTTCGTCGTCGACCATGCGTTGGCCCGCTCGGTGCGCGATACGGCCCTGCTGCTCGACCTGACCCACGGGCCCGACCCGCTGTCGCCCTACGCGGCACCGTCGCCGAACGGCAGTTTCGCCGCGGCGGCCGGGCGCGATCCGGGCAAGCTCAAGCTCGCCTTCTATCGAAAATCGCCGCTCGGCCTGCCGATATCGGAAGAGACGTTGAAAGCTCTGGATGCGGCGATTGCGCTGGCGCGCGAAGGCGGGCACAGCGTCGAGGAGATCGACCTGCCCTATATCGATCGCGATTTCATCGCCGATTTCGCCAGAACCGTCGCCGCGGCGGTGGCCGGCACGATGCGTGGCGAGGCCCTGCGCGTCGGCCGCTCCATCTCAGGCGATATCGAACGCGCCACGCGCGTGATGAGCCGGTTCGGTGAAATCCTCTCGGCCGGCGAAATCTATGCCGGCCTGCAGCGGCTGCACGCCGCCTCGCGCCGGCTTATCACCGAAACCGCGCACTATGATGCAGTGCTGATGCCTGTCATCGCGCACCCGCCGCTCGCCTGCGGCACCATGGACCCGAAAGGCGCCGACGAATTCATCGAGAATGTCCTGGACAGACTGCGCCTCGCCGGCCTGCTGAAGTTCAAGCCGCTGTTCGGCCAGCTGATGGACAAGAGCCTGTGGTTCACCCACTGGCCGGCGATCCAGAACGTCAGCGGGCAACCGTCGATCACGCTTCCGGTCTACGTCACCGATGCCGGCCTGCCGCTCGGGGTCCAGGCCGCCGGCCGCCCCGGCGATGAGGAAACGCTTTTGTCGTTCGCCGCGCAGATGGAAAAGATCTCGGGCTGGCTGGGACGGCGCGCGCCGCTACAGGTGCCGGCATAGACCATGATCCCGAAAGGTGGGAACCGGTTTTCGGACAAGATCATGGTCAAACAAATAGTAGTACCGATTTGATCGATCGTGACAGCAAAGCCGTTTGCCCCCTCGTCCAATTCCCGCTAAGACGCCGCCGTTCATGCCAAGCTGGGAACCACGCCGATGACGGATGTCGCCGCCACCGCCGAAATGCAGGCCGCGCTGCTTTCAAGGGCGCTGCCCTACATGCAGCGCTACGAGAACAAGACGGTCGTGGTGAAATATGGCGGCCACGCGATGGGCGACATCGCGCTCGGCAAGGCTTTCGCCCGCGACATCGCACTGCTCAAGCAATCCGGCGTCAACCCGATCGTTGTGCATGGCGGTGGGCCGCAGATCGGCGCCATGCTCAGCAAGATGGGCATCGAATCCAAATTCGAGGGCGGCTTGCGCGTCACCGACCAGAAGACCGTCGAGATAGTCGAGATGGTGCTGGCCGGTTCGATCAACAAGGAGATCGTCGCGCTGATCAATGCCGAGGGCGAGTGGGCGATCGGCCTGTGTGGCAAGGACGGCAACATGGTGTTTGCCGAAAAGGCGCGCAAGACCATGATCGATCCGGATTCCAACATCGAGCGGGTGCTCGACCTGGGCTTCGTCGGTGAACCTGTCGAGGTCGACCGCACATTGCTCGACCTCCTGGCACGATCCGAAATGATCCCGGTGCTGGCGCCGGTGGCGCCCGGCCGCGACGGCCATACCTACAACATCAACGCCGACACTTTTGCCGGCGCCATCGCCGGCGCCTGCCAGGCGACGCGCCTGCTGTTCCTCACCGACGTGCCCGGCGTGCTCGACAAGGACAAGAAGCTGATCGACGAGCTGACCGTGGCCGAGGCCAAGGCCCTGATCAAGGACGGCACGGTCTCGGGCGGCATGATCCCCAAAGTCGAGACCTGCATCGAGGCAATCGAGCGCGGCGTCGCAGGCGTCGTCATCCTCAACGGCAAGACGCCGCATGCGGTGCTGCTCGAGCTGTTCACCGAACACGGCGCTGGCACGCTGATCGTGCCGTAAGGCCGGGTGTCTGAGGGGTTCAAGCGTTTGGCGAAATAGCGGTCACGGACTGACGCGACAGGCGTTCGACCACCATCGATTCCTCTTCCCCGTCTTGCGGCGCGCCCCAGAATTCGGCGAGCGTCGGGCCATTTTTCAGGCGGCGGTCGCGGACCAGAAAGCCCCAGACTTCGCGGAACCAGACGCGGCGGCCCATTTTGGTGTACCAGCGCATCGAATGCCGTTGCTCCGGATCCTTGTGGAACAGGATACGCGCCAGCGCCTTGGGCCGCGATTGCACGGCCAGTTCGATCAGCTTGACGGCGAAGAACAGCATCCACGGCTTGAGGCGGGTCATCTGCAGCACCTGGTGCTTGTAGTCCCACAGGCGTGGGTCCAGCTGGATCACCTTGCGGTTCCTGGCAATCCTGAAGAACGGCGTCCAGCGATGCGGCGTCACATAGAGCGCCTGGATCTGGTCGGGATCATAAGCGATCAGCTGGCGGAAGCCGCGCCAGAGGTCGCGAAAGCTTTCGTCCTCGAAACCGGCCACCCAGGTCGCCATCGACAGGATGCCGTTGCGGCGCAACAGCCGGATCGCCTCGCGGTCGGATGAGGTGCTGCCGCCCTTGCGGATCAACTGGAGCGTCTGTTCGTCGGTGTTTTCCATGCCCAGCAGCCAGCGAATGACGCCGGCCTTGCGATAGAGATGCAGGCTGCCGGCGTCGCGGACGATGTCGTCGGCGCGGGTGGAGCCGACGATCAGCACCGGCACGTTCTCGGCGATCATCGCATCGAGAAAGGAGCGCCAGGCTTTTTTGGACGAGGTCGGGTTCTCGTCGGCAAGGTTGATCAGCTCGACGCCGTGCTCGCGGTGCAGCCAGGCAATCTCCCGCGCGAACTTCACGGGGTCGCGGTGACGCCAGCGCGTCCAGAAGCCGCGCTGGCCGCAATAGTTGCACAGATGCGGACAGCCTCGCGAGAACTGCATGACCACTGCGCGCTTGCCGCCCCAATAGCTGTAGCGATTGAAGTCGATCAGTTCCCAGCCGATGCGGTAGTCGTCGAGGTTGGCGATCGTCAGTGCCGGGCAGGTGGCAAAGGGCCGGCGCAAATCGTCAGGAAAGGCGATGCCCGCCACGTCCGACAGCCGCTTGCGTTTCTCCAGGGTTTCGATCAGCGCAACGATAGTCGCCTCGCCCTCGCCGCGCACGATGAAGTCGAAGACATCCGTTTCGGCCAGTATGTCGCGCCAGTGATAGGTCGGAAACACGCCGCCGTAGATCAGGATTGTCGCTGGATCGATGTCCTTGACCATGCCGGCGATCAGCAGGGCTGTCGGATGTGCAGAGGTCGAGCCGGAATGGCCGATCAGAATGCAGTCGGGATGGTCGCTCAAGGCGTCCCGGACCAGCGTGGCAAGCGGCATCGGCCCGAATTCGGCGTCCACAAGCCGCACTTGATGTCCCGCGTCGATCAGCGGGCCGCCCAGTGCCAGCAAACCGAGCGGCGGCAGATGGTCGTCCGGCACACGGCTGCCAATAGCGGTATGCGGCGGGTTGATCAGGACGATTTTCATGGCGGGCCTTATGCTATGGCGGTCCGCATGTCGTAGTCGGCAATCTAGCTCTGGAGATTGGCCAGCTTCAGCAGTTTTTGTGCAGCTTTCCCGCAGAACTACCTATCGTCTGAGATGTGCAAGCGGGACATGGCCGGGCCCCTTGATGTTCTGCAGCACAAGCTGGGTGTGGACGTCGCGCACGCCTTCGAGCCGCATCAGCCGGTGCATGACGAAGGCATTGAGCTCGTCGACCGACGGCACCATGACATGCAGCAGGAAATCATGGTCGCCGGTCATGGTCCAGCATGAGGACACCTCGTCCATGCGCTGGACGGCGGCGATGAAGCTCTCGGGCGAGCCGTCGCTGTGGCTGGTCAGGCGCACCTGGATGAACACCTCGACCATCAGCCCGACGGCGCGACGGCTGAGCACCGCGGCGAAGCGCTTGATGATGCCCGCCTGCTGAAGAGCTTCGAAGCGCCGCGCGCAAGGTGTCGTCGACAGGCCGATCTGCTGCGCCAGTTCGGATACCGGCTTGCGCCCGTCGCGCTGCAGGATGTCGAGCATCTTGATCTCGAATTCGTCAAACTGAGGCATTTTCACTCTCCCAAAGCTTGATCGTGGAGTCTTTTACCTCCAACCCCGCATTTGAGCCACCATCAAAGCTGATTTGCCTCGCGCGATCCGGCTAAAATTGCCGACAATTCGCTGATCATGATTTCCAGGGAGAGCAGCCATGACCATGAACGTTGCCGATTATGCCCGCGAATGCGCGGCGCGAGGCCTCCGCGGCGATTATTCGGTCTGCCGTGGCGATTTCACCGTGGCGCAGGGCTACAATTATAGCGACGAAGAACAGGCGGTGTGGCGCACGCTGTGCGACCGCCAGACGAAGCTGACCAGGAAGCTCGCCCATCACTCCTATCTCGATGGCGTTGCGGCGCTCGGCCTTCTCGACAAGATCCCGGATTTCGGTGAAGTCAGCGAGAAGCTGCGCAAGCTCACCGGCTGGGCGATCGTCGCCGTGCCGGGGCTCATCCCCGCCCAGCCGTTCTTCGACCACCTCGCCAACCGCCGGTTCCCGGTCACCAACTGGCTGCGAACCCAAAAGGAGCTCGACTACATCGTCGAGCCCGACATGTTCCACGATTTCTTCGGTCACGTGCCGATCCTGACGCAGCCGGTCTTTGCCGACTTCATGCAGATGTATGGCAAGAAGGCCGATGGCGTGATTGCGCTCGGCGGCGACGAGATGATCACCAGGCTTTACTGGTACACCGTCGAATACGGGCTGATACGCGAGCCGGGCCAGCCGCTGAAGGCTTTCGGCGCCGGGCTAATGTCATCCTTCACCGAGCTTCAGTTCGCGGTCGAAGGCGGCGAGGCGCACCATGTCCCCTTCGACCTGGAAACCGTAATGCGCACCGGCTACGAGATCGACAAGTTCCAGCGTGCCTATTTCGTGCTGCCGTCGTTCGACGCGCTGCGTGATGCTTTCGAGACCGCCGATCTTGCGGCGATCGTGGCGCGCCGCAAAGGCGAGCCAGCGCTCGACCCAGCAAAGGTCTGAAGGGTTAGTTCTTGTTAGCGACCGCCAAGGCTCAGGCGGCTTCGGAAATATCGCGGTCGATGATCGACAGATTACGGCCGCGATGCTTGGCCTCGTAAAGCCGCTGGTCGGTGGCGCGCATCAGCTCCGGCACTGCGGCGTCCCTGCCGCAGGTGATGCCGCCAATACTGACTGTCAGCGGAACCGTTCGTTCGTCGACGGGCCGGAAACGGATACGCTCGACTTCACGCCGGATGCGCTCGGCGACGCGCCTGGCCTCGGGTTCGGTGGCGCCGATCAGAAGGGCGCAGAATTCCTCGCCGCCGATGCGCCCAAGCACGTCGCCGCTGCGCACGCCACGCTCTATCGCGTTTGCGATCAGGAGCAACGCATCGTCGCCGATCAGATGGCCGTAGCTGTCGTTGATGGTCTTGAAATGATCGGCATCGATGATCAGCAATGCCCCGCGATCGAATTTACGCCGGGAGCCGTCGAGCGCGGCAAAGAAGCTTTCGCGGTTGAGCATGCCGGTCATGTCGTCGCGGCTCGCCTTTTCCGCCAAGCGCCTGTGCGCGGCGGCTAGTTGGGCATGGGCGCGGGCGAGCTCGCGATGCGCGGTCTGCAACCTTTCGCCCTGCCAGAACGTATAGGCGCCGACGCCCCAGGCAAGGGCCAGCGGGCAGACGGTGGATGTCAGCCAGATGGTGCGATTGATCGGAAAACCCATTGCCGGCACGACGATCAGCGTCAGCAAAAGCGAGACCGCGACAGAGGCGAAAGCGATGGCGGCAGATTTTAGAAATATGCGATTCATCGCTTGCTCCCACTGGTCCGTCTTGGTCCCAGCAAGCGCTGAATGTCCCCTTTCGGTGATGCTTAAGATTTTAATTATGGCGCCATTTTCACCACCCAGGGCGCGCATAGGTTGTGGATAAACCTCCTGTTAGAAAGACCGTTTCGTGCCATAAGGACGGTATGACCACACTTCCCGACCCCGCCCGCTTTGCCCATGTCACCGACTGGGTGTTCGATCTCGACAACACGCTTTATCCGCATCATTCGAATCTGTTCTCGCAGATCGATGTGAAAATGACCGCCTATGTCGGAGAATTGCTGACGCTGCCGCGCGAGGAAGCACGCAAGCTGCAAAAGGAGCTCTACCGCGAATACGGCACGACACTGAACGGATTGATGATGCGCCACGGCATCGACCCCGATGATTTTCTCGAGAAGGTCCACGACATCGATTATTCCTGGCTGGTTCCAGATCCCGTCCTCGGCACCGCCATTCGCCAGCTTCCCGGCCGTAAATTCATCTTCACCAACGGGGATCGCCGGCATGCCGAACGCACCGCGCGGCAGTTGGGCTTTCTCGAGCATTTCGACGATATTTTCGATATCGTCGCAGCCGGACTGAATCCCAAGCCGGCGCGGCAATCCTATGAGAAATTTGCCGAACTCCACGCCGTTACCGGGCAAAATGCGGTGATGTTCGAAGATCTCGCCCGCAACCTGTCGGTACCGAAATCGCTGGGCATGACCACAGTGCTGGTGGTGCCGCGCAATTTCGAGCCAACCTTCTCGGAAATCTGGGAACGCGACCCGGCCAACGAGGACGATGTGGACTTCGTCACCGACGATCTCGCCGGCTTTCTCACGGCGATCGTCGTAGGGGAGTAGGGGAGTAGGGGAAATTGACCTGAAAAGCGGCGGCTGTAACCACCTATTCCCTATTCCCTACTCCCCTACTCCCCTAACTTGTAGAAACGGCTAACGATCCCCCAGGCCTCGTCGGCGGTGTCGACGAAATCGATGATATCCTGGTCGCCGGGCGTGATCGTGCCTTGCTCGGCGAGGAAATCAAGGTCGATCGCCTTTGCCCAGAAAGCCTTGCCGAACAGAATAACCGGCACGCGTTCCATGCGGCCGGTCTGGATCAGGGTCAGCGTCTCGAAGAACTCGTCCATCGTGCCGAAGCCGCCGGGAAATACCGCAACGGCCTTGGCACGCATGACGAAATGCATCTTGCGGACCGCGAAATAGTGGAAGTTGAAGCAGAGTTCCGGCGTCACGTAGGCGTTTGGCGCCTGCTCGTGCGGCAGCACGATGTTGAGACCGATCGACGGCGCGCCAACATCGTCGGCGCCGCGATTGCCAGCCTCCATGACGCCGGGCCCGCCGCCGGTCACCACGACGAATTCGCGATAGTACGAGGTGGCCGATTGCTGCGAGCAGAGACGGGCGAATTTGCGCGCCTCCTCATAGTATTTGCTGTTTTGCTCGAGGTTCTTCTTCTGCGTCTCGTTCTTGGCCGCCCAGGCTTCGCCGCCGGGCTCGGGGATGCGGGCGCCGCCGAACAGGATGACGGTCGATTGGATGCCGCGCTCGGCCAGGATCATCTCCGGTTTCAGCAGTTCGAGTTGCAGCCTGACAGCTCGCAACTCGCGCCGCGTCATGAAATCGGGGTCGTTCCAGGCCAGCCGATATGTCTCCGCCCGCGTTTGCGGCGTGTCCGGCACGCTTCTCGACCGCTCCAGATCCTCGTCCGAATGCGGCAGCGGTGTCCATCCCGCCTTTTCCATGGGAGTCATATTTGCTTTACCCGTCCAATCATTCACTTGCGCCGTCCCGTGACGCTGCCGCGATTGACCCTCCCCAAGCCTTCACATAGGGTCCGCGCGACTTTCAAACAGGTTAAGGCGCCGGCCCTTAACAGCTTGGTAATGGAGCGAATTCATGTCGAAGCCCGATCTCGCGAGCCTCGAGGAGATTATCGAGAACGCCTTCGAGGAACGCGACACGATTTCGACCGCAACCCGCGGCGAGACGCGCGAGGCCATCCAATCGGCGCTCGACCTGCTCGACCGGGGCGTCGCCCGCGTCGCCGAGCGGCAGGCCGACGGCAAATGGCACGTCAACCAGTGGCTGAAGAAAGCGGTGCTGCTGTCCTTCCGGCTCACCCCGATGGAGATCATCAAGGGCGGTCCCGGTCAGGCAGTATGGTGGGATAAGGTGCCCTCGAAATTCGACGGCTGGAGCGCCGTCGATTTCGAGAAGGCCGGCTTCCGCGCCGTGCCGTCGTCGATCGTGCGCCGCTCCGCCTATGTCGCGCCCGGCGCCGTGCTGATGCCGTCCTTCGTCAATGTCGGCGCTTATGTCGACAGCGGCACCATGGTCGACACCTGGGCTTCGGTCGGCTCCTGTGCCCAGATCGGCAAGAATGTGCATCTGTCGGGCGGCGTCGGCATCGGCGGCGTTCTGGAGCCGATGCAGGCCGGCCCAACCATCATCGAGGACAATTGCTTCATCGGCGCCCGTTCCGAAGTGGTCGAAGGCTGCATCGTTCGCGAAGGCTCGGTGCTCGGCATGGGCGTCTTCATCGGCCAGTCGACCAAGATCGTCGACCGCGCCACCGGCGAGATATTCTACGGCGAGGTGCCGCCTAATTCCGTCGTCGTCGCCGGCTCGCTGCCGGGCAAGCCTTTTCCAAACAACGAGCCCGGCCCCAGCCTCTACTGCGCCGTCATCGTCAAGCGGGTCGACGCCAGGACCCGTTCCAAGACCTCGATCAACGAATTGCTGCGCGATTGATCTTCCCAAGAAACGGATGCACCGGGTTGACTGACAAACCTCAATTCCTGTGGCTTTTCTTCAGCCTTTCCGGGCGAGTGAATCCGAGCGCTTACGTTTTGGCTGGCCTCTTGCCGGTCATCGTTCAACTCTTTCTGCTCTACCAATTCGCACGAACGCCGTTAGGCACTGCCGCGAGCCAGTACTGGGCGCTCGCCTTATGGATCGGTATGTTCGTCTCGACATGGTCGACCTTTGCGCTAACGGCGAAGCGGTTCCATGATTTCGGCAAGCCTACCTATTACGCATTGGTCTCTCTCATTATCGGCTTTGTCCTGCTTTTTATCCTGGCTTTTTTCAAAAGTGACGCCGGCCCCAACCGCTACGGCAAGCGCACCAACGCACCGGCCGAACCCTGAGCGCCGATCGCACATTTCGTCATGCGCTATCGCTCGCTTGATCCGAAACTGATCCTCGAAACCGCCGAACGGCTGGAGGGCCGCGTCGCCGAACGCTTTCCCGATGCAGGCTTGCGCGGCGTTGCCGCCGAGCTCGTGTCCCTGTCGCGCGATCTGGCAAAGGCGGCCAAGGCGCTGGAGGCGCCAATCTGGTGGCTGCGCGGCCTCATCATCGCCGCTTTCGTCGTCGGAGCGCTGATGTTCCTGTTCGTCGGCACAATCCTGCCGCTTGGCCGCATTTCTGGAAACCACGACGCCTTCCAATCCGTGCAAGGCATCGAAGCTTCACTCAACATGATCATCCTCGCCGTGCTGGGCTTCCTTGCCCTGATCCGCTCCGAGGAGCAGATCAAGCGCAAGCGGGTGTTCCGCCAGCTCCACGGGCTGCGGTCGCTGATCCACGTCATCGACATGCACCAGCTGACCAAGGATCCGGCAGCACTTTCAGCCAGTTTCAAGCCGACTGCGCATTCGCCAGCCCGCATCACCAACGCCGCCGACCTTGCCCGCTATCTCGACTATTGCTCCGAAATGCTGTCGATCACCGGCAAGATCGCCGCGCTGTTTGCGCAATCGGTCAATGACGCCGTGGTGATCGACGGCGTCAACGACATCGAGAACCTGGCTTCGAACCTGTCGCGAAAGATCTGGCAGAAGATCACGCTGATCGAAACCCCTCATGGGCAGCCGGCACGCGCGGCGAAGACCGATCCCGAGCCGGGTCCGCCGCGTCAGCCTGCGGTCCGCAAACAATCGGGGCCGGCAAGCTAAAACCCGCGAGCCGGCGGCAGATCCGCGAGAGCGGCAGAACGGGGAGTTCCGAAACCCCGGTTTTGCGCCGGATGCTCTAAGCGAATGTTAATCACCCTCGCCCAGCATGCCGGCGAAGACTGTGTCGACCGGCACGGAGCGCTCGACTGGCAAGCGACCTATCCCTGACCACCAAGGAGCTGCGCAAAACGCGGAGCGCCGCCGCTCGCCTGTTTGCCTGGTTCTCTTCGCCGATGAGATTGGAACCGGAAGCCGTCCGCGCCCGGCTTCTCGACACCACTTTCGATCGCAAATTCGCAGTCCTGTTCGGCACCATCAGCGTTCTGGTGGTTGCGGTCAGCGCCGCATTTGCCACCGGGAATTGGTGGCCCTACGCCTGGATCGCAGCCGACCTGATGCTTTTCACCGTCCGTGTTCTGCTGATGCGGGAATGCGAGCAGGCCCGCAGGCGCGGCTCGAAAGGGCCGCTGGCGGGCCTGATGGCAGCCAGCGGTATCTGGTCGGTTGTTTTCGGCCTCGGCTGCTATGGCTGTGTTGCCAGCGGGAATATGGCGCTTTCCGTACTGGCCGCCTTGAATGTCGCAGGTGTCGTTGGCGTGGTGTCGTCACGCAATGCGGCGACCCCGCGCTTCGCTATATTCGTCATGTTGGCCGTAAGTCTGCCTTACGTCGTCGGTGCATTGTTTTCTGCGGCGCCCGGAATGCCGATCGTCGGAATTCAGACGCCGTTCTATCTGGCCGGCGTCATCATCGTGCTTCTTCAGAACCACGCAATCAACGCGCGCATGATCCGCGCCGAACTGGACAATCGCGACCTGGCGATCAAGGACGCGCTGACCGGCCTGCCAAACCGGATCTTCCTGCAGGAGAAATTGCGCGACATGTGCCGCGACCTTGCGGCGCCGGCCGCCAATGGCGGCAAGCCGTTTGCAGTGCTCAGCATGGATCTCGACGGCTTCAAGCAGGTCAACGACCGTTTTGGCCACGCCGTCGGCGACGTGCTGCTGTGCAAGGTGGCCGAACGCTTGAAGCGCGGCTTCCGTCCGGGGGACGTGGTCTTCCGCATCGGCGGCGACGAATTTGTCATCGTTTTGCCCGCAACCTCGGAGATCGAGGCTACCTACCTGGCAAAGCGCGCCATCGAAAAGGTCTCGGTGCCCTTCGACCTCGGGGTCGGTTCCGCCATCCATGTCGGCTTGAGTGTCGGCAGCGCCTTCGCACCCGCCGACGGCGGCGATCCGGAAATCCTGCTCACCTGTTCCGACCATGCGCTCTACGAAGCCAAGCGCACCGGCAAGGGCCGTTACTGGGCGCCTGTGCGGGCTACGATCTGACGGTCGCGACGACGGCTTCCGGCGTCAGGCAGGGCGATCCGCTTCTCTCCTGCTCGGCCGCGCCAGCCCGGCCATGTCTTGCGTCGCGCCGCTCTTGACCGTTACCAGGATGACATCGGCACCGGGCAATGCTGCGGCCGGATCGGCCGTGACCG
This sequence comes from Mesorhizobium sp. M1329, assembly GCF_040318035.1. NCBI lineage: Bacteria > Pseudomonadati > Pseudomonadota > Alphaproteobacteria > Hyphomicrobiales > Phyllobacteriaceae > Mesorhizobium > Mesorhizobium sp. M1329. The sequence continues at coordinate 197,962 of NZ_JAMYLN010000002.1, read as the reverse complement.
ACAATGCCTCCGGCTTGACGGAACGGTCGCGGCCATCAGGGTCGGTGATGCGCAATCCACCTTTTTGCAGCGCCTGCTCGATGCGCGGTCGCGCCAGCAGAACCACCTTCCGCCCGGCAAGTATCAGGCAGCCGCCTGCGTAGCAGCCGATACTGCCGGCACCGGCGATTACAATCGTCTTGCCATGCCTGACCATGCGATGGCCCTGTCCTGGTCGAGAAGCCTTGCCGCAATTATACGACATGAAAACCATACTGTCGGCGGCATGGCTGGCCCTTATGTCTGGCCGTGACAGGCCTTGCGCTTTCGACTATCGCTTTTGCCCATGATGCTGCCTACCGATCCAGCCCGAAATCTGGCTGCTCTCATCCGCTGCGCTTCCGTGACGCCCGCCGAGGGCGGTGCGCTGAGCGAGCTGGAAGAAATGTTGAAGCCGCTCGGCTTTGCCGTCGAGCGCCCGGTGTTTTCCGAATCCGGCACACCTGACATAGAGAACCTTTACGCGCGGCGTTCCGGCAACGGCCCGCATCTGATGTTTGCCGGCCATACCGATGTGGTGCCGGCGGGCGATGAAACCGCCTGGACGCACCCGCCCTTTGCCGCCGAAACCGCCAATGGCGAGATGTTCGGCCGCGGCGCCGTCGACATGAAGGGCGGCATTGCTTGTTTCGTCGCGGCGGTAGCGCGACATATCGCGCAGAAGGGCGGCCCGAAGGGATCGGTCTCGCTGCTGATAACCGGCGATGAGGAAGGGCCGGCGATCAACGGCACGACGAAACTGCTCGAATGGGCGGCCGCCAAGGGTGAGAAATGGCATGCCGCGATCGTCGGCGAGCCGACCAATCCCGACGCGCTCGGCGATATGATCAAGATCGGCCGGCGCGGCTCGCTGTCGGGCACGGTCGTCGTCAACGGCCGCCAGGGCCACGCCGCATATCCGCAGCTAGCCGACAATCCCGTGCGCGGCCTGGTGACGCTGGTCGACGCCTTGCTGCACCCCGTCTTCGACAACGGAACAAGGGATTTCCAGCCGACTAATCTTGAGGTGACCTCCATCGATGTCGGCAATCCTGCCACCAACGTCATCCCAGCGAAGGCAGCAGCTACCTTCAATATCCGCTTCAACGACACATGGACCGCCGAGACGATCCAGGCCGAGATCCACAACCGCCTCGATCGGGCGGCGAAACGCAAGAAATACCGCGCCGGCAAGAAGACGCCGGTCGACTACGAGATCGTCTGGCGCGACGGGCCGAGCCATGTTTTCCTGACACGCGACGACAGGTTGATCGAAACGCTTGGCGGCTCGATCAAGGCGGTGACCGGCAGGAAGCCGGCGCTCTCCACCTCCGGCGGCACCTCCGATGCCCGCTTCATCAAGGATTATTGTCCGGTGGTCGAATTCGGCCTGGTCGGCAAGACCATGCACATGGTCGACGAACGCGTGGCGATTGCCGACCTTGAGACGCTGACGCAGATTTATCTGCGCTTCGTTGAAGACTGGTTTGCGCAGGACATATCCTAGTGATGCTTTCAGCGGATGAAACCTACGCTTCGCTTGCCGGTGCCTGGCGGCTGATGCTCGGCAAGGCCGACGGATTTCGCCTGCTCGACCTTTCGGCGGACGGTTTCTGGAACTCCTTTTTTGCCATCGTCGTCGCGGCGCCGGCACTGATCGTCGGCTGGGTCGGTATTGCCAACGAGATCGGCGATCCCAACGCATTCGTCGGCCGTTTCAGCATGTTGATCCGCCTGGCCACCGTCGATATCGGCGCCTGGGTGCTGCCGCTCATAGGCCTCGCCCTGGTGGCGCCGCGGGTCGGCGTCGGCGGCCGTTTCGTCCATTATGTCGTGGCCAGCAACTGGGCCTCGGCGATCATCGCCTGGATGATGCTGCCATCGGCGTTGATCCGGCTTTTCCTGACGTCGGCCAACGAAGTCTCCGGACTGGTGTCGCTGCTGTTGTTCGCGCTGTCGATGGTATTGACCTGGCGGATGACCAATGTTGCGATCGGCAGGGGTGCGGCCACCGGCAGCGCCGTTTTTGCCGGTATGTTCGTGGCGTCGCTGATCGTCCTGTTCGGCCTGCAGGCGCTGCTCGGGATCAGCGTTCCGGATCAGCCAGGCGTTGGATAATCGACGCCAACGAGAAACAGCCCGTCGGGCGGCGCCACCTGACCGCAGGCCGCACGGTCGCGCGCGTCGAGCGCCGCCTTGAGGTCGGCAATAGTCCAGCCGCCTTCGCCGACACGTTTGAGCGAGCCGACCATCGAGCGCACCTGGTTGTGCAGGAATGACCGCGCCGACGCGCGGACTTCAATGAAATCGCCCGCCCGGCTGACCTCCAGCCGGTCGAGCGTGCGGACCGGGCTGGTGGCCTGGCACTGGGTCGAGCGGAAGGTGGTGAAATCATGCCGGCCAAGCAGCACCTTTGCCGCTTCGTGCATGGCAGCCGCATCAAGTTGCTTCGGTACCCACCAGATCTTGCCCTTGTCGAGCGCCGCCGGCGCGCGGCGGTTGACGATGCGGTAGAGGTAGTGGCGGCCGATCGCCGAGAAACGCGCATCGAAGCCATCCGGCACGACGGCGGCCTTCAGGATGGCGATGCGCACCTTGGCCGCCTGCAGATGCGCGTTGACGGCGTCGCGCACCTTGTCGCCGGGCCATGCCTTGATCAGATCGACGTGCGCCACCTGAGCGGTCGCATGGACGCCGGCATCGGTGCGGCCGGCGGCGCGCAGCGAAACCTGCTCACCACAGAACTTCTCGATCGCCTGCTCGATCGCCTGCTGCACCGAAGGCTGGTTGGCCTGGCGCTGCCAGCCGGCGAAGAGACTGCCGTCATATTCGATGTCGAGGCGAAAACGCGGCATTCCCGGATCGAGGCGAAATCAGGCGGCGAGGGCTGAGCCGAAGGCCGAGGCGTAGACCAGCCTGCCGGTCTCCGGCGCCTCGCCCCAGGCAAGCGCCTGCAGAGCCTCGCTTTGGTAGTCGCTCTCGAATTTTGCTGCACGGGCGCGGCTGTAACCGAAACGGCCATAGTAAGCCGGATCGCCGAGCACCACGGCGAGCGTCTCGCCGGCAGCCTTCAGGCGGATATGCGCCTCGCGGACCAGCGCACCGCCGATGCCGGTGCCGTGGAACGACGGCTCGACCGCCAAAGGAGCCAAAGCCACCGCCGGGAAGCTCTTGCCGCCATTCTGCACGAAAAGCCGTGAAAATAGGATATGGCCAACCACTTGCCCGTCTTCGTCCGCCACCAGTTCGACGACGGCGTCACCGCCGGTGACCAGCGCGTCGACCAGTCCGGCCTCCGTCTGCTGGCCAAATGCGTGTTCTTCGACAAGGCGGATCGCCTCGCGGTCCCGCGGCGTCGCCGCGCGTATGGACATCATGCTCATGACAATTTCATTCCTTTTTCGAGCTTGGCCCCGCGCAGAAACTCCTGCGCGGCAATGGGCCTTCCGCCCGCACGTTGAACTTCGACCAGCCTGATCGCGCCTGACCCGCAGGCGACCGTCAGCCGGTCATCGAGAATTCCTCCCGGTTCGCCGGCGCCTTGCGAGAGCGTCGAGCGAAGCAGTTTCAGCCGTTCCACGCGGCCGCCGATTTCGGTCTCGCACCATGCACCGGGAAAGGGCGACAGGCCGCGAATCTGGTTGTGCACGTCGCCGGCAGGTCGCGGCCAGTCTATGCGAGTCTCCGATTTATCGATTTTCTTGGCGTAGGTCACCCCCACCTCCGCCTGAGTGGTAAATGTCAGCGTATTCCGCTCCAGCCGTTCGAGCGCCTGCACCATCAGAGCCGCACCCAACACCATCAGCCGGTCGTGCAGATCGCCGGCCGTCATGTCGGGTCCAATGGCGCATTTTTCAACCATTGCCACAGGGCCGGTGTCGAGGCCTTCCTCCATCCGCATCACCATCATGCCCGTTTCGGTATCGCCGGCCATGATGGCGCGCTGGATAGGGGCAGCGCCGCGCCAGCGCGGCAACAGCGACGCGTGACCGTTGAGGCAACCGAGCCGCGGCGCCTCGAGAATGGGTTTGGGCAGAAGCAGCCCGTAGGCGACGACCACGGCGACGTCGGCACCCAACGCGCGGAACGCCTCCTGCTCCGCCTCGCTCTTCAGCGACACCGGCGCGCGGACCTCGACACCCAGCCGCTCCGCCTCGCGCTGCACCGGCGACGGCGTCAGCTCGAGCCCGCGCCGGCCGCCGGCGCGCGGCGGCTGCGTGTAGACGGCTGCCAATTCATGCTCTGCCCCGGCAATCGCCCGCAAGGTCGGCACGGAGAATTCGGGCGTACCCATGAAGATGACACGCAGGGGCATTCGTCGACCCCTACCCCACCATCTTGCCCGGCGCCTTGTCCCTGGCGAGCTTTTTGAACTTCTTGACCACCATGTCGCGCTTCAGTTTTGAGATGTGGTCGATGAACAGCACGCCGTTGAGGTGGTCGATCTCGTGCTGCAGGCAGGTCGCCATCAGCCCTTCGGCCTCGATCTCCTGCAGCTTGCCGTCGCGATCGAGATACTTCACCCGCACCGCCGCCGGCCGCTCGACCTCGGCGTAGTAGTCCGGGATCGACAGGCAGCCTTCTTCATAGACCGAACGCTGGTCGGAGCTTTCGAGGACTTCGGGATTGATGAAGACGTGCGGTGCCGGCGTCTCGTCCTCTTTGGCGAGGTCGATGACCAGCATGCGCCAGGGTTCGCCGACCTGGATCGCAGCGAGGCCAATGCCGGGCGCGTCGTACATGGTGTCCAGCATGTCGCCGGCCAGTTTGCGCAAATTGCCGTCGACACGCTCGACCGGTTTTGACACCTGACGCAGGACGGGATCGGGAAGGATGATAAGCGGCTTGATCGACATGGCGTCTCACCTAAGACCTCGCAGGAAAAGCGTCAACCGGGACGCCTTCGGGTCGTTCACGTTTTGATCTGTGCCGGCAGACCGAATCATCTATGCTGTTGGCATGAACGATCTGGCCATCATCCTGTCCGAACCTGTCGCCCGCCTCGGCGCCACCACGATCACGCTCGGCCATGCCCTGGGTTTCGGCGCAATGCTGTTCCTCGGACTGTTCGTGGCGCTCGTCGTTGCGCTCTGGCGATCGGCCAAGGCGCGTGCAATGGCGGCTGCCGAAGCCGCCGACCACGCCCGCGACGCCGAGGCGAGGATGGCCGGCATCTTGGCAAGCCAGGCGGAAATGCAGGGCCGCATGGGCGCCATCGCCGAAGTGTTCGGGGCGCGCCAGGCGGAACTGACACAGTCGATCGGCCAGCGCCTCGATGCCATGACCGGCCGCTTGGGCCAGACCATGACCGAGCAGACGAGATCGACGCATGAGAGCCTCGCCAAGCTGCAGGAACGGCTGGCGGTCATCGATATCGCGCAAGGCAACATCCAGTCGCTGGCCGGCCAGGTCGTGCAATTGCAGGCGATCCTTTCCAACAAGCAGACGCGCGGCGCCTTCGGCCAGTCGCGCATGGAAGCCATCGTCGCCGACGGATTGCCGCACGGCGCCTATGAATTCCAGGCGACCTTGTCGAATGGCAGCCGGCCCGACTGCCTGGTGAAGATGCCGAACGGCGCACCGTCGCTTGCCATCGATGCAAAGTTTCCGCTCGAGGCCTGGAATGCCATCCGTGCCGCCGAAGGCGCCGACCTGCAGAAGTCCGCCGCTCAGGCTTTCCGCCGCGACATCGAGGTGCATGTCCGCGACATCGCCGAAAAATACCTGATCCAGGGCGAGACGCAGGACACCGCCTTCATGTTCGTGCCCTCGGAATCGGTGTTCGCGGAAATCCATGAGAATTTCGAGGCCGTTGTCCAAAAGGCGCATCGATCGCGGATCGTCATCGTCTCGCCATCGCTTTTGATGCTGTCGATCCAGGTCATCCAGGCAATCCTCAAGGACGCACGCATGCGCGAGCAGGCCCACCTGATCCAGGGCGAGGTCATCCGGCTGATGGAAGACGTCTCCCGGCTCGACGAGCGGGTGCGCAAATTGCAGACGCATTTCGGTCAATCGGCCAGGGATATCGAGGACATCCTCGTCTCGACATCGAAGGTGACCAGGCGCGGACAAAAGATCGAGGCGCTGGAGTTTGGCGTACAGCCGGCAGAGGACACCGCTGGTTCGAATGGCAGCGGAGCAATAGCGGAAAGCAGCCCGCGCGTCGCCGATTCGAAAACCGGGCAATTGAGGCTGAGGGTCGTCGAAGGCGACGATTGAGAGCTATGCTGGAACCCGGAGCCGAGCGCTTCGCCCGGGTCCGGCGCTACTGCTCCTCGATGATGATTGTGCCTTCGAATTCCGGCAGCCAATGCAGCGCCGAGCGATGCCAGATCTGCTTTCTCGGCACCAGTTGATCGCGCTGCCGTGTCGTGCCGACCCTGATGCCGTAAACCTTCGGTCCCGCGCCCGCCGACGTGGCGTAGAGATGCGAGCCGCACTCACCGCAAAATGCCTGGGCGCGCTTGGCGCCGCTCGAACCGGTCTTGATGTAGATTTTCGGCGTGCCCTTGGTGATCCTGTAATTGTCCTCGGACGCCGGCACGGTGACGCGAAAGGCCGTTCCGGTTAGCTTCTGACAATCGACGCAGTGACAAATGGTGGTCTTTTCCGGATCGACTTCGGCCTCGTAAGTGATGGCGCCGCAATGACACCCGCCGTCGATTTTCATCTTCGTTCCTCCTGGAGCTTTTGCCCGCAATCATAACCGGGACTGCCCGATGGCGCAGCCATTTTCCTCAGACCGGTTCGCCTCCGGACGCCGCCAAGGCCTTGCTCCGGCGTTCCCAGGTGCCGGTGGTCTGCGGCTTGACGAAGAGCCGCGTCACCTCCGGCATCTCCGCCTTCAGTCGCGTCTCGAGGCGCTCGACGCAGGTCTCTATCTCCGGCGCCGACAAATGATCCTCGAACTCGATGCTCAAAGCGGCGACGATCTCCTGCGGACCCATATGCAGCGTCAGCACGCCATTTGCCCGTTGCACCGCCGGGTCCTGCTGGACGATGGCCAGCACCTTTGTTTGCACCTCGGGCGAGGCCGGCTCGCCGAGCAGCAGGCTTTTGCTTTCGCGCGCCAGGAAGATGGCGGTCGCGCCCAGGATGAGCGCGATGCCGATCGACGCGGTGCCGTCTAGCTTCGGCATGTCCAGCCGTTCCGCCGCCAATATGCCGGCGAAGGCGACAACGAGGCCGAGAAGTGCCGCGCTGTCCTCGAAGAGTACGGTGTAGACACTCGGATCCTTGCTGAGCTGCACCGCCTCGAGCCAGCCGTGGCTGCCTTTTTGGTGACGGAATTCCTTCAGCGCCACCAGCCAAGAGGTACCTTCGAAGAGGAAGGAAAGGCCAAGGACAGCGTAGTTCACCTTGGCGTTGGCGATCGGCTCCGGCGCCATGATGTGCGTCACGCCTTCGTAGAACGATATGCCGGCGCCCAGCGCAAAGACGAGGAGCGCGACGATGAAGCTCCAGAAGTACAGCTCGCGGCCATGGCCGAGCGGATGCGTGCGGTCGGCCGGCCGGGCGGCACGGTGCATGCCGTAAAGCAGCAGGCTGCCATTACCGGTATCGACGAGCGAGTGGACGCCTTCCGAGAGCATTGCCGAGCTGCCCGTGAACAACGCAGCGGCGAACTTGGTCAGTGCGATCGCAAGATTTCCGGCGAGCGCCGCATAGATCACTTTTTTCGACCCGCCATGCGCCGCCATGGTGTGCTGCCTTGGTTGATGCACCGAGATTGGCGGAGCGCCCGCCCACGCTCCACAGTCCCCACAACGCCCGAAGTGCCCAGTTGTTCACAAGGTCAGTTGTTCAAAAGGGCGGCGCGGGGCTATTCGACGACCTCGTCCGTCCAGACCTTGAAGCCAGCCAGCGCGCCCGGCCCGAAAATGTGGGTCAGCGGCACATCGGCGGCATCGCGTCCGGAGGCAATCAGGATACGGCCGATGCGCGGCGCGTTGTTGCGCGGGTCGAACGCGTGCCAGCGGCCGCCGAGATAGACCTCCATCCAGGCGGCGAAATCCATGTCCGACCACGGCTTCGGCAGACCGATATCGCTGATATAGCCGGTGCAGTAGCGGGTCGGAATGTTCAGGGCGCGGCAGAAGGCAACAGCGAGGTGGGCAAAGTCGCGGCACACACCACTCTGCTCGCGATAGGCCTCGGCGGCGGTGCGTGTCGGGCGTGCATTGAAATAGTTGAAGACGATGTGGTTATGGACGAAGTCGCAGACCGCCTGGACGCGCGGAATGCCGAGCGGGGTGCTGCCGAACAGCCGCCATGCTTCATTCGACAGCACGTCGCTCTCGCAATAACGGCTGGGCAGCAGGAACAGCAGCGTCTCCGACGGCAGATCGCGCACCTCGTGCTGCCACGCCGTCAGCTCGCGCGTCTCGAAGGAGCCGGGGTCGCGGATGACCGCGTCAGTGCCGAACGCAAAGCGCCCGGCCGGCGCAACGAGACGGTTGCACCAATTGCCGAAACTGTCGCGGTAGCTTTCGATTGGCACCGGCGGGTTCGACGTCAGGAAGTCCGGCCGCTCAAGATCGGATGCGCGCGAATAATGGACATTTAGCATCGCGATCAGCGGTGTTTCCTGCGGGAAATCGAAACTCATCTGGCAACCGATGTGGATCCGCATTGTCGTCCTGACCGGCCTGCCTGATCATCAGCTGGCGAAACGCAAGGGCTGATGCTGCAGTGCGAAGAAGACCATGGCACGGACCGCTGCGGTTTACGAGGGAATTAGAAACCGGTTAACAGCCATCGGCTAGGGCGACTGCACGGCAACGGCCTCTTGCAGTCGAGCGTTTTCTCTTGTTTCACTTCGCTAGGCATCAACTGGAGGAACGAATCATGGCTAAGGGTGCGATGAAGGCGGGCAAGGAAGCCCGCAAGCCGAAGAAGGACGCGAAGAAACCCGCTCCGGCGCCGGCCCTGAAGGCACCGCCGGTGAAGGCGATGAAGCTGAAGGACAAGTAGGGCCGCAGCTACCGTTTCGGCTCATTTCGACCGGCCGCGAACGCGGCCGGTATGATGTTCATTAAGCTCACGCTCATCCCCATGGATGCGGCGAAGATAGTTTTTGCGCCTTCAAGAAATCGGCCGGAAGCCATCGAAACGGAGCGTTCCGATGTCGTGGATTTTCCTGTTCCTCGCCGGCCTGTTCGAGATCGGCCGGGCGATCGGCCTCAAATACACCGACGGATTCTCGAAGCCGCTGCCGACCGTCCTGACGGTAGCCTCGATGATCGTCAGCCTGACCTTGCTCGGCCTGGCGCTGAAGGCATTGCCGGTCGGCACCGCTTATGCGGTGTGGACCGGCATCGGCACCGTCGGCACGACGCTGTTGGGGATATGGCTGCTCGGGGAGCCGGCGACGGCGATCAGGCTGGCCTGCATCGCCCTCATCGTCTGCGGCATCATGGGACTGAAGCTCGCGGCCTAGCCGATTCTGACAGACGAACGCGTTCGGGGCCGCTGCAAGGCGGCCCTGATTCTTGAATTCGACTGATTAGCGCCGGAAGGCGCTATCGGGCGGAGAAGCCGGGCGGCGTCCTGCCGGTGCGCTGCTTGCGCGCGGCATAGCGTGCGTCACGCTTGGCCTTGCGCTCGGCCTCGTCAGCAAGAAAACGGGCGATGCGCTCGTTCTCTTCAGCTTCCCGGATCTTCGCTTCGGCCTGTGCGGCTTCTTCCGCAGCGATGCGTGCCGCTTCGGCAGCTGCCTCGCGCTCGGCCTTTTCGGCCGCTTCGCGCGCCAGCTTTTCCTGCTTCAGCCTGGCCTTTTCGGCCTCGCGTATCGCGCGGGCCTCGAGGATCGCCTTGCGCTCGGCCTGCCGTGCCAGCACCGCTGGATCATCTGCCGCCGGCTTTGCCTTGAAGCGCTCCAGAAGCGCCTTCTTTGCCTCGTTTGCGGCATTGCGCCGCTCGAAAACGTCTTTTTCCCTATAGATAGCCAAGTCCACTTCCCTGAAGTCAATTTGCGAGGCTTACATACGCGTGAAAACCGAGAGTTCAAGCGCCAAAACGGTATGCCAGCCATGAAATTCTGATCTGTTGCAACCAGGAGACGCCATTTCGATTGAATTCGGCTGAAAGCCACCCGCACTGTTCACCATCCAGGCCTCTGGCGGGGCGACGGACTGATCGCTACCTGTAGCGGCAAGACAAAACGCTGGGATGACACACTATGGAACTCGGTCTCTACACCTTCGCCGACGTCAGCCCGCAACCGGGTCCCGGTGCGATCGGTGCGCATGAGCGGTTGCGCAACCTGATCGAGGAGATCGAGCTCGCCGACCAGGTCGGGCTGGACGTCTTTGGTCTCGGCGAGCACCACCGTCCCGACTATGCTGCCTCGGCCCCGGTGGTGGCCCTGGCGGCGGCTGCCGAACGAACCAGGCGCATAAAGCTGACCAGCGCTGTCACCGTGCTGTCGTCCGACGATCCAGTGCGCGTCTTCCAGCAGTTTGCCACCCTCGATCTTCTGTCCGGCGGCCGGGCCGAGATCATGGCCGGGCGTGGGTCGTTCATCGAGTCCTTTCCGCTGTTCGGCTACAATCTCGAAGACTACGACGAGCTCTTCGCCGAGAAGCTCGACCTGCTGCTCGCCATCCGCGATCATGTCAAGGTGACCTGGTCGGGCAGCCTGCGCGCGCCGATCAACGATCGCGGCGTCTATCCCCGGCCCGTGCAGGACAAATTGCCGATCTGGATCGCCGTCGGTGGAACACCGCAATCCGTCGCCCGCGCGGGCGTGCTCGGGCTGCCGCTGGCGCTGGCGATCATCGGCGGCGAGCCGGCGCGGTTCGCACCGCTGTTCGACATCTACAGGGATGCAGCCAGGCGGGCCGGCAACGATCCGGCGAGCCTTGCCACCAGCCTCAACGTGCACGGTTTCATCGCCGAGACCACGGACCAGGCAGCCGACGATTTTTACGGGCCGCAGGCCGAGGTGATGAACCGCATCGGCCGCGAGCGCGGCTGGGGGCCGACATCGCGGGCGCATTTCGACCAATCGCGCGGCCCGAACGGCGCGCTGTTCGTCGGCAATCCAGAACAGGTGGCCGAGAAGATCATTGCCCAGCACAGGATATTTGGCAACGACCGCTTCCTGCTGCAAATGGCGATCGGCACCATGCCGCACGCCAAGGTCATGAAGGCCATCGAACTCTACGGCACCAAGGTGGCGCCGATCGTGCGCCGGGAAACGGCGAAGGCCGTTCCCGCCGTGGCGGCGCCGGTTGCCTGATTGACCGGCAAGGCCGCGAGGCGGCCTTGCCGGTGACGCCGGCTAACGGAACCTTGAAGCGACAGAGGCGTTTTCGCCAACGGTCTGCACCAATCGCGGTGTGCCGCCGAGGGTCAGAATGAAAGCCGAACCCGCCGCTTCGGGCGCAAGCGCTGCCGAAAGCCCGGATCCGCGCGTCGAGGCGCGGGCGGATGCGCATCTGATGCGTTCGCTGCTCGTTGGCATCTTCATCCTCATGGCGATCTACGCGCTTTACTTCGCCCGCGCCTTCTTCATGCCGGTCGTTCTGGCTTTCCTGCTGGCGCTGACGCTGACGCCGATCGTTCGCTTCCTGCGCAAGCATGGCATGCCCGAAGTCATTTCGGCGACACTGCTGGTGCTGCTTTCGTTCTGCCTCGTCGCCGTCGCGGGATATCTGCTCAGCGGCCCGGTCATCGATCTCATCAACAACACCTCGACGATCGGCCAGCAGCTTACCGAACGTCTGGCACAACTGCGCCGTCCGTTCGAAAGGATCGTGGAGATTTCACGCCAGATCGAGGGCCTGACACAGACATCCCAGGAGCCGGGCGTTCAGAGGGTGGCGATGGCGCCATCCGGTATTCTCTCGCAGGCCGCCGGCAATGTGCTGTCGGCCGGCGCCAGCGTTACTATCGTCTTCGTCCTGTCGCTGTTCCTGCTCGCCTCGGGCACGATGTTCTATGAAAAGATCGTCCAGTCCTTCCCCAGTCTTAGCGAAAAGAAGCGGGCGCTGCGCGTCGTCTACGACGTCGAACGTGAAATCTCGCATTATCTGCTTACCGTCACGGTCATCAACACATGTCTCGGCGTGGTCATCGGGCTCGGCCTGTGGGCGCTCGGCGTGCCCAACGCTCAGGTCTGGGGCGCGGCAGCGGCTCTGCTCAATTTCCTGCCCTATATCGGGGCGCTGACCACCATCACACTGGTCACGATCATCGCGCTGATAAGCTTCGACACGATTTCCTATGCGCTGCTGGCGCCGGCCTTCGTCCTTTTGTGCGACGTCGTCGAAGGCCAGTTCGTGACGCCGACGGTGGTCGGCCGCCGTCTCGAGATCAACGCAGTGGCGATTCTCATCGCCATCGCCTTCTGGTCGTGGCTATGGGGTTTCGTCGGCGCGCTGCTGGCGGTGCCGCTGCTGGTCGTCATCAAGGTGTTCTGCGATCATTTCGACGGTCTCAGCCATGTCGGCAATTTCCTGGCGGCGCAACACACGGCGGTGGCTGAAGAAGAACTCATCGAGGACAGCACTGCAGCGCAAACCGACGCGCGGCGTTTGCGGCGCCCGGATTGAATGCCTATATCGAGCCGGTCAAAGCTCGGACTCCCTTCCATGACCGATATCTCCTTCGACATCGATGCCTATTTCGCCCGCATCGGATACACCGGCTCGAGGGACGCTTCGCTGGACACGCTGGAGTCGCTCCATCTCTTGCACCCGCAGGCAATCCCGTTCGAAAATCTCGATCCGTTTCTAGGCCGCCCGGTTCGTCTCGATCTTGCCTCGCTGCAGGAAAAGATCGTCGCTCGGCGTCGCGGCGGCTATTGCTTCGAGCACAATCTCATTTTCATGCATGTGCTGAAGGCGCTTGGCTTCGCCGTCAGCGGCCTTGCAGCACGCGTTCTTTGGGGCCAGCCCGATGATGCCATAACTGCACGCAGCCATATGTTGCTGCGTGTCGAACTCGACGGCCGAACCTACATTGCCGACGTCGGCTTCGGCGGGCTGACGCTGACGGCACCGCTCCTGCTTCGACCGGGTCTCGAGCAGAAGACCCCACATGAGACATTCCGCATGGTTGAGACAGGCGATCATTTTCGCCTGCAGGCCAATGTCGGCGGCGACTGGCGTACGATGTACCGCTTCGACATGCAGCAGAACTATGAGGTCGACTATTCGGTCAGCAACTATTTCCTGTCGACCCACCCAACCTCGCACTTCCTTTCCTCCGTAGCCGCGGCACGGGCCTTGCCGGATCGCCGTTATGCGCTCCGCAACAACCGGCTGTCGACGCATCATCTCGGCGGCGGTACCGAGCAGATGGAGATAGCAACAGCCGCCGAACTCGCCGACGTGCTGGAAGGCCCGCTCGAAATCGCCATTCCCGACCGTGCAGCCTTCGAGGCCATGGCGCGACAGAAGAAAATCCTGGAGGCCTAAGACGCCATGACCGCTCTTTCCGTTCTCGACCTGTCGCCGATCGTCGAAGGCAGCAACGCTTCCCAGTCACTCGCCAATTCGCTCGATCTCGCCCGCCATGCCGAGCGGCTGGGTTACCGGCGCTATTGGCTGGCGGAGCACCACAACATGCCGGGCATCGCCAGCGCCGCCACCTCGGTGGTCATTGCCCATGTCGCCGGAGGTACCCGTACGATCCGCGTCGGCGCCGGCGGCATCATGCTGCCCAATCATTCGCCGCTGGTAATCGCCGAGCAGTTCGGTACGCTCAACGCTCTGCATCCCGGCCGCATCGATCTCGGCCTCGGCCGGGCGCCCGGCACCGACATGGCCACGGCACGGGCGCTGCGCCGCAACCTCGACGCCGGCGCAGACAATTTCCCGCAGGACGTCGTCGAGCTGATGGGTTACTTCCAGCCGGCCGAAGACGGTCAACGCATCCGCGCGGTGCCCGGCGAAGGCGAAAAGGTGCCGATCTGGATCCTGGGCTCCAGCCTCTACGGCGCGCAGCTTGCCGCCATGCTCGGCCTGCCCTACGCCTTCGCTTCGCATTTTGCGCCGGCCGAGCTCGACCATGCGCTGGAGATCTACCGCTCGCGCTTCCAGCCGTCGGAGCAGCTCGACAAGCCCTATGTGATGCTCGGCCTCAACGTCTTCGCCGCTTCTTCCGATGCCGAGGCGCGGCTGTTGTTCACCTCGCTGCAGCAGGCCTTCGTCAATCTGCGCACCGGCCGGCCCGGCCGATTGCCGCCGCCGGTCGAAGGATATGAGCGCGACCTCGATCCGATGGCCAAGACCATGCTCGGACAGGCGCTTTCCTGCGCCGTCGTCGGCTCTCCCGAAACGGTCAGGCAAGGCATCGAGGCATTCGTGGGCCGCACCGGCGCCGACGAACTGATGGTCACGGCGCAGATTTTCGACCATGCGGCGCGGGTGCGCTCGTTCGAGATCCTGGCCGACGCTCACAAATCGCTGTCGGAAGCTGCCTGAGAGTTGGTTCGCCACCTGGCACTGTTTGCGGGCAAGGCCGGCCTTAGGCAGGGAACATCGCGAACAGCTGTGCGAAGACATTGCGAACAGTTCGCGCGTTTTACGCGGAGGTTCTCGATCCGTCATGCTCGTCCGTTAGACGGAACCGCGGCGTCTACTAAATGACAATCACCTTGGTGCCGATTGTGGCGCGGTTATAGAGATCGATGATGTCTTGGTTCATGAGGCGAATGCAGCCAGCCGACACCGCTTTGCCGATGGACCACCATTCAGGGCTACCGTGCAGCCGATATCCAGTGTCGCCTTTCTCGTTGAAAAGATAGAGCGCCCGCGCCCCGAGCGGGTTCGTGAGTCCGCCCTCCATATGGGCCGGTATGATGCGGCCTCGCTTCTGCTCGCGCACGATCATCGCAGACGGCGCACTCCAATCCGGCCATTCGCGCTTCCTCGCAACGTGAGCAGTGCCATGCCACTCGAAGCCCGCCTTGCCGACGCCGATTCCATAGCGCAGCGCCTGACCATCTCCCAACACGTAGTAGAGGAACTTCGCTCCTGTATCGACAATGATGGTGCCAGGCGCCTCTTCAGTCGCATAAGGCACTGTCTGCCGAAGGAACTTCTGGTCAACCTTGTAGATCGGAACCGGCGGAACGCGAAAACCGGCATCGGTGAGGCCGCCATAGGCCGAGGGGGAAGTCTTTAATGCGCCGCCGGTGGTGCAGCCGAAGAATGCGACCATCCCAGCAAGTACCAGCCCGATTAGGATCGATTTCACGCGCATGACTCAAGCCGGCGCCCGTGTGAGCGATCAGCCGCATCTCGTCATATTCCTAATCCGACATGCTTCGATTGCCAAGATTTTCCTGCTTGTCGGCGGGCTGCCGCAGTCGGCAGGACAGTGGGAGCGCTGTCCGCCCGGCATTACAAAGTTTCTGAACAGTGCCCAAGCGCTACGCGCTGACGCTCTGCGCAGTGGCGCCTAGCGGACGGCATGAATTGCGGATCATCAAGCGTCCCTTGAGCGTCAGCTTGCGCGGCGGCGCATCCCTGTTTCCGGCGAGCCGGTCGAGCAGCAGATTGGCCGCCTGTTCGCCAATCGCCTGCACCGGCTGTGCGACCGTGGTCAATTGCGGCCGGAACACATCCGACCACGGAAAATCGTCGAAGCAGGCGACCGAAATATCCTCCGGACAGGACAGGCCGATATCGCGAATGGCCTTCATGGTGCCGATCACCATCGGGTTGTTGGCCGAAAAGATGGCGCTCGGCCGGTCGTGCAGCGAAAGCAACTGCATGGTGGCGTTGTAGCCATCGACTTCGTGGAAATTGCCGAAGCGGACGAGCTCGGGCTCGCCCGGCAGGCCGGCGGCCTGAAGGGCCTCGCGGTATCCCGCCATGCGGTCATGCATCGGCGAGATATCGAACGAGCCGGAGATGTAGCCGATGCGCCGATGGCCGAGATCGATCAAATAGGTGATGGCGTCGAACACCGCGCGCTGATTGTCGAGAACGACGGCATCGGTGTCGACACCCTGGCAAACACGGTCGAGCAGCACGACCGGCACATTGGCGTCGTCGACAATCCGTTTGAGGATCGCGCCGTCGCCGACACGCGCGACGATCAGTCCGTCGACCATCCGGTCGAGCAGCAGCCTGATCTGATCGTCCTGGGTATTCAGGTGCTCGTCGGTGCAGCACAGCATGACGGCGTAGCCGGCCCGGTCGAAAGCCTGCTGGATGACCGAGACCACGTCGGTAAAGAACGGGTTGGTGATGTGTGGGACGGTGAGCCCGATGGTGCGTGTGGTGCCCATCTTCAGGCTGCGGGCGATGGCATTGCGCTTGTAGCCGATGTCGCGGATCGCCTGTTCGATGCGCTGGCTGAGCTCGGGGCTGACGGTCGCGGTGCCGTTGATCAGCGCCGATACGGTGGCCACGGAAACACGCGCCGCCTCGGCCACATGAAGCATGGTCGGAGCAGTGAATTTGCGCTGCTTTTTTCGTCCTGACGCTGTCATTTTCGAAACGTTTAACCACTCCACGGCAGCAATAAGTACGGAATCTTATGATTTTGCGCAAGAATTGAAATGAATCAATCTTAGGCTCCAGATATTGCCTTGACATGATCGAAACGTTTAGATTAGCGTTTGAGGTCTTCGGTGACGACGGAGGGAGGCCGTCCTTGTCATGCAGCACGGCAATTCCATTCCTGCGCAAGGCGTTATGGCGGGCGGCTCGGCTATCGTGCTGAGCGCCGAACATATCTCCAAGTCCTTCGGCGGCATCGCCGCACTTGTCGATGTCGGTTTCGAGCTGCGGCGCGGCGAGGTCCATGCGCTGATGGGCGAGAACGGCGCCGGCAAATCGACGCTGATGAAGATCCTGTCCGGCGTCTATACGGACTATAACGGAACGGTCAGTATCGATGGCCACGCGGTGCGCTTTGCCGGCGTCCGCGAAGCCGAGCGTGCCGGCATCGCCATCATCCACCAGGAGCTGAACCTCGTCCCCGAACTCAGCGTCGCCGACAATATCTTTCTCGGCCGCGAGAAGCTGATCGCCGGGTTGATCGTCGACCGCAAGGCGAGCAGCCGCGGTGCCGGCGCGCTGTTGCAAAGGCTCGGCATCGAGCTCGACCCGGATGCGCGCGTCGGTGCCTTGCGCGTCGGCGAACAGCAACTGGTCGAGATCGCCAAGGCGCTGTCGATGTCGGCACGCATCCTGATCATGGACGAGCCGACCTCGGCGCTTTCGCCGGCCGAATGCCAGCGGCTGTTCCGCATCATCCGCCAGCTCGCCGATAGCGGCGTGGCGATCGTCTACATTTCGCACCGCATCGACGAAGTCATGCATCTAGCCAGCCGGGTCACGGTCTTTCGCGATGGACGCCACGTCCTGACGCAGGCGATGGACAAGCTCGACGAAGAGGCCATAATTTCAGCGATGGTCGGGCGAAACCTGCTTGCTTCCTTCCAGGAGCACCGCATCCCCGGTGGCAACACGGTCCTTTCCGTAAGCGAGCTGTCGTTGTCGAAGCCCAATCGCCATGGCTGGCGCACCGTGCTCGACGGCGTCAGCTTCGATCTTGCCGCGGGAGAAATCCTCGGCATCGGTGGGTTGCTGGGCTCGGGCCGTACCGAAATCCTGGAAACCATCTTCGGGTCCAGCGGCGGACGTGCTGGCGGTGAGATCAGGCTCGATGGCGAGGCAGTAGAAATCCGTTCGCCGCGCGATGCGCGCCGGCTCGGCATCGCCCTGGTCACAGAAGACCGCAAGACGCAAGGCCTGCATCTCGAGGCCTCGATCACCGACAATGTCGCGCTGCCGCTGGTCGGCGCGCTGGCGCGGTTCGGCCTGCGCTCGCTGGCCGGCGAGCAAGGGCTGGCACAGGACGCCGTCAAGGCGCTCGGCATTCGCTGCGAGACCGTCGAGCAGTCGGCCGGCACGCTGTCCGGCGGCAACCAGCAGAAGGTCGTCATCGGCAAGTGGCTGGCGACGAGGCCGCGGGTACTGCTGCTCGACGAGCCGACGCGCGGCATCGATGTCGGCGCCAAGCGGGAAATCTACGATCTCATCTTCAAGCTGGCGCGAGACGGGCTGGCGATCGCCGTCATCAGCTCGGAATTGCCGGAGCTGCTGCATCTTTCCGACCGTATCCTGGTCATGGCCGACGGCCGCCAGACGGGAATGCTGTCTCGCGCGCAAGCCAGCGAGGAGGCCATCATGCGACTTGCGGCGCCGCGACGGACCATGACGAGGCCTGCCGCATGAGCATTTTGCATATCCTGTCCCGGACGAAACTCTATTGGGGCCTGATCGCCATCTTCCTGATCGGCGTGCTCGGCTCGCCGATCAGCTCCAAGGGCAACAACATTTTCCTGTCCTACGGCAACCTGCTCGATGTGCTGCGCCAGGTGTCGACCACCGGCCTGATTGCCACCGGCATGACGGCGGTGATCATCACCGGCGGTATCGACCTTTCCGTCGGCTCGCTGATGGCAATCTGCACGGTCGTCTGTGCCATGCTGCTGACGGTCCCCGGCGTGACGCCGGCGGTGGTGCTGGGGGTGCCGACAGTTGCCGTGGCAGCCCTTTGCCTCGGCATTCTCGTCACTCGTTTCATCCTGCTGAACATCGAAAAATCCCGCGCCGGCGCGCAGGCCACGCACGACATCAGGTTGGACAGCGTTCGCGGGCTGGTCACGCCCGGCATTGTCGGGGTGATCCTGTGCAGTCTGGTGCTGTGGTTCCTGCTGCCGCAGGTAGGCTCAAAATTCGGCGTGCTCGGCGTGTTGCTGGTGGCGCCTTGCGTCGGCCTGCTGTTCGGCGCGCTCAACGGCTTCATCATCGTCGCCGGGCGGCTGCAGCCCTTCATCGTGACGCTGGCGATGATGGTCACTGCGCTTGGTATCGCCCGGCTGACAGCCGGCCAGAACAATGCGGTGCTGCCGGTCTATACCGGGTCGAACGCCACCGCCGATTTCGAAATGCTGCGCTCGCTGGTGTTCGGCGTGATCCCGATGCCGGGCCTGTTCTTCCTCGGCGCCATCCTGATCTACGGCGCCGTGCTGCGCTTCACCCCGTTCGGCCGCTATGTCTACGCAATCGGCGGCAATGAGGAGGCGGCGCGGCTGTCGGGCATCGCCGCTGGCCGCGTGAAGATCGCCACCTATGCCGTGTCAGGGCTGCTGGCCGGCATCGCGGCGGTGCTCTATGTCGCGCAGTACCGGCAAGGCAAGCCGGACGCCGGCGCCGGGCTGGAGCTCGACGCGATTGCCGCCGTGGTCATCGGCGGCACCAGCCTGATGGGCGGACGCGGCAGCCTCACCGGGACGTTCTGCGGCGTGCTGATCTTCGGGCTGCTCTCCAACATCCTGCAGCTGCACAACATCAATTCGAACCTTCAGCTGGTGCTGAAGGGGATGATCATCATCGGTACCGTGCTCGTACAGGAGCGCAATGCCGGTGATCTTCTCTTCTATCTGCGACTGCCCGGTGGGCAAGCGCACAAGGAAACGGCCGCGGCAAAGCGGCCGTCGCAAGAGACCGCGTCTCTGAATATTGGAGGAAACAAGAAATGAAACGACGTGAATTGTTGAAGCTCGCCGGGCTGACAGCGGCACTCCTGACCACGACCGCCATGTTTGCTGGCGGTGCCCATGCGCAGGACAAGAAGTGGAAGATCGGCTTCTCGCAGGTGACGACCATCGAACCCTGGCGCGCCCAGTTCAACAAGGACATCCTGGCCGAAGCGGCCAAGCATCCGGAAGTCGAGCTGATCATCACCGACGGCGAGGACAAGACCGAGAAGCAGGTCGCCGATGTCGAAAACCTGATCCGTCAGGAGGTCGATGCGCTCTTGGTATCACCGAAAGAATCCGCCGGCCTGACCGGTGTCGTGCAGCAGGCGATCGATGCCAAGATCCCGGTCTTCGTGCTCGACCGCAACGTCGAAACCAACGACTACACGCAGTTCGTCGGCGGCGACAACAAGCTGATCGGCCGGGCTGCCGGTGAATATGCCGTCGAGCTGCTTGGCGGCAAGGGCAAGGCCGCCGGCAACGTCGTCGAGATCTGGGGCGGCATGGGCACCCAGCCGGCACACGACCGCCATGACGGCTTCCATGAATTCACCGACAAGGAGCCGGGCATAAAATACCTGCTCGACCAGCAGTCGGGCGACTGGAAGCAGGACCAGGCCTACAACATCATGGCGACCGCGCTGCGCAACAACGAGAAGATCGATCTCGTCTACGGCCACAATGATCCGATGGCCTATGGCGCCTATCTCGCAGCCAAGGACGTCGGACGTGAGAAGGACATCAAGTTCATCGGCATCGACGGCCTGCCCAATGAAGGCGTGCAGCTGGTCGCCAATGGCGAGCTGACGGCGACGTTCACTTATGTGACGCCGGGCGCCGAAGGGCTGCGGCAGGCGATCAAGTTCCTGAACGGCGAGAAGGTGGAAAAGACCATCACCCTGCCGACGCAGAAGATCACCAAGGAAAATGCCGCCCAGATCCTGAAGGACAACGGCCTCTGAGACGAGGCTTTCCTGCCGGGCGTTCAGCGCCCGGCAGGAACAACAACCAAACGCCGGCAGGCAGCAGCTCAAGCCAGCTTGGCCAGCAGCTTCATGAAAATGGCCGCTTCTTTGGCGGAAAGCGGCGCCAGCGTTTCCTGCGTAATCTCGCGGGCAAGCGGGATCAGCCGATCGATCGCGTCGCGCCCCTCGGCCGTCAGACTGACCAGCAGGCGCCGTTTGTCGACTTCGTGTTTGCTAAGTTCGACAAAGCCACGCGCTTTCAGCCGATCAATGACGCCCTTCACCGTCGCCGCATCCATGGCGATCAGGCTGCCAAGCTGGTTCTGCGAGGTCTCGCCGACGTCGCGCAATTTGGCCAAAGCGGCAAATTGCGGCGGCGTCAGATCGGCGATGTGTGCGGCGAAGATCGAGACGTGGCGCTGATGCGCCTTGCGCAGGATGAAGCCGACCTGCTCCTGCAAGCGATAGTCGTTTTCGTCAGGCTCCTCGGCCTCGACCAGCTTGAGCAGATTGTCGTCGGCGCTCACCGCAGCCCATCCCATGCCTTGATGTCCTTGGCCGCCAGTCCGCCCATGCGGTCGTGCACGCGCGGGCCGCAGGTCATGGCGAGGCAGAACAGGATCTCGTCGGGACGGGGGCCATCGCTGATGCCGATTTCCATAGCGTCGAAATGGCTGCGCACATAGGCGGCGTTGATGTGGCCGAGCGGCACATCGAGCCGCGCACCGAAAGCGCCGACCTTCTTCGCCGAGGGCACGATCGCCTTGGCGTCGCCGAGCCGCTCGCGCATGGCGTAGCCGCCCGGCACATGCCACAGCGCGCCATGCTCCAGCTCGCCTGCGGAGCCGACGATGGCACCCTTGCCGTAACCGTCGATCTGCTTGGCGTCGCCGCCCAAGGCGGCAATTAGCCGGTCAGCGAGCATCAGGCCGAGCGGCTTCAGATCTTCCATGGCGCCCTGCAGTTCCTCGACGTAACGGCCGGCGAACGGGTTCTTCACCACAGCCATGGCCGCCGCGCGGCGCCGCGGCACCTTCGCCACCGGCCCGCCTTCGTGAAAAATCTCTTCGGTCAGCACGGCGATCTTGCGGATCGGAAACTCAGGCATGAGCAATTTCCCTCTCTAAAACTTTATTGGCGAGCGCCACCCGACCTGCGATGCGCGCCTGACCGCCGAGGAAGAGCGCCGCGGCGACAATCAGGCCGCGCCGCCGAAACTCCTCGGCAACGGCAAATCCACCTTCCAGCGCAATAGCGATTTCAGCGGCGGAAAGCGGCCCGACGCCCTGCGTCACCAAACGGTCGCCGAGATCGCTGTCAGGTGCGAGATCGCGCGCCGGCACGCGCGTAACGGCCGGATGACCGGGCAGATCGATCGCGTTGGCGATCAAGGTCGCGGCGCCATCGGCTTCAGCACCCGTCCGCGCCAGCACCGTGACGGCGTCGGCAATGCCGAGCGAAAAGGAGCGGCCGCGCCAGCCGCTTGTCGCGACACCGCGGATCCCGTCTTCGGCCCGGATCGTGAGACGGTCTGCCAGCCCATGACCTGTCCCGGCAATGGCAAGCGTCATCGACCGGCCGTTGCCGAGATGGATCGCGCTGTCGCCGCCATCGTTGACATAGGCGCGATCGAGCCGGCGGTCGGCAAGCAGCGCACAAAGTACTTCATCGGCTACCGAGCCGGCGACGGCCGCCATCGGTGTGATGAATTGTTTCGCTAGCGGAACGACCGCCGCTTCCATGCGGCGCGCTGTCGGGCCAGCGAAAGTCCGTGGCCGCGAGGAGGCCGGGCAGCGCAGCTCGGGCAACTCTTCGACCAGTTCAACCAGGATTGTCTGGAAGCGCGCCACTGCCTGGCGATAGGCGGCGCTGCATTCACTCGCCTCGCCGAAGGCCTCGACGATCAGATCGATCGGCCCATGATTGAGGTGAAGCCGCCGGCCGTCCTCGAGCCAATGCGCCTGCGGGCCGTTCATCGCCCGGCTCCGTTCGTCACCGCGCGACGCAACTGCGCCAGCGGCGGCCAGGGATTGTCGCCGGGTGCGGCCGTGCCCTGGCGCGGGTTGAGATACTCGCCGCCCTTAGCCAGGATATCATCGACGCTGCGGATTTCGGCTTCGTAGCCGCCGAGCCTGACATAATCGTCGCGGCGCATGGTGAACTCGATCGGCGCCACCAGCGCCGGCGTCGGGACATAGCCGAAGGCGCCTTCCGGCACGCGGGTGACGTCGACCATCAGCGTGATGCCGCCGCCCGGCCAGACATAGACCGGCGCGCCGCCGACCGTCACATAAGTCGTCAAGCCCTGCACCGAGCGGGTCAGATTGACCGGGTTCTCGGTGACGCCGGCGCGCAGCGAGCCGCCGGCGCCGCCGACGAAAAGCACGGTGCAGAGCGCCGGCTCGCAATTGTCCTCGATCAGTTCAACCGACTTCCGCAGCCGCTCCGGGAACGGTTTCTGGACCGGCTTCAATTCGTCGTCGAGCTCGTAATAGGCGAATTGCTCGCCGGTGGTCGAGACCATCAGCAGCGACATGCCGGGGCGCGCACCCTTTTTGGCGTTCCATTCACCAAGGATCGACAGCGGGTCGGAAATGCTGGTGCCGCCCCAGCCGAGGCCGGGCTCCGAGACCTTGAAATAGCGGCCAGGCGTCGAACGGCGGCCGATGATCTTGATGCCGGTATCCTGCCAGCCAAGCACCTTGCCGGCCTGATGCTCGGAGACGACGCCGGTGATATGGTCGTCGACCACCACCACCTCGTCGACAAGGCCCCGCCACTGGGTGGCGAACATGCCGATCGTGGCCGAGCCGCAGCCGACGCGCATGCGCTGTTCGAGCTTACCGTCGATGACCGGCGGCTTGCCGGCTTCGACGATGACGGTGGCGCCGCCGTCGATGACAAGCTCGACCGGCTTGCGGTTGCACAGGCTGAGCATGGCGTCGCAGGTGGCGCGCCCTTCAGCCTTCGAGCCGCCGGTCAAATGATGCACGCCGCCCAGCGACAGCATCTGCGAGCCGTATTCGCCGGTGGTGACATGGCCGATCGCCTCGCCTTGGGCACGGACCGTTGCCGTTTCGGGGCCAATATGACGGTCGGTGTCGATCTTCACCTTGACGCCGCAATAGGAGAAGATGCCCTCGGTGACGACGGTGACCAGATCGACGCCTTCGACCTCCTGGCTGACGATGAAGGGCGCCGGCTTGTAGTCGGGATAGGTGGTGCCGGCGCCGATCGCGGTGACGAAGCGGCGGCCGGTGTTGACCAGTTCGCCGTCCCATGCCTCGCCTTCCTCGGCAAAGGGCACGACCGCGCCGCCTGTCTCGGCCGCGTGGTCGAGGATGGTCAGCGGATCCATCCGCACGATCCTGCCGCCGACATTGCCGTAGCGGTCGCAGGCGCCGGTGCGGCCGTCGGCGATGTAGCACATGACCGGACAGGCATCGCAGCGGATCTTCTCGGCCACCAGCTTCTCGCCAGGATCGTGTGTCTCGAAGCGTTCGGCAAGCTCGCTCATCGGCGCGCCTCCTTGTCGAGGATGGCGGCGCGGATGCGGGTCGGCGTCGCCGGAATTTTGGTGACCAGGACGCCGGTTGCGTGGCGGAACGCGTTGAGGATCGCCGGCGCCGTCGGGATCAGCACATGCTCGCCCAAACCCTTGGCACCGAAGGGTCCTTCCGGATCCGGAACTTCTATCAGGATGGTCTCGATCGGCGGCACGTCGCCGATGGTGGGGATCAGATAGTCGTGCAGGTTTTCGGTGCGGCCGGGGATGTATTCTTCCATCAGCGCCATGCCGATGCCCTGGGCGATGCCACCCTCGATCTGGCCTTCGGCAAGCAAGGGATTGATGGCCTTGCCGACATCGTGCGCGGCGGTGATTTTTATCAACTTCACGGTGCCGAGCCTGAGGTCGATCTCCAGTTCGGCGATCTGGGCGCCATAGCCATAGACAGCGTAAGGCTTGCCCTGACCTTTTGCATCGAGCGGCTGCGTCGGCGGGTCGTAGCTTTCCTCGGCCCGGAAGACGAAGCCTTCGGCGTCTGCCTTCAGCGACGAAAGATCGATGCGGCGCGTCGCTTCGCCTTCCCCGATGCTCAGACTTGTGCCGTCCAGCGCAATCGCCGCCTTTTCCGAGACATTGGCGAAACGCAAGATCTCCTCGCGCAAGGCGCGGCCGGCCTTTTCGGCGGCCTTGCCGGTGACGAAAGTCTGGCGCGAGGCCGAGGTCTTGCCGGCGTCGGGGGTGATCGCCGTGTCGGCGCCTTTCAGCCGGAGCTTTTCAAGCGGAAGACCCAACGCGTCGGCGCAGATCTGCGCGATGACGGTGTTCGAACCTTGCCCGATATCGACCGCCCCCTGATGCAGGACGACTTCGCCCGATACCGAGATGCCGACCTTGATGGTCGACGGATTGGGCAGCGAGGTGTTGCCGCAGCCGTACCAGCACGAGGCCACGCCGACGCCGCGTTTTTTGACGCTGCTACCGGCATTGAACGCTTCGGCATCATGAAGGGCACGCTGCCAATGTGAGCGGAGGGCCTCCAGGCAGTCGCCGATGCCGACGCCCGACTCGAGCCGCTGCCCAGTGACTGTTTCGGATCCGTTACGAAGGCAGTTCTTCAGGCGAAAGTCGAGCCGGTCCATGCCGAGCTTGTCGGCGAGCTCGTCATAGAGGGTCTCCTGCATGATCGTCGCCTGCGGCACGCCGAAACCGCGAAAGGCGCCGGCAATCGGACCATTGGTGTGGATGGCGCGGCCTTCGGCGCGATAGTTCGGCGTCGCATAGGGGCCGGAGGCGTG
The DNA here is from genome assembly GCF_040318035.1 of Mesorhizobium sp. M1329. Taxonomy (NCBI): domain Bacteria; kingdom Pseudomonadati; phylum Pseudomonadota; class Alphaproteobacteria; order Hyphomicrobiales; family Phyllobacteriaceae; genus Mesorhizobium; species Mesorhizobium sp. M1329. Next base: position 172,660 of record NZ_JAMYLN010000002.1, on the reverse strand, counting down.
CACCGGCACGCGGTTGGCGACCGTCGGCCCCCAGCTGGCATAGGCGCCGGTGTTGAAATCGCCGGCGAAGACCATGCCGGTGACACGGCCGTCGGCATCGACGCCGATGCTCGCTTTCATCTGAGCCGGATGGCGCTTGGTGGTCGAGATCATCGATTCGGTGCGGGTATAGGCGAGCGCCGCCGGTCGACCGGTTTTCATGGCGACGAGGCCGATGAGCGGTTGCAGCGAGACGTCGAGCTTGGAGCCGAAGCCGCCGCCGGTGGCGGTCGGCACGATACGCACCTTTTCCGGGGCAAAGCCGAGCACTTTTGCCGTGTCGTCACGGTCCATATAGGGCGCCTGCGTGCAGGCGACGACGACCAGCGTGTCGCCGTCCATGAAGGCATAGCCGGCTTCCGGTTCGATATAGGCGTGCTCGACATAGGAGGTGTCGATGGCGCCGGAAACGACGAAAGCCGCACCGGCAAGCGCGGCCTCCGGGTCGCCACGCTCGACGAAGCCGGAGGTGAGCAGGTTCGACGGCCGGTTTTCATGGACCAGTGGCGCACCGCCGGCCCGTGCTTCGCCAGTTTCCAGAAAATGCGGCAATTCGGTCCAACTGACCGGAAAATCGGCAAGGTCGAGATCGAGGATAGCCTCGCATTCGCCGGCAACCAGCGCCACCGCCTCGCCGCGAAAGCGCGAAAATCCTTCAGCCAGCGCCGGCTGGTCGGCGAAGGGCGCGATGACGCCGAAACAATTCTTTCCCGGAATGTCGGCGGCGGTGAAGACGCCGGCAATGCCGGGATGGGATTTCACCCAGCCATCGAGATCGCCGAAGCTGAAGGCCGCATGATAATGCGGCGAGCGGACCACCAGCACAGACAATGCATCCATGGGGAAGGAATCGCCGCCGAACTTTTCGCCGCCGGTGACTTTCGGCACGCCATCGAGGCGGATCGGAGAGGAGCCGACGGCATGGCCGGACAATGGCATGCGCGGATCGAGACCATCGGTATAGCGCCAAGCATCCATTACCGCCGCAACGATCTTGCGATAGCCGGTACAGCGGCAGAGCACGCCGCCCAGCGCATCCTGCGTTTCGGCCTCGCTCGGGTAAGGCGTCCTGTCCAGGAGTGCCGTTGCCGCGACCAGCAGGCCGGGCGTGCAGGCGCCGCATTGTGCCGCGCCATGGCTGAGGAACGAAGCCTGCAGCGCCGACAGCCTGCCATTGGCGAGGCCTTCGACGGTCGTCACCACGGTGCCGGAGGCGGAAGCCGCGGGCATCAGGCAGGCGCAGACCGGCTCGCCGTCGACCAGCACCGTACAGGCGCCGCAATCGCCGGCATCACAGCCGATCTTGGTGCCGGTCAGCCGCAGCTCGTCGCGCAGCACCGCGGACAGCCGTCGCACCGGCGGCACGCAAACGCTGACGGCGGCGCCGTTGACCTCGAAGGCGATATCGGCGCGCTCCATGCCCATCAGGCTGCCGCCCTTTCGCCAGGAATAGCGCCCATCGTACCAAGCACGGCGCGGGCAACGATCTCGCGCGCAGCATCCAGCCGGTATTCGGCGCTGCCGCGAACATCCGCAATCGGCGACAGCTCGTCCATTGGCGCGGATTGGATCGCAGTGGCCAACGCGTGGCCGACGGGCCGGCCGCGCAGCGCCGCCTCGACACCCGCCAGGCGCCTGGCGACGACCGAGCAGGACCCGACGGCGACGGCAGCGTTCCTGACGACACCATCTTCGACGACCAGGCGGGCGGCGGCCATGGCGATAGAGATGACGAGATAACGCCGCGCGCCGAGTTTCACGAAGGCGGAGCCGCCGGCGGTCGCAGGTTTGGGAATGCGGATTGCCGTGACCATTTCGCCGGGCTGCAGTGCGGTGCGACGGTTGCCGAGGATGAATTCTGCAAGGGGCAGATGCCGGGTCGCCACCGCGGAACGCAGTTCGACTTCGGCATCGAGCACCAGCAGCGCCGGCACGCCGTCGGCGGCCGGCGAGGCATTGCAAAGATTGCCGGCAATCGAGGCAGTGTTCTGGATCTGCACCGAGCCGACTTCCCGCGCCGCCTGCTTCAGCGCGTCGAAGGCCGCCGGCAGCGGATGGCGGACGAGATCGGTCCAGGTGGTGCGCGCGCCAACGAGCCAATGGTTCTCGGCTTCGGCAATGCCGCGCAACGCCGCCAGGCCATTGATGTCGAGGATATTGTCGCGGAAAGGCTTGCTGCCCTGTGCCGGATAAAAGTCGGTGCCGCCGGCGAGGATGCGCCATTGTCCTTCGCCCAGCAAAGCGAGGGCGTCGTCGACCGTGGTGGGTTTTGCGTAACGGATCACGCTTTGCCTTCCCAGAATGGGCTTCCCGAGAGGGGATCCTGCCGAAAGATTTTCCCGAGCATTCAAGGCAGGAAATTCATTCGTATGCAAATGATATCAAGCCGGCAGGAATTGTCAAAGCCAGAGTTTGTACGACTGTTGGCACCGGTGCGCCCGGAACGCATTTGTTGTGCCATGAGAGGTTGACGCAGCCGGCCATCTGGTCAAGTTTCTGCGTCCGGTCGCGTTTTCATTGGAGCCTAAGCTCAAGACCAGAACATAAGGAGGGCTCCATGGCCGACGAAGCGCTTGTCGTCATCGACCTGCAGAACGATTTCTGCCCGGGTGGCGCCCTGGAAGTGGCTGGTGGCGACGAAATCGTGCCGTTGGTCAATGACCTGATCCGGCGGACCGAGCACGTCCTGCTGACGCAGGACTGGCACCCTGCCGGCCATTCCAGTTTTGCCTCCAGCCACCCCGGCAAGCAACCGTTCGAAACGATCGATGTGCCTTATGGCCACCAGACGCTGTGGCCGGATCACTGCATCCAGGGCAGCCTGGGGTCGGATTTCCATTCGGGCCTCGCCTGGAGCAAGGCCGAGCTGGTGATCCGCAAGGGGTTCCGTCCTGCGATCGACAGCTATTCGGCATTCTTCGAGAACGACCGGACGACGCCGACCGGCCTTGCCGGCTATCTCCGGGATCGGAACATCGAGACGCTGACCCTGGTCGGCCTGGCGACGGATTTCTGCGTCGCCTTTTCGGCGCTCGACGCGGTCAAGCTCGGTTTTGCGACGTCCGTGCGGCTCGACGCCTGCCGCGGCATCGATCTCAACGGCTCCGTGGAGAGGATGCTGGGCCGGATGCGCGATGCCGGCGTGGCACTGATTTGAACGTCATCCAGCCGAAGCTGACAGACTTTTGAGGGGCTTCATGCGGTTTGCGGCGTTGACGGCAAGTGCTGTACTGATTGCCGCAATTCTTTCTCCGGGAGCGGTTCTTGCGGCCGAAGCGCACGAATTGCCGGGCGCCGCCATGTCGCTGTGGTGGGTGCTGCCGTTTGCCGGGCTGTTGCTTTGCATCGCGACCGGGCCGTTGCTCTTCCAACATGCGTGGGAACACCATTACGGCAAGATCGCTGCCTTCTGGGCAGCGTTGGTGATCGGGCCGCTGGCCATCGCCTTCGGCATCCCGTCGGCCACGCAGGCGGTGCTGCATGCGCTGCTCACCGAATACATGTCGTTCATCATCCTGCTGTTTGCGCTGTTCACCATTTCGGGCGGCATCTTCGTTGCCGGCAACATACACGGCACGCCGCTGGTCAATGCCGGGCTGTTGCTGGGCGGGGCGGTGCTTGCCTCGATCATTGGCACAACCGGCGCCTCGATGATCCTGATCCGGCCGCTCATCCGCGCCAACGACAACCGGCGCTTCAACGCCCATGTCGTCATCTTCTTCATCTTCCTGGTGTCCAACATCGGCGGGTCGCTGACGCCGCTCGGCGATCCGCCGCTGTTCGTCGGCTTCCTGCGCGGCGTCGATTTCTTCTGGACGACAGTTCACCTGTTGCCCGAGACGCTGTTCGTCGCCGGCGTGGTGCTGGTGGTTTTCCTGGCGGTCGACATCTTCATGCATCACCGGGAGGAAGGCGCGCCGAAGATCAAGGATCCGACGCCCGACAGCAAGGTGCGCATTCGCGGCCTGGCCAACATCCCGCTGCTGGCAGGGGTGATCGCCGCGATCCTGATTTCCGCTGCCTGGAAGCCGGAAGTGAGCTTCTCTTTTCAGGGCGTCAGCCTCGAGCTGCAGAACCTGGTGCGCGACGCCGCCATCCTGATACTGGCCTTCACTTCGCTTGTCGTCTCGCCGAAGGAGTTTCGCGGCGCAAACGCCTTCAGCTGGGGGCCGATTGCCGAGGTGGCGAAGCTGTTCGCCAGCATCTTCATCTGCATCGTGCCGGTCGTCGCCATATTGCGGGCCGGGCTCGACGGCGCGCTGGCGCCGTTGGTGCTGCTGGTCAGCTCCCCGACCGGCGCGCCCGACAACCTTGCTTATTTCTGGCTGACCGGGGCGCTGTCGTCCTTCCTCGACAATGCGCCGACCTATCTGGTGTTCTTCGAACTGGCCGGCGGCGATGCGCAGCATCTGATGACCGAACTCGCCTCGACGCTGGCGGCGATCTCGGCCGGCGCGGTGTTCATGGGCGCCAACACCTATGTCGGCAATGCGCCGAATTTCATGGTCTATGCCATTGCCAGGCATCGCGGCATCAAGATGCCGAGCTTCTTTGGCTATATGGCGTGGTCTGGCGCCGTGCTGATCCCGACGTTCCTGCTTGCCGGCTTGCTGTTCTTTGCCTGATCATCCGACGCCGACATAGCGACGGACCGCCGAGGGATCGGCACGCAGTTCCTCGACATTGACCGTCTCGCGGTTGCGGCCGTTTTCGATGAAGCAAACGCGGTCTGCGACCGACAGCACAGCATCGACGCGCTGCTCGACAAGAATTGTCGACACGCCGAGCGCTCGCAGTTTCGACACGGTTTCGCGAATCTTGGCGATCATCGACGGCATCAGCCCTTCGGTCGGCTCGTCGAGCAGGAGCACCTGCGGTTCCAGACACAAGGCGCGCGCCATGGCCAGCATCTGCTGCTCGCCGCCGGACAGCGTGCCGGAACGCTGCCTGAGGCGCTGGCGCAGCAGCGGGAAAAGATCGAGCACGTTTTCGCGCGTCGCCTTGCCCTTGTTGCGGGCCATCAGGCCGATCTCGATGTTTTCCGCCACCGTCATCTCGGCGAACAGCCGCCGGCCCTGCGGCACGTAGGCGACGCCGGCCTTGGGCACCCCATGCGCCGGCAGGCCTGTCAACTCCCGCCCTTCGAGCTTGATCGAGCCGGCGCTTGCCGGCACCAGGCCCATGATCGCCTTCAGCGTCGTCGTCTTGCCGGCGCCGTTGCGGCCGAACAGGCAGAGCACCTCGCCCTCGTTCAACACGAGATCGAGGCCATAGAGCACCTGGACCTCGCCATAGAAGCAGTCGAGCCCGGAGATCGTCAGTGCCTTGGACTGGGCCTCAGCCATTGGTCGTCCCCAGATAGGCGTCCTGCACCGCGGCATTGGCGCGGATCTGCTCGGGTGTGCCTTCAGCTAAAATTCTGCCGGCGTTGAAGACGGTGATGCGGTCGGCGAGCTGGATGACCACCGGCATGTTGTGCTCGATCAAAAGCACGGTGGCGCTATCGGCGATCTCGCGCACCAGCTCGATGAAATTGTCGATCTCGCTGTCGGCCAGCCCTTGCGTCGGTTCGTCGAGGATCAGCAGCCGCGGCTTCAGTGCCAGCCCCATCGCCACTTCCAACAGGCGCTGGTGACCGTAGGACAATTGCCCCGCCGGCATGTGGGCGCGGTCGGCAAGGCCGGTACGCTCGAGGGCGGCCATGACGCCGGTGTGAACCGCACTCTTCGAGCGGCCGTCGGTCAGCGTGCGCTGCACCGGCAGGGCAACATTGTCGTAGGCGCTGAGATTGGCGAAGACGCTGGTGATCTGGAACGTGTAGGCGATGCCAAGGCGAACCCTGGCGTAGGCCGGCAGGCTGGTGATGTCGGCGCCATCGAAAACGATCGTGCCCGACGAGGGCTGGATGCGGCCGCTGACCAGGCTGACGAAGGTGGTTTTGCCGGCACCGTTGGGGCCGATGACGGCGCGGATCTCGCCCGGCATCAGCGCGAAGTCGACGCCGTCGACGGCGCGCAAGCCGCCGAAACTGCGCGACAGTCCTTTGGTCGTCAAAAGCGGCATCATGGCAACCACCCGACCCAGCGTTGGCGGATACTGCCGAGAATGCCTTTCGGGAAGAACAGCACCAGCAGGATCAGTGCTATGCCGACGATCAGCAAATAGGCCGAGGTGTAGCCGCTGGCGACGTCGATGACGTAATACATGAACAGCGTGCCGATCAGCGGCCCGAGCGTGGTGGCGGCGCCGCCCAGCAGCACCCAGAGCAGCGGCAGGATGGAATATTGCACCGAGGCGAAGCTCGAGCCGACATAGCCGAACAGCAGCGCATAGGCCGCGCCGGACGCCGCGCAGATGCTGCCGGAGATGACGACGGCGGCAAGCTTGCTGGAGAACGTATCGTAGCCAAGCATCTTGGTCCGCTCCTCGTTCTCGCGGATGGCGACCAGCACGCGACCGTAGCCGGAGCGGACTATGGCCAGGCTTATAAGCAGCACGATCGAGAACAGCGCCAGCGCGCTCATATAGCGCACGGTCGGGTTGGTGAGGTCGAGCGACGTGCTGCCCAGGACCAGGACACGCATCGGCTGCGGCACGACCATGCCCTGGTCGCCGCCGGTCCACGCGGCGAGATAGAGGATGACGAGATAGAATACCTGCGCGAACATCATTGTGACGATCATGAAGGCGACGCCGGAGGTGCGCAGCGCCAGCAGCCCGATCACCAGCGCGAGAAGCGCGCCGCAGGCAAGCCCGGTTGCGAAGGCGGCCGATACGCTCCAGCCGAGATGGATGACGGCAAGCCCGGCGCCATAGAGCCCGGCCGAAAAGAACATGGCATGGCCGAGGCTGAGCAGCCCGACATAGCCGAACAGCAGATTATAGCCCATGGCGAAGACCGCCAGCACCATGATGCGGGCGAGCAGGCCGTGATGGTATTCCGGCAGGATGAAGCTAAGCCCCAAAAGCAGGGCGATGACGCCGAGATGCAGCGCATATGGCTTTGCCGGCGAAGCATCCTTCATCGCGATGTCGTCCCGAACAGGCCCTGCGGCCGGAACACCAGCACCATGGCGACGAGCAAGGTGGCGATGATCTTGGCCAGCGTCGGTGAGAAGAACACCGAGATAATGCCGTCGGAAAGGCCGATCAGCACCGCGGCGACGACCGTGCCGCGCAACGAACCAAGGCCGCCGATGATGACGACGATGAACGAGAGCAGCAGCGGGTCTTGTCCCATCAGATAATGCGCCTGGCTGATCGGCACGATCAGCACCGCGGCGACAGCAGCCAGCATGGCGCCGAGGGCAAAGACGCCGGCATAGACTTTGGTCACCGGAATGCCGAAGGCCTGCGCCGTCTCGCTGTCATATTGTGTGGCGCGCATGATGAGGCCGATTTTCGTGCGCGTCAGCACCAGCCAGGTCGCGACCAGCAGCAGCGCCGACGCGGCGATGATCGACAGCTTGTAGCCGGAATAGCCGAACCACGGCAGGAGGATGCGGTAGCTGAACGGCGGCTCCACCGGCCGCGCCTCCGGGCCGTAGAAGGTCAGCGCCAGTTGCTGGATGATGTAGAGCATGCCGATGGTGGCGACGATGGTGGCTTCCGGATTGTAGTTGAGCCGGCGCAGCACCAGCCGTTCGGCGATCAGCGCGATCAGGCCGACGATTAGCGGCGCCAGCACCAGGGCGGCCAGGAAGCCAAGCGCCGGATGGCCGGATATCGCCGTAGAGATCGCCCAGGCAAGCACCGCGCCCAGCATGAAGAACTCGCCATGCGCGACATTGACGACGCGCATGACGCCGAACACCAGCGATAGGCCAAGCGCCGTCAGCGCCAGCACGGCGGAGGTGACGAGGCCTTCGAGGGCGGCGAGGAGCAGGTGTGGTCCGAAGTGCATCGGCTAAGTACCGGCGGATGCGCGAAGCACCCCCCTCTGGCCTGAGGGGAATGTCTCGGCGCTCACGCTTGCGGCAGCAGCCAAGCTCACAGCGCCTGCGTGGTGTAATCCCCTTCCGGCTCGTAGAGGCCGTCCTCGATCTTGGTCTTGTGGACGACATTCAGCCGGCCGCCTTCGACCTTGGAGATGTTCTGGATACCAAAACACTGGTGGATCTTGCCGTTGAAGGTTTTCGGTCCCTGCGGATGCTCGGGCCCCTCGGCGAACTCGGTCAACGCCTCGGTCGCCTCGACCAGCTTGGCGCGGTCTTCCGGGCCCTTGTAGCCGGCGTCCTCCATCGCCTTCTTGACGACGTAGAGCGTTTCCCAGCAGCCGAACATGTGCGCGGCGGTGGAGACGTCCTTGGGGTCGCCGACAGCGGCACCATTGTCGTCGATGCCGACGGCGGCGCGGTAGGCCTTCTGCGCAGGGGAGTCATCGGGCTGCGCATAACGCGGCGAACCTTCCCAGAAATGGCTGCCGTCGAGGAATTCGAGGCCGGGGCTGTTGATGTCGGTGGCTTCGAGCGAATCGATGAAGCCGAACAGCTGCGGCCGATTGGAGCCGTAGAACTCGCCGAGCTCCTTGACGAAGGTGAGCACCGCCGGGCCGACCATGACGTGGTAGATCACCTCGGTCTCCGCGGGGATCTGCGGGAAATATTTGGTGAAGGAGGATTCCGTCGGCGGAATCGCGATCTGCGCGATGACCTCGGCGCCTTGCGCCTTCAGCGCCGGCGGCAGGTAGTCGCGATGGTCGTAGCCGAAGGCGAAATCGGGGAAGATCTGCGTCACCTTCTTGCCGGCGTTGGCGGCAATCCACGGCGCCATCGACTGGATCTGGCTCTTCACATCGGTGATGCCGGGCTGAAAGACGTAGCGGTTCAATTTGGTCGAGGCGACGTGGTGGCCTTCGCTAACGACGAAATAAGGCATCTTGGCCTCGCCGGCGGCCGGCGCCGAGCCGATGACGACATGCGAAAACAGCGTACCGTAGACTATGTCGGTCTTGTGCTGGGAGGCGAACTTGCCGACGACTTCGGCGCCGCGGCCGGGATCGGTGCCGTCATCCTCGATGATCACCTCGACCGGCCGGCCGTTGATGCCGCCGGCATCGTTGATCGCCTTGACCGCAGCCGCCGTGGTCTTCTCGTACCAGCGGCCGTAGGCGGCGCCGATACCGGTCCGGTGCGACTGGAAGCCGATCTTGATCGGCGCCGAACTCTGCGCCTGGCTGTACCGCACGAACCCAGGCGCGACGGCGAGGCCAGCGCCCGCGGCCAGGCCTTTTAGCGCCGTGCGGCGGGTGAGAGCGGATCTGGAGAGATCGAAAAACCCATTCTTGTCAGTCACGGCAGTTCCCCTTGTTTTTGAGCTTTGACCAATGGCTGTAGCGAGGCAGACCACTCTTGCTAAGAGGGCAGAAAATTGCATGTGTACAAACTAAATCACCAAAGCTCCGACGTGGCAAGCGAGCTTTCCCCAAGGTTCGATCGACGGGCATCGCACACCTCGTTCATCCGGCGCTCGGCGTCGCAAGCAGCCATAGGCCGAGGACGGTGTAGGCGATCATCAGCACGGTGAGCGGGAACTGGCTGAGCGCGGCGCGAACCGGAATGGGGTGCAGCCGCCAGGCCAAGCCATGGGCGACAAACACTGCAAATATGTGGCCTACTATGATGACGCCGGCCTGGAGGTTCCACAGCCACCACGCCGAACCGGCGCCGGCGACGACGCCGGCTTCAATTGACATGTCGGCGCTACCGAACAGGTTCCAGCCCAGCGCAAACGGGTCGGAGAGAGCGGCAATCGCATATTGGCCGTCGACCAGCAGTGCCGTCAGATAGTGTGCGAAGTGGTAGGCGAGCGCTATCGGCACGATCGACCAGACCAAAAGCCCGGCGGCGTGACCAAGCGAATGCTTGCTGCCGGCAAGGTGCTGGCCAAGAAAGACGGCGAGCGCGAACACGGCCGCAAGCACGGCAAAGCTCAGCACAAGACCGAAACTGCCGATGCCGATCAAAGCGGTGCGTCCAGGGAACTCCAGCGGATTGATGCCGAACCAGCCTAGCCAGAAGAAGGTTTTCGACAGGCCGTCGAAGGACACCGACGACAGCGAGAGCAGCAGGAAAGCGACGCCGCTGAGCGGCAGCGGCGCGGCACCAAGCAGCTTGGCGCCCGGCCAGCAGAGTTTGAGTCGGCCGTCTGCACCACGCTCGACGATGGCGAAGCGCGCCACCATCGAAAAGAATACGGTCAGGAATTCACCGCGCAGGCTCCAGTCGCGGTAGCCGAAGGCCTGCATGGCGGCGAAGCTCAGCAGCCAGTAGGCGCCGGCGGCCCAGGCCAACCGAGCCGGATCGTCGGGCGCCGGGTCGATCAGCTCGAACCAGGCGAAGGCGAAGAACAGCACGAAAGCCGGCCAATAGCCGAGCCACCGGGGGAGCAGACACGGCTGCGTTCTGCCGGACAGGCGCGAGGCGACGCGGCACGGCCCGTACCAGGGATTGAGCCACGACCAGAGATCGCCGGCGAGCCCCTGCAACAGAGCCAGGCCAACCCAGAGCAATGTCCATACGGTCAGCGGCAGCGGGTTGGAGAGCGGATCGCGGCTGCCGAACAGGCCGGCGGCAATGAGAATTGCAAAGCCGGCAAAGGATACCAGGCTGACGGCAGTCCGCGCTCCGTCGCCGAAGGCGAAAAGCGGCAGGCGTTTGCGCCAGAAGCGGTCGAGGGAGTCCGGCGGGAGTAGAGCCAGGATCAGGAAGCTCGCGGCAATGGCGAGCGCGCCGCCGGCGACATAGTAGCCGGTGGGAAGCAGCAGAACGTGGCCGCGGTCGGAGGCGTGGGCGAACGCGGGCGTGGGCAGGAATGCCAAGGAAGCGACGAGGCCAGGAATGGCTGACGAACAACAGCGCTCTACGGCGCCCCCCTCTGTCCTGCCGGACATCTCCCCCACTTGGGGGGAGATCGGCTGGCTGTGGGGTCGGCGCTTTTCTTGCAACATGCAAGATTGGCGAAAGCGGGGGTGATGGCCAATCTCCCCCCTCGTGGGGGAGATGTCCGGTAGGACAGAGGGGGGCGCGAAGGAACTCATACTACGCAAGAGTTCCCCACACCCTCACACCTTGACCAACTGCTCCACGCGGTCCTTCTGGCCGAAGATGCGCAGATAGCGCTCGATCTCTTTCTCGTAGCCTGTCGACTTGGCCGGATTGTCGGAAAGCTTGACCGCCGGCCTGCCGTTGGCTTCGGTGACCTTGCAGACCAGCGAGATGGCGTCTAGCCGGTTGGTCTCGGTCGGCGCGCAGCCCTCGAAATCGTTGGTCAGGTTGGTGCCCCAGCCGAAGGACATGCGCACCTTGCCGCGGAAGTGGCGGTAGGTTTCCTCGATGGTCTCGACCTCAAGCCCGTCGGAAAAGATGAGCAGCTTCTGCTTGGGGTCCCTGCCCTTTTCGCGCCACCAGGAAATGATCTTCTCGCCGCCCTCGATCGGCGGCGCGCTGTCGGGGCGGAAGCCGGTCCAGTCGGCGACCCAGTCCGGCGCATCGCGCAGGAAAGCCGCGGTGCCGAAGGTGTCCGGCAGTACGATCAGCAAATTGCCGCCGTAGTAGCGCTGCCAGTCCTGCAGCACGTTGTAGGGCGACTGTTTCAATTCCTTTTCCGAATTGGTGAGCGCGGCGAACACCATCGGCAGTTCATGCGCGTTGGTGCCGAGCGCCTCGAGATCGTTGTCCATGGCGAGCAGCACATTGGAAGTGCCGGTGAAGGCCTCGCCGATGCCTTCCTTCAACGCTTCGACGCACCAGCGCTGCCACAGGAAAGAATGACGGCGGCGGGTGCCGAAATCCGAGATGCGGATGCCGGGCAGCGCCTTCAGCCGCTCGGTCTTGGCCCACATCTTGGCCTTGGCGCGGGCATAGAGCACGTCGAGCGCGAACGGCCCGAACGCCCGCATGGCCGCGCGAGATCGAAGTTCATTGATAATTGCCAGCGCCGGGATCTCCCACAGCGTCGTGTACATCCACGGGCCGCTGAAGGCGAGTTCGTATTGGCCGTCGCGCTTGGAAAGCTCGTATTCGGGCAGCCGGAAATTTTCCAGCCAGGCGAGGAATTCCGGTTCGAAGATCTGCTTGCGGCCATAGAAGGTGTTGCCGCCGAGCCAGATCATCTCTTTCTTCGAGAAGCGCAAGGTACGGGCATGGTCGAGCTGCTCGCGCAGCTCCGTCTCGTCGATCTCCTCGGCAAGGCGGACCGAGGTGGTTCGGTTGATCAGCGAGAAGGTGGCGTCGACCTTGGGATACATGCCCCAGATCATCTGCAGCATCAGAAGCTTGTAGAAATCGGTGTCGAGCAAGCTGCGGACGATCGGGTCGAGCTTCCAGGTGTGGTTGTAGACGCGCCGCGCTATATCGGTCTTTGCCATCTCTCAATGCCGCCTTCGCTGCTCGCTCTAGCTTTTGTCTAGCGCAATTCCGGACGGAAAACCGCTGCGCAGTTTTCCCGGAATTGCTCCAAATGCCTCTTAGCATCGAATTTTTGAAAGCGCCTCCCGCTTTGCGGACTGGCCCGACAAAAAGAAGCCCCTGCGGCAAGCGGCGCCCACGGCAGTGTCGGCCTCAGGATGCGGTCTTGGCGCCGACCACCTTGAGCGCCGGACGCTTGCGACGAGTGCCGATGCGGCCCGCCACCGGCGCATCGGCGCGGCGGTCGGCCTGCTCTTTCTCGGCAAACAGCCAGTCGATGAACAATTGCACGATCGGCGCCGACCGCATCTCGTTGCGGCAGACGACGTAGAAATCGTCGACCGCCGGCACGGAAAGGCTGAATGGCGCGACAAGCAGGCCCCTGGCGAGCAGTCCGCTTGCCGTCACTGTATCGCCGAGCGCCACGCCATGGCCGTGGACCGCGGCCTCGGTCGCCATGCGCGCGTCGCCAAGATGGTGGCGGCGGCCGCGCTCCAGGTCTAGCGCGTCGGCGGCAGCCAGCCAGGTGTGCCATTCGCGGCCGTCGTCGCCATGCAGGAAGACGTGATCGGCGAGGTCGCGGACGGTGCGGATCGGGCGGTTGTTGATCAGCGTCGGGCTGACCACCGGGAAAAGTTCGAGACCCGACCATTTGCGCATCCAGCAATCGGTCCAGCTGCCGTCACCATAGTGCACGCAGACATCGATATGCGGTGCGCGGACGTCCTTGGCATCATTGGATGGGATCAGCGTCAGCCGGATATCCGGATATTGCGAAGTGAAGCTGCCCAGCCGCGGGATCATCCACAGCAACAGCAGCGCCGGCACGCAGGATACCGACAGCGCGCCGGTGCTGGCCGGCCGTGTCATGCGCTGGGTGGCGGCGGCAATGCCGTCGAAGGCGGTCGACACCGCCGGCAGCAATTCGGCGCCGTGCGGCGTCAGCTTCACCCGCTGGCCGGAACGCTCGAACAGCTTGATGCCCAACGATTGTTCGAGCGCCTTGATCTGATGACTGATGGCGCCATGGGTGACGTTGAGCTCAGCCGCCGCCTTGGTCAGCGAGGCGTGGCGCGCCGTCGCCTCGAAGGCGCGCAGCGGATTGAGCGGTGGCAAACGCTTGGCCATTGGAACCTGAACTCTGTGAGATTTTCTCACAACAAACACCCTAACAATATCAATTGATTTTTCAATGCAGCTACAGGACACTTTGCCCAGGCATTGCATCAAGACGTGAAAGCTGCAGGCAGCCGACGGCTGCGGCTATCGAGGCGTCGTCCGCGCGCTTCACCAGCCATGGAGGACCGACATGGGTTACGACCGCGGCAAGCTCGAAGCGTTGCGCCGCAAATACGGCGAGAGCCATGGCGGCGAAATGTTCGACCCGAAATTCCAGCGTGTCGCCGACAAGATCTTCTCCAAGAGCGGCACGCGGCTGGCGCCCTATTCCGGCATCCCGACCTTCCTCGCGGCGCCCTATCGTGAAATCGCCCCCGACAATCCGGATTTCGGCGATCTTCAGGTGGCGATGATCGGTGTGCCGATGGATCTGGGCGTCACCAACCGGCCGGGCGCCCGTTTCGGGCCAAGGGCGCTGCGCGCCATCGAGCGCATCGGCCCCTACAACCATGTGCTGGAATGCGCGCCGACGCATGAGCTGAAGGTCGCCGACATCGGCGACGTGCCATTCCAGAGCCGCTACCGGCTGGAGACCAGCCATGACGACATCGAACGCCGCACCAACCAGATCGTCGATGCCGGCGTGCTGCCCTTATCTGTCGGCGGCGACCATTCGATCAGCCACCCGATCCTGAAGGCTGTCGGCAAGAAGGCGCCGGTCGGCATGATCCATATCGACGCTCATTGCGACACCAGCGGCCTGTTCGACATGACCAAGTTCCACCATGGCGGGCCGTTCCGTAACGCGGTGCTGGACGGCGTGCTCGACCCGAGCCGCACCATCCAGATCGGCATTCGCGGCTCGGCCGAGTACCTTTGGGAGTTCACCTATGAGTCCGGCATGACCGTGGTGCATGCCGAAGAGGTGACCGGCCTCGGCATCCCCGCCATTATCGAGAAGGCGCGCAGGATAGTCGGCGACGGCCCGACCTATGTCTCCTTCGACATCGACAGCGTCGACCCGGCCTTCGCGCCGGGCACCGGCACACCGGAAGTCGGCGGGCTGACGACGCGCGAAGTGCTCGAGCTGCTGCGCGGCCTGAAGGGCCTCAACATCGTCGGCGGCGACGTCGTCGAGGTGGCACCACAATACGACGCAACCACCAACACCGCCCACGCCGGCGCGCAGGTGCTGTTCGAGATCCTCAGCCTGATGGTTTTCAGCCCGGCAATCACCGGCAAGGCGGGCTGACACGCTCGACCATGATCCCGAAAAGTGGGAACCGGTTTTCGGAGAAGATCATGGTCCACTAGAGAATCCAAAGCGACCGCCGCGCTGGAGCCGGCGGTTGCACTCAAACAAACAAGCTTCCAGCAGGGGAATAAAAATGACACTTCACATGAAACTCAAATCATCTATCGCCGCCGTGCTGATGCTCGGTGCGGCCGGTCTTGGTTTCACCACCCAGGCCGTCAATGCCGACGCGATCGACGACATCGTCAAGGCCGGCGCCATCAATGTCGGCATCTTTTCCGATTTCCCGCCCTTCTCCTCGGCCAGCGCCGATATGAGCATCAAGGGCTACGACATCGACGTCGCGCAATTCATCGCCGACCAGCTCAAGGTCAAGCTCAATCTGGTCAGCGTGACCGGCCAGAACCGCATCCCGTATCTTACCGACAAGCGCGTCGACCTGCTGATGAGCGTCGGCTATTCCAAGGAGCGTGAGCAGGTGATCGATTTCGCCGCCGCCTACGCGCCCTATTACATCGCCGTCATCGGCCCGGCAGCACTTGCGATCAAAGGCAAGGAAGACCTCGCCGACAAGTCGATCGCCGTCAATCGCGGCACGCTGGAGGACACCTCGCTGACCGAGGTAGCACCCGCCTCGGCCGACATCCGCCGTTTCGACAACTACAATTCCGTCATCCAGGCCTTCATCTCGGGCCAGACCCAGCTGATGGTGGTCGGCAACGATGTCGGCGCCCAGGTGCTCGCCCGCCAGGAGGCGCTGAAGCCGGAGCAGAAATTCCAGCTTCTCACCTCGCCCTCGCATATCGGCCTCAACAAGAAGGAAGACCGCCTGAAGCAAGCGGTCAACGATGCGGTTGCCAAGATGCTGGCCGACGGCAAACTGGACGAAAGCTCGAAGGCCTGGCTGAAGACACCGCTCGATCCCGCCAATCTCAAGGATTGACGGCCAGTGACCTATAGCCTCGACTTCGGCTGGCTTGCCGGGGCGACAGGGGCGATCGCGCGCGGCGCGGCCACGACGATCCTGTTGATCGCCGTGACCACGCTGGCGGGAACCTTGCTCAGCATCCTCGGCGCCGCAGGGCGGCGGAACGGCCCGCTGCTGCTCAAGCGGGCGATCGGCGTCTATGTCGAGGTGATCCGCAACACGCCTTTCCTGGTGCAGCTGTTCTTCATCTTCTTCGGGCTGCCCAGCATCGGCGTCAGGCTCGATCCGGTGCTGGCAGCCATGTTGGCGATGACGCTCAACATGGCCGCCTACACGATCGAGATCGTTGGCGCCGGGCTCGACGCGGTGCCGCCCGGGCAGACGGAAGCGGCTCTCGCCCTTGGGCTCAGGCCGCGCCAGGTCTTCATCAAGATCGTGCTGCCGCAGGCGCTCAAGGTGATCTATCCGGCGCTGACCAGCCAGATCGTCATCATGATGCTGGAATCCGCCGTGGTGTCGCAGATCGCGGTGCGCGAGCTGACCTACGAAGCCGACATGCTGCAGGCACGCACGTTCCGGGCTTTCGAGACCTATTTCGTGGTGACGATGGTCTATCTCGCCCTGTCGATTGGGCTGCGCCGGCTGCTGGTCGGCGGCGGGCGCCGGCTTCTTGGAGCCGGCGTGTCATGATCGAATTCACCTTCTGGGACATTCTGCGCAACCTGCTGCTGGCGGCGCGCTGGACGGTGCTCTTGTCGTTGGCTGCCTTTGTCGGCGGCGCCGTGGTCGGCATGATCGTGCTGTTCTTCCGGATCGCCAAGAATAAATGGGCGCGGCGGCTTGCCTCCGGCTACATCGCGCTTTTCCAGGGCACGCCGCTGCTGATGCAGCTGTTCCTGATGTTCTTCGGCCTGCCGATGTTGGGCCTGCGCATCGAGCCGTGGACCGCGGCGGTGCTTGGCCTGACCTTCTTCGCCAGCGCCTATCTCGCCGAGATCTGGCGCGGCGGCGTCGATGCGCTGCCGCGCGGCCAGTGGGACGCCGGCGCCAGCCTCGGCCTGCACTATTTGCAGGAGCTCAGGCTGATCATCTTGCCGCAGGCGTTTTCGATCACCCGCGCGCCGACCGTCGGCTTTCTGGTGCAGCTGATCAAGTCGACCGCGCTGACCTCGATCATCGGTTTCGAGGAGCTGGTGAGGACATCCAACGCGATCAACAATGCGACCTTCGAACCGTTCAAAGTCTATGGGCTGGTAGCGCTGATCTTCTTCGTCATGTGCTTTCCGCTTACGCAATACGCACGTTCGCTCGAGCAGCGGGCGGCGGCCCGCTGAGCGGGCGACCAGCGCTTCAACGCCCGAATACCTGAGGCGGCGCTATACGGTCGCGCCGCAGCCAGCGCCCCAGCAGGAGCGCGGCAACCACCGCCAGTCCCGACGACAGGCCGATCCAGATGCCGACGCCATTGAAGCCGAAACGGAAGGCCAGCAGCACGCCGAGCGGCAGGCCGATGCCCCAATAGCCGATCGCGGCATAGATCATCGGCACCTTAGTGTCGTGCAGGCCGCGCAGCATGCCGCTGGCCACCGCCTGCGCGCCGTCAAAAACCTGGAACAGCGCGGCAAAGGCGAGGAACGACACGGCAAGCGCCACCACCTCGGCATTCGCCGGATTGCCCAGGTCGATGAAGGCGCCGATCAGGAGATGCGGCCACAGGATCATCACCAGCCCCATCAGCGCCATGAAGGAGACACCGACGACATAGGCGGTCCAGCCAGCCCGGCTGACACCTTCCGGATTGCCGGCGCCGTGGGCAAGTCCGACGCGCACCGTCACCGCCTGGTTGAGGCCGAGCGGCACCATGAAGGTGATCGAGGCGATCTGGATGGCGATCGCATGGGCGGCAAGCGAAGCCGCATCGATCAGGCCCATGAGAAAGGCCGCCGCGTTGAAGATCGTCACCTCGAAGGCCAGCAGGCCCGCGATCGGCAGGCCGAGCCGCAGCAGGCCCTTGAAGCGCGGCCAGTCGGCCCGCCAGAAGCGTCCGAACAGACGATAGCGCCGAAATTTCTTCTCAAGCATCACCACCACCGCCATGCCGGCGAACATAAGTGTGCTGGACAGCGTGGTGGCAAGGCCGGAGCCGGCGATGCCCATCGATTGGATGCCGAGATTGCCGAACATGAACAGCCAGTTGAAAAAGGCGTTGCAGGCGACGGCAACGAAAACGATGATCAGTGCCCAGCCCGGCCGCTCCAGGGCCGAAATAAACGAGCGCAGGACGATGTAGCCGAAAAAGGGCAGCACCGCCCATTCAAGCCAGCGCAGATAGACGCCGGCCTGGTGCGCCAGCGCCGGTTCCTGACCCATGGCCAGCAACACGCTCTCGCCGTGCCAGAGAAGGACCCATATCGGAATGCAAATGAGGATCGCCAGCCACAGACCCTGGCGCACGGTGCGGCGCAGATCGCGCACCGAGTGGCGGCGACGGCCGAGCTCGGTCGCCATCATCGGCGAGGTCGCCAGCATCAAGCCGAGCCCAAAGATGAGCGGCATGAAATAGAGATTGGCGCCAAGTGCACCGCTGGCCAGCGTGTCCGGCCCCAGCCGCCCCATCATCATGACGTCGGTAGCGGTCATCGCGGTCTGGCCGAGATTGGTCAGCACCATCGGCCAGGCGAGCGCCAGCATCGCCCTGATTTCCCGACGCCAAAGGTTTTCCGGCGCGCGAGCGTCGGCTTCGATCGCAGACATTCTAGTTTTCCGCCTATCCGATTGCGGCACGTCGGCAAGAGCCGGAAGCCGCGTCTCAGCGCGGAAAATGGCCAAGATCGGCCGGATTCCGCATTACGACGGGTTTGTCTATCAAATGGGCACTGGTGGCAAGAGGCTGACTTGCGGAAGGGTTAAGCCAGTCTGCTCAACGCACGCTATTGGAGAGGCTATGGAAGCCGCTATGGTCACGGCGGATTCATTTGAAAAGGCACCCTGATGAGCGCGTTTCCCGAAATCTATCTGGTTCGGCATGGCGAGACGGAATGGAGCGCGTCCGGAAAACATACCGGCCGGACCGACATACCGCTGACGCCGGCCGGCGAGGACGCGGCGAGGCAACTCGTCGACCGGCTCAAGGGCCTGTCCTTCTCGGCGGTGTGGTCAAGCCCGTCGCAGCGCGCCTTCAACACCTGTGCGCTGGCCGGCTTCGGCTCGTCCGGCGTGAAGAATGACGATCTGGCGGAGTGGGATTATGGTGCCTATGAGGGATTGACCACCAAGCAAATCCTCGCCGAGCGTCCCGGCTGGCGGCTCTTTCGCGACGGCTGCCCGCGTGGCGAGTCGGCCGCGGATGTCGGCTCGAGGGCGGACCGGATCGTCAGCCAGTTGCGCGAGGCCGGCAGCAACGTCCTGGTCTTCTCAAGCTCGCATTTCCTGCGGGTGCTGGCCGCACGCTGGCTCGGCCTGCCGCCGCAAGGTGGCGCGCTTTTCGTTCTGGACACCGCCAGCATAAGCGTGCTCGGCTACGAGCACGATTTTGACGAACCGGTAGTCCGGCGCTGGAACCAGAGATAGCTGTCTCGAGGCCGTTCGGCCCTATCGGATCGCGTCCAGCGCGTGCCTTTGCCGATGCATTTCGAGAAACACGCGATAGTCGCGGTCGAACCGGCCGGCGGCAGCCGGATTGGGCTCGCGCGTCCTGCCGCCTTGCTGCATGGCGACGCAGGCGGCGTTCAAATCGGGAAAAAGTCGGGCCGCGGTGGCCGCAATCATGCCGGTGCCGAGCAGCACCGCTTCATCCACCAGCGGCTCGACCACTGTGCAGCCGGTGGCGTCGGCATAGAGTTCCATCAATAGCGGGTTCTTGGTGTGGCCGCCGGTGACGTGCAGCGTGTCGATCAGATAGCCGTTTTCGTTCAGCGCTTCCAGCACATGGCGGACGCCAAGCGCGATGCTGACGGCGGTGCGCCAGTAGAGCTTGCACAGGCTGTCGAAGGAGGAATCCAGCGTCAGCCCGCTGATGACGCCGACGGCATGCGGGTCGGCGAGCGGCGAACGGTTGCCGTGAAAATCGGGCAGCACGTGCAGCCTGGCGGCGAGGTTGCCGCCCTCGGCGGCGCGCAGCTCGGCGACGCGGCGGGCGATCCTGGCATGCATGGCGGCATCCGGTTCGCCGCCGGCGCCGTGCCAGCGGATGATGTGATCGAGCAGCGCGCCGGTGGCCGACTGGCCGCCTTCTGACAGCCACAGACCGGGAAGGGCGGCGCCATAATACGGCCCCCAGACACCGGCGAAAGGCTGTGGGTCGGGCGACATCGCCATGACGCAACTCGAGGTGCCGGCGATCAGGGCCAGATGGCGGCCGATGTCCTTCGCGTCACCGGCGAAGCCGCCGAGCACGCCAAGCGCGCCGGCATAGGCATCGATGACGCCGGCGCCGACCCGGCATTTTTCGGTGAGGCCAAGCTCCGCCGCGGCTTGTGCGCCAAGCGGACCGATATCGGCGCCGACCGGGCTTGCCTTTCCCGGCAGATTGCCGTGCTCGAAAAGGTCGCCGAGCCCCACGGCTTCGAAGAAGTCGCGCCGCCAGCCGGTCTCTTCATGGGCCAGATAGGTCCATTTGGCGGTCAGCGTGCATTGTGAACGGGCGAGAGAGCCGGTCGCCTTCCAAGTGAGGAAGTCGGTGAGGTCGAATAGGTAGCCGGCTTCGTTCCATGTTCCGGGTAGGTTGCGCTTCAGCCACATCAGCTTGGGCGTCTCCATTTCCGGCGACATGACGCCGCCGATATAGTCGAGCACGGCATGGCCGCTTTCGGTGCATTCGTCGGCCTCGGCAATGGCACGATGGTCGAGCCAGACGATGGTGTCCCAGCGCCTTTCGCCAGTGACGGACACGCTGAGCTGGCCGCCATGCCGGTCCCGCACCACCAGCGAGCAGGTGGCGTCAAAAGAGATGCCGACGATATCCTCAGCCTTCACGCCGGCCTTTTCGCGGGCAGCGCGCACGGCCATGCACACTGCCGACCAGATATCCTGCGAATCGTGCTCGGCATGGTCGGCCTTCGGCTGTTGCATGGCGATCGGGTGCTCGGCGCGGCCGAGCAAGGCGCCACCGGTGTCGAGAATGCCGGCACGGGCGCTTCCGGTGCCGACATCGACCGCGCAAACGAAACTGTTGGTCAAGGTGTTCTTGCTCTCGCTCCCAGGCCTGCAATCAGATCGGGCAATTGCAGCATGTCAGCGAATATAAAGTCCGGCTCACTTGACGCAAGCCGCGCTTTCAATGCCGGGTTGCCGGTGTGCGAGCCGCCGGTGAAGGCAAGGACGCGCATGCCGGCCGCCCGCGCCGCTTCGATGCCGGCCGGGCTGTCCTCGACGACGAGGCAGTTTCGCGGGGCTGCTCTCATTTTATCGGCTGCATGGAGAAAGAGATCGGGCGCCGGTTTGCCCCGCGCCACCATGGCAGCGCTGAACAAATGCGGCTCCAGCAGCCCAAGCAACCCCGTGACCTGGAGCGCATAGCGGATCCGCTCCAGCGTGCCGGAGGAGGCGACGCAGCACGGCACGCCGAGCGTCGGCAGGACCTGTGCGATGCCTGGCATCGGTTTCAGCTCCTGGCGAAACTTGCGCATCAGTTCGGAGCGCATCTCGGTCAGATGCTGGTCGGTGAGATCGAGCCCGAAGTCGCTTGCGAGGATTTCGCGGACGCTCTTCATGCTCTTGCCGAGGAAGTGCTCGTAGGCAATGTCCTCGCTGACGTTGCCGCCGGCAAGCGCGATCATCTCCAGCAATGCCGAGACCGACAGCATCTCGCTATCCACCAGCACGCCGTCACAGTCGAAAATGACCAGTTCAGGCGTCATCGCGCTGGATCGGCTTCAGAGGTCGCCGGCGAGATAGCGCGTCAGTGTCGCGCGCGCGCCGTCCGCCCACAGCGATTTGAGCGCATGGGCGAACGCTTCGGCGAACGGCCGCGAGCGGCCGACATCGCCATAGATGTCTTCCATGGCAAGCCAGGCGGCAGGCATGTCCCTGGCCGCCTTGGCCGTCGCCTGCAGCCGGCCCCAGTTCGGGTCGTTGGGCTCGGTGACGGCACCGGAATCCGTCGTGCCGAAGCAGTAGCGACACCAGAGCGCAGATTCCAGCGCCAGGCCGGTGACGCTTTTGCCAGCCTTCAGCCGGTCGGCGATGGTCGGAATGATGAATTTCGGCTGGCGGTTGGAGCCGTCGAGGCAAAGCCGGCGTATGGTGTCGCCGATCTTCGGATTGGAGAAGCGGTGCTCGATAAGCTGGTAGTAATCTTCGAGGTCGGTGTCCGGAACCGGCGGCACGGTCGGGATGATTTCGTCATGCTCGAGCTTGTCGAGGAAGCCGCGTACCAGCGGCTCCTGCATTGCCTCATGGACGAAATGGATGTCCATCAGCCCGGCCGGATAGGCGATGGTCGCGTGGCCGCCATTGAGGATGCGGATCTTCATCAGCTCATAGGGCGCGACATCGCTGACGAACTGCACGCCGACCTTTTCCAGCGGCGGCCTTCCG
Source organism: Mesorhizobium sp. M1329 (assembly GCF_040318035.1). Taxonomy (NCBI): domain Bacteria; kingdom Pseudomonadati; phylum Pseudomonadota; class Alphaproteobacteria; order Hyphomicrobiales; family Phyllobacteriaceae; genus Mesorhizobium; species Mesorhizobium sp. M1329. The sequence goes on along the minus strand of NZ_JAMYLN010000002.1, from coordinate 150,375 downwards.
TCGGTGAAACGGTCCTCCAGCACCCATTGCTTGAACGGTTCGCAAAACACCGGCCAATTGTCGTCGAGGCCGAACTCGCTGGAGAGAATGCCGCGCTCGCGGTCGGTGGTGGCCGGCGTGATGCGGTCGACCATGCCATTGGGAAAGGCAACGTTCTCGCTCACCCAGTTTGCCAAACCTTCGTCGATCAGCCGGGCAAGGCCGATGACGCCATCCGAGGTGACGTGGCCGTTATGGGGGATGTTGTCGCAGGACATGATTGTGAAGGGCACGATGCCGTCGGCGCGGCGGCGCACCAGCCCAGCGAGGATGAGCCCAAAAACGGTCTTCGGTGTCGCCCCGGGTTGCGCGTCGGCAATGATGTCGGGATGTGTCGGATTGAAGACGCCGGAAGCCGGATCGATGAAATAGCCACCCTCGGTGATGGTCAGGGAAACGATCTTGATCGCCGGATCGGCAAGCTGCTCGACGATTGCGGCCGCGTCGCCCGGCATGAGGAAATCGATCATGACGCCGGTGACGCGCGCGCTCATATGGCCGCTGTCCTGCTCGACCACGGTGGTCAGCCAGTCCTGCTCCTGCAACTTGCCGCGGCCGACCTTCTCGCCCTCGAAGACGCCGGCGCCGACGATTGCCCAGTCGTGGCCGACGCCCGAATTGAACAGGTCGTCAAGATAGACGGCCTGGTGTGAACGATGGAAATTGCCGACGCCGAAATGCACGATGCCGGCCTTGAGCGCGGCGCGATCATATTTCGGGCCGGCGACTTTGGGCGGCAGGTTGGCGAGGTTGGAAGAAGAGAGTTTCACGGTCATCTGCTTTTACCCTTTTGGCAGGACGGCTCTTCTCCCCGTGGAGGAGACGGGGAGAAGAGCGCCTTCGCCCCCTCAACTCATCCACTGGCCGCCATCGACATTATAGGTCTGGGCGACGATGTAGTCGGCCTCGTCGCTGGCCAGGAACACCGCCATGCCGGTGAGGTCTTGCGCCGTGCCCATGCGGCCATAAGGCACCGCTTCGCCGACCAGCCTCTTCTTCTCGCCCCTCGGCCGGTTCTCGAACTTGGCGAACAAGGCATCGACATGGTCCCAGTGCTCGCCGTCGACGACACCCGGGGCGATGGCATTGACGTTGATGCGGTGCTTGATCAGATCGAGCCCTGCCGACTGGGTCAAGGAAATGACCGCCGCCTTGGTGGCGCAGTAGACGGCGACCAGCGCCTCGCCGCGGCGCCCGGCCTGGCTTGCCATGTTGATGATCTTGCCGCCCTTGCCGCGGGCAATCATCGAACGGGCGGCGGCCTGCAGCGTAAACAGCGTGCCGGCGACGTTGACCGAAAACAATTTGTCGTAGCTTGTCTTGGTGATCTCGACGATCGGCGCCAGGTCGAACAAGGCAGCGTTGTTGATCAAGATATCGAGGCCGCCGGCCCTGGCTTCGACCGCCTTGACGGCCGCATCGATCGACGCGAGATCGGTGACGTCCAGCTTCACCGCGTAGGCGTTGCCGCCGATTTCCGAAGCCGTCTTCTCGGCGGCTTCGAGATTGATGTCGCCAATCGCGACCGTCGCCCCTTCGCGCACATAGGTTTCGGCAAACGCCCTGCCGATGCCGCGCGCCGATCCGGTAATCAGCGCCGATTTACCCCGGAGTCTCATTGCAGCATCGCCTTCCCGTCAGCGCCGAAACGATGCAGCTTGGTCTTGTCCGGCGTCAGGTAGATCGTGTCGCCGTGATGGACGGGCAATTCGCCGTCGGCGCGCACCGTCAGCGGCCCGACGCCATCCGCCTGGACGTGCAAGAACGTGTCGGAGCCGAGATGCTCGGCAACGCCGACCGTCGCCTTCCAGTCGCCTGACGTCTTCGAAATGTTCATATGCTCCGGGCGGATGCCGACTGTGTTGGCGCCATATTTGGCGGCCGGCGCGCCTTCGATCAGGTTCATCTTCGGCGAACCTATGAAACCGGCGACGAACAGGTTCTTCGGCATCTTGTAGAGCTCCATCGGCGAGCCGACCTGCTCGATATTGCCGGCATTGAGCACGACGATCTTGTCGGCCATGGTCATCGCCTCGATCTGGTCGTGGGTGACGTAGACCATGGTGGTCTTGAGCTGATGATGCAGCTCGCTGATCTCCAGCCGCATGGTGCCGCGCAGCGCCGCGTCGAGATTGGACAACGGTTCGTCGAACAGGAAGGCCGATGGCTGGCGCACGATGGCGCGGCCGATGGCGACGCGCTGCCGCTGGCCGCCGGAGAGCTGGCCGGGGCGGCGGTCTAGGTAGTTGGTGAGGTTCAAAATCCGCGCGGCGTCCTTCACCTTCTTGTCGATGGTGGCTTTGTCCTCGCCCGCCATCTTCAGCGGGAAAGCGATGTTCTTGGCCACCGTCATGTGCGGGTAGAGCGCATAGGACTGGAACACCATGGCCAGCTTGCGCTTGGCCGGTGCCTCGCCGGTGACGTCGCGGCCATCGATGTTGATGGTGCCGCCGCTGGTATCCTCCAGGCCAGCGATCAGACGCAACAGCGTTGACTTGCCGCAGCCTGACGGGCCGACGAAGACGACGAACTCGCCGTTCTCGATGACCAGGTCGAGGCCGGGAATGATGGATGTCGCCCCGAAGGATTTGGAGACGTTCTTGAGCGTGATGTTTCCCATGGTTTCCTCCCCCGAAGGGCTATTTCGTCGTTTTGCGTCAGGCAGTTTCCGTTACTTTACTGCCCCAAATGTCAGGCCGCGGACCAGCTGCTTCTGGCTGAACCAGCCCATGATCAGGATCGGCGCGATCGCCAGCGTCGAGGCGGCCGAAAGCTTGGCCCAGAACAGCCCCTGCGGGCTGGAGAAGGAGCTGATGAAAGCGGTGAGCGGCGCGGCCTCGGTGGTGGTCAGCCGGATTGTCCAGAACGCCTCGTTCCAGGCGAGGATGATGTTGAGCAGCATGGTCGAGGCGATGCCGGGCACCGCCATCGGCGTCAGCACGTAGATGATCTCGTTCCACAGCGACGCGCCGTCCATGCGCGCCGCTTCCAGGATCTCGCCCGGGATCTCGCGGAAATAAGTGTAGAGCATCCAGATCACGATCGGCAGGTTGATCAGCATCAGCATGACCATCAGGCCGATGCGGCTGTCGAGCAGACCGGTGTCGCGAAAGATCAGATAGATCGGGAACAGCACGGCGACGGCCGGCATCATCTTGGTAGAAAGCATCCACATTAGGATGTCCTTGGTCCATTTGCCTGGCGAAAACGCCATCGACCATGCCGCCGGTATGGCGACAAGCAGAGCCAGGATGGTCGAGCCGACCGACAGGAACACCGAGTTCAGGAAGAATTTGAAATAGCCGTTCTGCGCCTGGACCTCGGAATAGCTCTCCGTGGTTCCCGACGGGAACAGGTTGAAGCCCTGGATAGCCTCCTGCTCCGACTTGAACGAGGTGATGATCGTATAGAGGATCGGGAAGAAGATCAGCAGCGCGACGATCCAGGCGGCCGCGGTCGCGATCGTCTTGTGCTGGGTGGTGACTGCACGTGCCATCTTATCCTCCCTTATTTGTCCAGGTTCTTGCCGACCGCGCGCATGGCGAAGAAGGCGACGATGTTGGCGAGAATGACGGCAATGACACCGCCGGCGGATGCCTGGCCGATTTTGAACTCCAGCAACGCCTTCTGGTAGACGAGGAAGGGCAGGTTGGTGGAGGCGTAGCCGGGGCCGCCATTGGTGGTGACCAGGATTTCGGCATAGACCGACAACAGGAAAATCGTCTGGATCAGAATGACGACGGTGATGGCGCGCGACATGTGCGGCAGAGTCAAATAGATGAAGCGGCTGACGAAGCCGGCGCCGTCCATCTCGGCGGCTTCCTTCTGCTCGCCGTCGAGCGACTGAAGGGACGTCAAAAGGATCAGTGTTGCAAACGGCAGCCACTGCCATGCGACGATGATGATGATCGCCGTCATCGGATGCTGCCCGAACCAGTCGATCGGCTGCATGCCGAAGAAGCGCGCAATATCGGCAAACACGCCGTATTGCGGATGCATGATCATGTTCTTCCAGACCAGTGCCGCCACCGGCGGCATGACGAAGAACGGCGAGATGACGAGGATGCGTACGATGCCCTGTCCCCACATCGGCTGGTCGATCAGCAGCGCCAGCATGATGCCGCCGATCACCGTGATCAAAAGCACGCTGCCGACAAGGACAAGCGTGTTGAGGATCGACTGCAGGAATGCCGGGTTGGAGTAGAAAAGCGCGTAATTCGAAAAGCCGACGAAGCCGTCGCGGACGGGATTGAGCGGGTTGTATTGCTGGAAGGAGAACCAGATGGTGATGACCAGCGGGACAATCATCCAGACGAAGAGCAGCACCACGGATGGCGCCATCATGAAACGGGCAAGCGAACGGGTCTGCTGAGTAGCCATGACGGTCACCCTTCGAGGTCAGCCAAGTTTTCGGCGGTAAGAAGCTGGCCGCCCGAACTGGGAATTCGGGCGGCCGTTGCCGGTCATGATCGACGACCGGCATTCGGCACCGGGAGGAGCCTACTTGATATAACCGCCCTCGGTCATCGTCGCGGTGGCGGCGTCCTGGGCCTGCTTCAAGGCATCGTCGACGCTCGACTGGCCGGCGAGTGCCGCCGAGAAGAGCTGACCGACGGTGGTGCCGAGACCCTGGAACTCGGGAATGGCGACGAACTGGACGCCGACATAAGGCACCGGCTTGACCGTCGGATGCGTCGGATCGGCGGCGTTGATGGAGTCCAGCGTCATCTTGGCGAAGGGCGCCGCCTTCTGGTACTCGGCATTGGCGTAGAGCGAGGTGCGCGTGCCCGGAGGAGCGCTGGCCCAGCCTAGCTTGGAGGCGACGAGCTCGGAGTAATGCTTGCTGGTTGCCCAGGCCACGAACTTCTCGGCCGCGTCGGTCTTCTGCGTACCGGCCGGAACAGCCAGCGACCAGGCCCACAGCCAGTTGCCGCGCTTGCCGAGGCCATTGTCAGGCGCCAGCGCATAGCCAACCTTGTCGGCGACCTTCGAGCTCTTCGGGTCGGAGACCATGGATGCCGCGACCGTGGCATCGATCCACATGCCGCACTTGCCTTGCTGGAATAGCGCCAGGTTTTCGTTGAAGCCGTTGGACGAGGCACCCTCGGGGCCGTCGGCCTTCATCAGGTCGACATAGAATTGCAGCGTGCTCTTCCATTCGGGCTGGTCGAACTGCGGCTTCCAGTTCTCGTCGAACCAGCGTGCGCCGAAGGAGTTCGACATGGCGGTCAGGAAAGCCATGTTCTCACCCCAGCCGGCCTTGCCGCGCAGGCAGACGCCGTTCACGCCACTGGCTCGGTCGGTCATCTTGTCGGCGGCCTGCTTGATGAAGTCCCAGGTCGGTGCGTCGGGCATCTTCAGCCCGGCCTTATCCATCAGGTCCTTGCGGTACATGACGAAGGAGCTTTCGCCGTAGAAGGGCGCTGCGTAGAGCTTGCCGTCGACCGACAGACCGCCGGCGATGGCCGGCAGGATGTCCTTGGCGTCGTAATCGTCGCCGAGCTTGTCGAGCGGCAGCAGCCAGTTCTGCTTGGCCCAGATCGGAACTTCATAGGTGCCGATGGTCATCACGTCATACTGGCCGCCCTTGGTGGCTATGTCGGTAGTGACGCGCTCGCGCAGCACGTTCTCTTCCAGCGTGACCCAATTCAGCGTGATGTCGGGGTTCGCCTTGCTGAAGTCGTCCGTCAGCGTCTGCATCCGGATCATGTCGGCATTGTTGACGGTGGCGATGGTGATGGATTCGGCATGCGCGGCGAACGCGAGGGCGCTGGCCGAGAACAGGCCTAGGGTGAACGTGCGAAGTTTCATCAAAATTCCTCCCATAAACCAAGATGAGCATTTGCCTTGGCTGTGAGCAATTACTCACTCGCGCTGAATTATGTCAAGACGGATTCGTTGCTGCAGCGCAGCACGCCGGTCTGGTGCAGCGACAAGCCTGGGACGTTTGCGGCATGTCTGATGAAGGATTCGGCCGGGCTGATTGGGTCCGGAGCTTTGCTATCGGGCTTGCTGGGATTCAGCCTATTGGCAAGCGATCTCGCTCAGGATCCAATCGCGGAAGGCGCGGATCTTCGGCACGTTGCGCCGCGCCGTCGGATAGACCAGCCAATAGGCATGGCCGTCGTCACCAACCAGATCAAAGGGCTGGATCAGGCGGCCGTCGGCAAGTTCGGTCTTGAACAGCGCCTTGGTAACGATCGCCACGCCGTGGCCGGCAATCGCGGCATTGGCCTCATAGGCCTGTGCGCCCATGCTGGTGCCGGGGCGCTTGGCCAGCTCCTCGACCGGCAGGCCGGCGGCGGCGAACCAGTCCCGCCACCAGATGTCGCCGGGGTCGAGGATCGGCAGCCGCAGCAGGTCGGCCGGCTCCTTGACGCCGCCGATGCTTGCCGCGAGCTTTGGACTAAGAACGGGCGTGAAATCGGCCCTGAAAAGCATATGGGTCTCGACGCCCGGCCAGTTGCCGCCGCCGGAGCGGATGGCGATGTCGATATCCTCTCTGGCAAAGTCGACAACCCTGTTCGAGGTATCGACGCGCACCGCCAGCGACGGATGCGCGACCTGGAACGAACCGAGATGCTGCGCCAGCCAATTGGAGGCAAAGGTCAGCAGCGTCGAAACGCAAAGCACGCCGTCTGCGCCGGTGCGCGCGGCGGCATAGGCGCCGCTCAACAGCGCGAACGCTTCGCTGACCGCAGGTGCCAGGCGCTGGCCGGGTTCGGTCAGAACGATCTGTTTTGGTTGGCGCAGGAACAAGGGCGCGCCGATGCGCTCCTCCAGAAGCTTGATCTGATAGCTTGCCGCCGCCTGCGTCATGCCAAGCTCCTGGGCGGCCTTGGTGAACGAGAGATGCCGCGCCACCGCCTCGAACACCCGGATCGCCTGAAGCGGAGGAAGCTGCGAAATCAGCTGTCGTGAATTGAGCTCCGGCATAAGCCCTCCTTATGGGCAGTGATCGACGTTTGATTGGCGGCACCGGCCGGTCCTACCGATATTCCGTATTGAAGATCAATTACGCCTAGAGATAGTGAAGGCTGACGATCATGACCACGATACAGGAAAAGCTGCTTCTTGCTCCAGCCCATGGCTGGTTTTCACGGCTGGCGCGGGGATTGGCAGGGCACGCGGCGCGGAAACGGGCCTATCTCGACGTCCGGGAACTGCCGCCGCATCTGCAGCGCGACATGGGCTTCCTCGACGGCAACGATCCTTGCGGCCGGCACCAGTAATGTCGCTCGTTTTATCGGGGTTCAGATGCGTTTCGATTTCACATGATCGTTTCCGACCGCCAGCGGCTCGGAGATCATGCGCCCGCCAGCAAGGCGGCGGCGGTCCGCTCATCGGTGATGAGGCCGTTGACCAGCCGCCGGTTGACGGCGGCGAAGATGCCCGGCAGCTTGCGGTCGCCCATGGCAAGCGCGATCACCAGCGACTTTTCGCGCGACGGCAGCGGCGCCGACGACACCCGGTCGTTGGTGATGCCGTCGATCATGCGGCCGTCGCGATCGAATACCCAGCCGACGATCTCGGCGACGCCGCCGGCCTTCTGCAGCGCCTTTAATTCACCCTCCGAAATGAAGCCGTCCTCGTAAAGCGGCGCCTTCGGGCCGAGATCGCCGATGCCGACAAAGGTGACGTCGGCCTCGGCCGCGAGCGCCAGCGTCGGCTGGATCATCGGCTGGCTGAGCAGCATCTCGCGCTCCTCCGGCGAGGAGGCGATGACCGGCAAAGGCATCGGAAACGAGCGCGCCTTGACCCTGTCGGCCATGGTGAAGATGACGTTGTAGAAGGCGGCCGAGCCGTCCGGCGAGATGTTGCCGGTCAGCGATACCACCTTGTGCTGCGGGCATTCCATCGGCGGCAGCTGCTCGATCGCGGCCTTCAGCGTGCGGCCGGTGCCGATCGCCATGACAATCGGCGTCGGCGACCGCAGCCGCCGTTCGATCTCGGCCGCCGCCGCCTCGGCAACGCCGATGACGGTGGAGGAGGAAGCGGGATCGCTCGGTACCACCTCGACCAGATCAAGCGCAAAGCGCGATTTCAGCCGTGCCGCAAGGTCGAGGCAATTGGCGATCGGATGGTCGACGCGCACCTTGATCAGCCCTTCGGAGACTGCGAGCGACACCAGCCGCTGCGCCGTCTGCCGCGAGATGCCAAGCGTGGCGGCGATCTGGTCCTGGGTGTTGCCGGCAACGTAATAGAGCCAGCCGGCGCGCGCCGCGTCGTCCAGCCTGTTGCCGCCGCTATCCTGCCGCGAATTCAAGTCCGTGCCTCCCAGCCCCGCCGAGCATATGAGGCGGAGCGCCGTAGTTTCGCAGGGAATGAACTTGCGCGCAATTGCCTATTGCAAGAGCAATTGCTTAGGGCTGAAACTTGGTGTTTGCAGCGAAGTGAGGGGGTCGAGCCAGCTCGTTGCAACTGCAAGGCTGTCGAGGTCGTACCAATCTCGGTTCTAAAGCGCGTCGCGTTCGATCGGCCTCATGTGACGCGCTTTAGGTTCTTTTTTATGCATGTCGTCATCGCAAAACCGCTGCACATTTTTGCGCGACATGCATTAGCGGGGACGCGGCGGTTTATCTCCCGCGCTAAACGCTTTAAGGGATTTTTTGTGAATGGAGCCTTGCATGACGCCGAAAGCGGTTTTCTGGGATATGGACGGCACGCTGGTCGACAGCGAGCCGCTGCACGAGGCAGCGCTGATTGCGGCGCTGCACAGCGTCGGCATCGCACCGCCGGCCAACTTGCACGAGCGGGTGCTCGGCATCGCCGCATGGCCGGTCTACGAAATGCTGCGCGACGAGTTCGGCCTCGACCTGCCTTTCGACGACTGGATCGTGCGCAAATACGATCACTATCTGCCGATGGCCGAAACGCTGATGCCACGCACCGGCGCGATCGAGATTTTCAATGAGCTGCGCGCGCTTGGCGTGCCGCAAGCGGTGGTGTCCAACTCGGACAGGCTGATCGTCGACGCCAATCTGCGCGCCGTCGGCCTTTTCTACCCCGGCATGAAGACCATCAGCCGCAACGACGTGCGCGAAGGCAAGCCGCATGCCGAACCTTTCCTGCGCGCCGCCTGGTTGGCCGACGTCGATCCCGCTGGGGCCGTGGCGGTCGACGACAGCGTGACCGGCGCCACGGCGGGGCTGGCAGCTGGAATGAAGACGATCTTCTGGCCAGAGGTGCCCATGGAGGGGCCGCCGGGCGCGATTGTCGTCAACACCGCCGACCAGTTGCGGGCCGAACTCGGGCTTTAGGCCAGGCCCGGCTGGACCGCACTCAATTCCGGTAGGCAGGCTCCTGCTCGTCGAGGATCTCCTTCAGTTCGGAGAGGTGGCGCTCGGCCTGGCCGGGATAGTCTTCCTGTTCCCTTGCCGCCTTTTCGGCGATCTCATCCGACAGTACCCGCAGCGGCCGGCCGGTCCACAGCGCCTTGATATAGGTTTCGGCGGCGCGCTCGAAATAGAACATGCGGTTGAAGGTATCGGCGACGCTGTCGCCGATGACCAGCACGCCATGGTTGCCCATCACCATCACCTTGACCTTCGGGTCGACAAGAAGCTGCGAGCAGCGCTCGCCCTCTTCCTCGAAGGCCAGCCCGCCATAGTGAGCGTCGACGACATGGCGGTTGAAGAAGATCGCCGAGTTCTGGTCGATCGGCGGCAGCGTCGAGTCGGCAAGCGAAGCAAGCACGGTGGCGTGGATCGAGTGGACATGCATGACGCAGCGCGCGTGACCGACGTTGCGATGGATGGCGCCGTGCAGGCCCCACGCCGTCGGGTCGGGCGCATTCGGGCCGACCAGCGTGTCAGGATCATTGGCGTCGATCAGCAACAGGTCGCTCGCCTTGATGCGCGAGAAATGCACCTGGTTGGGATTCATCAGGAATTGCGAGCCGTCGTCGTTGACGGCCAGCGAGAAATGATTGGCCACCGCTTCGTGCATGTTGAGCCGCGCTGTCCAGCGGAAGGCGCAAGCCAGATCGACGCGCTCCTCATAGAACGGCAGGTTGGTCAGCACTTCCTTCTGCAGGCGCGTGATGCTCATCGTAAACCTCCGTGAACGAAGCAAGGATGCCGCGCGGCTGGAAGACGCGCAACCGGTTTCGTTTGGTGCAGGCGAGCGCCGTTATGCCGCCGTGCTGGTGGCCGTGCCGACCCTGAGCCCGCCATGTTCGACGATGAAATCGACCACGTCCTGCAGTCCCTTGCCGCGCGACAGGTCGGTGAAACCGAACGGCCGCTTACCGCGCATACGGGCAGCGTCGCGTTCCATGATGTCGAGATTGACGTTCACATAGGGCGCAAGGTCGCTCTTGTTGATGACCAGGAAATCGGACCGGGTGATCGCCGGCCCGCCCTTGCGCGGAATCTCCTCGCCCTGGCAAACCGAGATGACATAGAGCGTCAGGTCGGCAAGATCCGGCGAGAAGGTGGCGGCGAGGTTGTCGCCGCCCGATTCGATGAAGACGATATCGAGGTCCGGAAACTTCCTGGTCATCTCGGCAATCGCCTGCAGATTGATCGAGGCGTCCTCGCGGATGGCGGTGTGCGGACAGCCGCCGGTCTCGACGCCGACGATGCGATCCTCGGGCAGTGCCTGCAGCCGGGCCAGCATCATGGCGTCTTCCTTGGTGTAGATGTCGTTGGTGACGACGGCGATCGAAAACTCGTCACGCAGCGCCTTGCAGAGCTTTTCGGTGAGCGTCGTCTTGCCCGAGCCGACCGGACCGCCAATGCCGATGCGAAGAGGACCGTTGGGCGATGTCATGCGGGGAACTCCGTGAGGTCAAGAACAGCAAAGCCAAGCCCGATCAGCAGGCACAGCGGCGAATAATAACGCAGATCGAGTCTCGCGAAAGGCTGTTCGGGCGTCAGCCGGCGCCACCAGGGCGTGAAGCCGGCAATGCCGCGCGCCAGGAAAACCAGCGCGATAAGCAGTGACGTGGCGGCAAGCCCAGCCTTGGGAAACGGCGTGGCAAAGACGCCCTCGAGCGCCATCGGCCACAGTGTCGCCAGGCCGAGACATGCGGCGACGGCGAAGCTGGCGAAGGGTGCCGGCATCTCGTCGACGCCGCGAAAGCCGATGACGGCGTGGGCGCAGGAGGCGGCGTCCCTGCCCGGCCAGATGCCGCCAATGCCCCAATAGACATGCAGTGCGGTGATCAACAGCAGGACGAGCGAGAGCGCGAAAGCGAGGACGATCATGAGCGGAACAGCCGAGAATACTGGGTCTCGTGCTTCATCGCCACGATATCCGAAACGAAGGCGCAGCCGCCGAGATCGTCGAGCGTCGAGCGGGCGGCGCGGTCGGCCGTCGCCAAGGCCAGCGGTTCGAAGGCGGCGAGCAGCGCCATCGCAGCGCTCTGGCCGAGGACGCCAAGCCGGATCGCAGCCTGGACGAGGTTGGAGAAGAAGGCCTGCAGGAAGGCCGCCAGGGCATCCCGCAGCGAAATGCCGTGATCGCCGGCAACGGCGCCGACGGCAACGCAATAGGCACATTCGGCCGGCAGGCGATCCAGCACCTGGCACGGCCAGGCCGAGGCCGCCTTCAGGAAGGCGGCGCCCTGCAGCATCGTCTCGGTATGACGCTCGCGCGAGCCTGCCAGAGCTTCGGCAAGGGCAACGATTTCATCGAGATCGCCGGTTTCGCGCGCCCGGCGCCAGCTCTCGGCGAACAGCACCGCATCGTTCCAGCCCGAACCCATCTCGACCAGCGTTTCCAGCCACGCGGCGAGCTCTTTGCTGTCGGCAACCAGCCCGGCGTGCACGGCTTGTTCCAGGCCATGGCTGTAGGAAAAGCCGCCGACCGGGAAGGAGGGCGACAGCCACGCCATCAGCCGCAACAAAGCAATGTTGGAAGGCTGGGCCACGTTGGAGGGCTGGTCAGTCATGGTCATGGTCGTGCGAATGGCTGTGGGAATGCGATTCGCTATGGCTATGGGAATGCGATTCGGCGTGGCTGTGCGTATGCGCCTCGGCATGAGCATGGCCGTGCCCGCCATGCCCGGAATAGGCGCCGCGCATCGGCCTGAACGGCTCGGAGACGTCGCTCACCGCGGCGCCCAATCCCTCCAGCATCGCCTTGATGACATGGTCGCGCAGAATGAGGATGCGCCCAGCTTCGATGGCGGCTGCGAGATGGCGGTTGCCGATGTGCCAGGCCAGCTCGGCCAGATGGACAGGGTCGCTGGCCCGGACGTCGTAGAGCGGCTCCTCGGCCGCGATGATCTCGATGTGACGGCCATCCTCCAGCACCAGCCGGTCACCATGGTTCAAGGTCACCGGTTCGGGCAGGTCGACCAGCACCTTGTCGCTACGGGCCGTTTCGATGGCGCGACGGCGCAGATGCCGCTCGTCATGGGCAAGCACCGCACTGTCGTATGGTGTGGTGGTTCCGGCTTCGCCTGCGGCCAAGACGGAGACGGCGCGCGGGAATTTGGTGAAGTCGGTGCGAATATCGAGCTTCATGTAAAAACTGCCTTTCGCAAAAAGCCTAGACTATCAGATCAGCCGCCCCAATGGCGCTCAAACAATCGTGTCGAAGAGCCGCAGGATGAACGATATCTGATAGACGAGCGCGCCGGCGACAAAGGCGATGTGAAAGCGGCGGTCGCGCAGCAGGATCGCAACGACGCAAAGCGCGACGAAAACCGGCGTGCGGATCAGATATTCGACGCCGAAATGGGCGAAATGCTCCGGACCTTTCAGCAGCGTATCGATCACGTCGAGCAGATAGGTCGCCGCCAGCAGGCCGAAGAACCAGGCCCGGCGCGAATAAAAGAAATCCTCATAGCTGGTGTAGTCAAGCATCGAATCCGGGAACAGCAGCGCGCAGAGCAGGAACAGCGTGACGGCGTAGAAGATGATGAACAAGTATTTGCCGAAGGTCCAATTCTCGATCTGGAACAGACCGAACTCCCACCACCAGAAATGCACCAGCATCAAAAGCACCGACGCAACCCAGGCGAGGTGCACGGGATAGAGCCGGTACTGGCCGGGATGCTGGACGATGCGGGCAAGCCCCGACAAAAGGCGGGTGACGCCAAGGCCGATCACCATGCCCAGGACGATGCGGATATGCGGGAAAATGTCGTGGGCGTAGGGGAGTTGCTGGTCCATAAGCCTGGCGCGGCATGTTCTACATCAAACGTTCTAGACCAAGATCCTGAAAAGTGAAAACCGGTTTCTGCGTCGCTGACCTACCGTTCGAATCTTGAGTCCGTTGAGACCTTGGTTATTGGTTCGCCGCAAGCAGATCGGATGAAATGGATGGCGTCTGCGCCAGATACTTCCTTGCTTTACGAAAATAGGCCAACGGCCCGGAATCCAAATACTCGCCTGCCTCTTGTACTCCCTGACCACGCGCCTGGATGAACAGCGCCAGCGCAAACGCGCGTTCCGCTGGCGACAGATAGCCTTGTCGCTCGAAGGACCAGCCTTGCGTGCCGGTGGCAGTGTCGCGGTACTGAGTGAAACTCGCCGCGGTGTTGGAATTGAAGATTCCAAAGCCGAAGAAGGTGGCTGCGAGATCGGTCGCGAACTCCTCCATCTCGGAGCCGCCCGGCGGTTCTTCAGACACCGAGAGCAGCAACGGATGGCAAATCTCATGCGCGAAGGTCGTAATGAGCTTCATGGGCTTCGGAACGATCGCCGGATTGTAGGTGATTGTCATGGCACCGCCCAGGGATACGGAGAAGGTCCCGGCAGGCTCTCGCGGCGCGTTCTGAAGGACCTGAAGCGGTCCGAAAACCGGATCGATTGAATCTTCCTGCGGCACGAAATTGAAGCGGGCGGCATCGATGTCAAAATATGCCGCCACCTGCCTGAAATAGTGCGATTCAGCGGCGTGCCCCCGTTCTTCGGACGGGGTGAAAAACGCTCGCGTCGGCAGGATCAGCGAACGTTTGCGCAGTGCCGCCGCCCCGCCGAAATGCTTGAGCAGCCAACCCCAGCAATCGAGCTGCCACTCCTCGTCGTCGGCGTCCAGCGGGGAGCGCGCCAGAACACTCATCACCTCAAAACAGAAAATATCGTTGCGCCATCGGTAGCACGGTTGCGGGCTCGCAGGTCAAGAGTTCGCCGTCGGCGCGGACCTCGTAGGTTTCGGGGTCGACCTCGACATGCGGCGTGGCGTCGTTGAGCACCATCGAGTGCTTGCCGATGCCGCCGCGGGTGTTCTCGACGGCGACCATCTGCTTGTCGACGCCGAGCCTGCCGCGCAGGCCGGAATCGAGCGCGGCCTTGGAAACGAAGGTCACCGACGAATTGGTCATCGCCTTGCCATAAGCGCCGAACATCGGCCGGTAATGCATCGGCTGCGGCGTCGGGATCGAGGCGTTGGGGTCGCCCATCGGGGCCGCCGCGATCATGCCGCCGATCAGCACCATGTCCGGCTTGACGCCGAAGAAGGCCGGGTTCCACAGCACGAGATCGGCGCGTTTTCCCACCGCCACCGAGCCGATGTCCTTCGACAGGCCATGCGCGATGGCCGGATTGATGGTGTATTTGGCGATGTAGCGGCGAACGCGGAAATTGTCGTTGTCGCCGGTCTCCTGCGGCAGCGAACCGCGCTGGCGCTTCATCTTGTCGGCGGTCTGCCAGGTGCGGATCGCCACTTCGCCGACGCGGCCCATGGCCTGGCTGTCCGACGAGATGATCGAGAAGGCGCCGATGTCGTGCAGAATGTCTTCGGCGGCGATGGTTTCCTTGCGGATGCGGCTTTCGGCAAAGGCGATATCTTCGGGGATCGACGGCGACAGATGGTGGCAGACCATCAGCATGTCGAGGTGTTCGGCCAGCGTGTTGACCGTATAGGGACGGGTCGGATTGGTCGAGGACGGAATGACGTTGGGCAGGCCGCAGACCTTGATGATATCAGGTGCGTGGCCGCCGCCGGCGCCTTCGGTGTGGAAGGCATGGATGGTGCGACCCTTGATGGCCGCCACCGTGTTTTCGACGAAGCCGGACTCGTTCAGCGTGTCGGTGTGGATCATCACCTGCACGTCGTAATCGTCGGCGACCGACAGGCAGCAGTCGATTGCAGCCGGCGTGGTGCCCCAGTCCTCGTGCAGCTTCAGCGAGCAGGCGCCGGCGAGCACCATCTCCTCGAGCGCGGCAGGCAGCGACGCGTTGCCCTTGCCCGACAGGCCGATATTCATCGGGAAGGCGTCGAAAGACTGGATCATGCGCGCCAGATGCCACGGCCCCGGCGTGCAGGTGGTCGCCAGCGTACCGTGCGCCGGGCCGGTGCCGCCGCCGAGCATGGTGGTGATGCCCGACATCAGCGCTTCCTCGATCTGCTGCGGGCAGATGAAGTGGATATGCGCGTCGAAGCCGCCGGCGGTCAGGATCTTGCCCTCGCCGGCGATGATCTCGGTGCCCGGGCCGATGATGATGGTGACGCCGCCTTGAGTATCCGGATTGCCGGCCTTGCCGATCGCGGCGATGCGGCCGTCCCTGAGGCCGATATCGGCCTTGACGATACCGGCGGTGGCATCGACGACCAGCGCATTGGTGATGACGGTGTCGACCGCGCCTTGCGCGCGCGAAACCTGGCTCTGGCCCATGCCGTCGCGGATGACCTTGCCGCCGCCGAATTTCACCTCCTCGCCGTAAAGGGTGAGATCCTTTTCGACCTCGATGAACAGCTCGGTGTCTGCGAGCCGGACCTTGTCGCCAAAGGTCGGGCCGTACATCTGGGCATAGGCGGCGCGGGTGATTCTAGCCATCAGCAATTGCTCCCGAAATACAGCCCGAAAATACGGCTTGTCGAAGCCGGGGCCCACATTGCCGCCATCCTATGGTCACGCAATGACCCGCTGAGCGACACTTTCCGATCCCATTTGGCGGTTGAGGTGGCCAGGTCACCCCAAAACGACCATTTGCCAATCGATGGAAAGGAACATCCATGCGCAAAACGACCCTTCTGGCAGCCGCCGCCACGCTGGTGCTCGCAACCGCCGCCAGCGCCCAGCAGCAGCCTGCGCAGCAGCCCAGTCCGGCGCCGGCCGTGCCTGCTCCTGCCGCACCCGGGGCGCAGCCGCAGGCGCCCACCATCCAGGCGATCAACGTCGTCGATATCAAGGATCTGCCGGCGGACACTCAAGCCAAGGTCAACGAGGTGATCGCCAAGCGCAGCGATGCCGATCTGCAGAAACTGCGCGGCTCGATCGACGCGACACCGCAGGTCAAGTCCGCGCTCGAAGCCAAAGGGCTCACCTCGGCGCAGGTGATCGCCGCCAGCATGAGCACCAATGGCGCGCTGACGCTGATCACCAAGAAAGCGAGCTGACGAGACGAGGCGGCGGGCGGGCGCCCCGCCAGCCCGCCGCATCGCAAAGGGAACCTTCACGGGGGACGTTACGTTTCGGTCCTGTCGCCCTGACACAAGCCTCGAAAAGGACCCCGAGAACGAGCGATGGCGATCACCACCTTGTCCGACACCAGATGGCTGCATGGGATTGCCGCGACCGCATTTCTGGCAGCCAGCATTCCGCACGCCGCGCTGAACGCGCAAAGCCTGGACAGCGCCGAGACCGTCAACCGGATCGTCGGCTCGGAGGTCGGCCAGGAAGAGACCAAGACAAATGCGGAAGCCGGCAAGGTCAGTTCGGCGATCGACCGCACGCGTGAGAACATCGCCGCCGTGCGCAAGACGTCCAAGCTCGACAGGGTCGATATCGTGTTTCTTACCGATGCCGCGCGCACCGAAGGCGGCCCGCCGCCGGCGATCGAGAACAAGGTCAGGCAACATCGGGACGACATTGCCGAGCTGCGCAAGGAGATCGAGGCGAACGCATTGCTGTTCAACGCCATCGACTCGCGGCGTGTGCAGACCGAGGACGTTCTGGCGGTAGAATTCGACGATCCGGGAAAGGTCGTCATTTACGCGGCGGCCAAGCCGCCCGGCTGAGCCGAAACTGCTCGACGCCTTCGATCTCACAGCGCGCCCATGATCTTCTGCTGAAACCCGTAGACCTCGCGCTTGCCGCCGAGCGGCACCAGGGTAACGTCGCGCTCCTGCCCCGGCTCGAAGCGCATGGCGGTGCCGGCAGCGATGTCGAGCCGCATGCCGCGGGCCTTGTCGCGATCGAACCTCAGTCCCTCATTGGTCTCGAAGAAGTGGTAATGGCTGCCGACCTGGATCGGCCGGTCGCCGCTGTTGGCTACCTTCAAGGTGACCGTCGCCAGACCCTTGTTCAGCTCTATCTCGCCGCTTGCCGTGATGATTTCGCCGGGGATCATTGATTGCCTTCCGTTTCACGGTCGCCGGATCAGGCGGCCTTGCGGGGGTCGCAGCCTTCGGCCTTCAGCACACGTCTGGTGGAGGCTGGATATTTGTTCAGCAGCGCTGCCGGACGGATCGGGCGGACCGAGAAGTTGCCGCCGCAATTCGGACAGGCGCCGCCGAGCACGTTTTGTGCGCAGTCGGCGCAAAAGGTGCATTCGAAGGTGCAGATCACCGCATCCGTCGCATCAGGTGGCAGATCCTTGTCGCAGCATTCGCAGTTGGGGCGCAGCTCAAGCATTTTCCTCTCCTTGCGGTGTTATCTGATCGGCTCGTGCACGGTCACCAGCTTGGTACCGTCGGGAAACGTCGCCTCGACCTGCACATCGTGGATCATTTCGGCAATGCCCTCCATCACCTGGGCCCGGGTGACCACATGGGCGCCGGCCTCCATCAGCTCGGCGACCGGGCGGCCGTCGCGGGCACCCTCGACGACGAAATCGGTGATCAGCGCGATCGCTTCCGGGTGGTTGAGCTTGACGCCGCGTTCGAGCCGCTTGCGGGCCACGATCGCCGCCATGGCGATCAGCAGCTTGTCTTTCTCCCTCGGCGTTAGATTCATGCGTTTTCCTGCGGTGGTATAATCAAAATCAAAGTGACCATAATTTGGGCAGGCCCGCCCGTCCGTTGAGCAATTCGACAAGCGGCACCAGCCGCTTGCGGAGCTGGTAGCCGTCCTCGGCGAACAGCCTCGCAAGAAGCTTGCCAGATTTCCGTACACTCCAGAAACTCACGGCGCCCTGGCCGCCGACTATGCCCCGGGCCGGCTCGAGCAAAGCCTCTGCCCGCGGCGACACCATCAGCAGCGTCGCCACGGCGACGGCACCGCCGCCAACCGCCGGACGGTTCAAGGTGGCCGCAATGTCCGGCCCGATACGGAACTCCTCGGCATGGACTAGCTTCCCGTCCTGGCGGACGCGCCAGCGGTCGTGGAATTGGCCTTGCGAAGCCCGTTCACCCATGGCCAGGCGGCCGAAGACGGTAGCCTCCAGGATCAGCGCCTCGGCTCCAGCGGCAAGCTCCACGTCAAGCGTGCGGGCAAAGACCGAGCGGTCGAAGACGATGGTTTCCTGCGGCAGCCAGGCAATGTGGCCGCCTTCGCCGACGGTCAGCTGCACCCGCACTTCGGCACGGTCGGATGCGGCGCGGTAGATTTTCTCGCAGGCCTGCGTTGTTATGGTTGCGGAGGCGCCGGCACCGACATCGACCTCCCAGGCGAGACGGTCGCCACCGGTCAGCCCACCGGCGGTGTTGATCAGGACAGCTTCGAGCGGATCGGCCGAGACTGCCGGCATGCGGATCTTGGCCGAGCCGTCCTGGTACAGGCGCCGAAGACGCGTGCGGCCCCCCTTCCAGTCGCAGCCAAGCCGCGCGACGCCGGCAACACGCTGGGCCGGCGGCACTGAGGTCAAGCTATATGCGATCGTGTCCACGACACCAACGTTAAGCACTGCGGCGGCTTTGTCGATATATAGCTTGTTGCTTGACAGCGTTTCGGTTTCTATAGAGGGAGCCACCTTGGTACGGTCACCGGCGCCCGGCGGGGGTAAAGGGCGACGATGACGACGTAATCGAGGACAAAAGGGGCGCTGATCAGTTGGCGTCGGGAAACGACAGAGTTGGGGAAGAAACCGAATGGCTGACCAGCTGGCAAACGATATCATCGCCAAGATCAAGGCTCACGCCGAGCCGGGCGGCGAGGAAATCACCACCAGTACCGAACTGACTGCCCTTGGCATCCATTCGCTGGAACTGACGGAAATCATCTTCGATCTCGAGGAAGAGTATGGCATCGAAATCGAGATGAACACGGTCGATGCCTGGAGCAATCTGAAGAATGTCGGCGACATGGTCGAGGCGGTTCGCGCGCTGATCGCGAAAAAAGCCTGACTGAATGCACAAGCGCATCGTCATCACGGGCATCGGCGGATTATGTGGCCTCGGCACCAATGCACCGGCAATCTGGAATGAGATGCGCGCCGGCCGTTCGGCGATCGGCGCGATCGACAATCCGCTGTTGCATGATCTGAAGGTCAAGGTCGGCTGCGAAATCAAGGCGCTTCCGGAGCACGGCATCGACCGCAAGCAGGTCGTGTCGATGGACCGCTTCAGCCTTCTGGCGACGATCGCCGCGCGGGAGGCGGCACAGCAGGCGGGATTGAACCCGCACGCGGCCAACACCTACCGGATGGGCACCATCGTCGGCGTCGGCGTCTGCGGCTGGGAGGCAATCGAAGAGAACTATCGCGCCATCCTGCTCGAAGGCAAGAACCGCGCCGGCATCTTCACCGTACCGAAAGTAATGCCGGGCGCAGCCGCCGGCCACGTCAGCATGAATCTTGGTCTGCGCGGGCCGGTGTTCGGCATCACCTCTGCCTGCTCGTCATCCAACCACGCCATTGCCTCGGCGGTCGATCAGATCAGGCTCGGCCGGGCCGACGTCATGGTCGCCGGCGGCACCGATGCGCCGCTGGTCTGGGGCATCCTCAAGGGCTGGGAGGCCCTGCGGGTCCTGTCGCCGGACACCTGCCGGCCGTTTTCGGCCGACCGCCAAGGGCTTGTGCTCGGCGAAGGCGCCGGCATGGTGGTGCTGGAAACATATGAGCATGCCATGGCGCGCGGCGCGGCCATCCTTGCCGAAATCGCCGGCGTCGGCCTTTCCGCCGACGCCTCCGACATCGTCGCGCCAACCATCGAAGGGCCCGAGGCGGCGATGCGCTTCTGCCTCGTCGATGCCGGGCTCAATCCGGAGGACGTCGACTATCTCAACGCGCATGGCACCGGCACCAAGGCCAACGATCAGATCGAGACGGCGGCGATCAAGCGTGTCTTCGGCGGCCATGCCTACAAGCTTTCGGTGTCCTCGACCAAATCGATGCATGCCCACTGTCTCGGCGCGTCCGGCGCGCTGGAAATGATCGCCTGCGTGATGGCAATCCGCGAAGGCATCGTGCCGCCGACCGCCAATTATCGGGAAGCCGACGCCGACTGCGATCTCGACATCACGCCGAACGTGGCGCGCGAGCGCGCGGTGCGCACCGCGATCAGCAACAGCTTCGCCTTCGGCGGCACCAATGCGGTGCTGGCGGTCAAGGCCGTGTAACCGCATACCTTGCGGCCCTTCACCGGGGCCGGTGAAACTTTCCATGCGCATATTGATCGCGCCAGGCGTCGCGCCTAACTCTCTGCGGCCCGCCATGACTGCGCCGTTCGGAGCGCGCCGACCAGGAGTTTTCGATGACCGATCTGTCCGCGTTTCCGATCGCCAGGCGCTGGCCGGCAATCCACCCCGACCGCATCCAGCTCTATTCGTTTCCGACGCCGAACGGGGTGAAGATATCGATCGCGCTGGAGGAACTTGGCCTGCCGTACGAGCCGCATGCCGTCGACATCGGCAAGAACGAGAGCTGGACCCCGGAATTCCTGTCTTTGAACCCCAACGGCAAGATACCGGCGATGATCGATCCGGACGGCCCGGGCGGCAAGCCGATCGGCCTGTTCGAATCCGGCGCCATCCTGCTCTACCTCAGCGACAAGACCGGCAAGCTGGTTCCGGCAGACGCAACGCTGCGTTACGAGACGATCCAGTGGGTGTTCTTTCAGATGGCTTCGATCGGGCCGATGTTCGGCCAGGTCGGGTTCTTCCACAAATTCGCCGGCCGCGAAATCGCCGACAAGCGCCCGCTGGAACGTTATCGCGACGAGTCGCGGAGGCTGATCGGCGTCCTCGAAACGAGGCTCAAGGGCCGCAGCTGGATCATGGGCGACGACTACACCATCGCCGACATTTCGATGCTTGGATGGGTGCGCAACCTGATCGGCTTTTACGAGGCACGGGAACTCGTCGGTTTCGACGACTTCCCCAGCGTGGGCGCATGGCTGGAGCGTGGCCTCGCCCGGCCGGCGGTACAGAGGGGCCTCACCATTCCGGCCAGAGCCTGATCGAAAGCCTGACTGGACCGGCTATTTTGCCTTGGTACGGCGTTTCGAGCTCTTGCCGACTACGGAAGCGGCAAGCGAGGCCGCACCTTTGGCGGTCGCAAGCACGGCACCAGCGGCGACGTTGGCCGTTGCTTTAACAGTGCGCATTGCGCTGCCTGCGATCGATCCTCTGCTGCTTGCCGGCTTTTTAGGGCTGGCGGCTTTGGGAGCTGCGGCCTTGCTCGCAGCAGGCATCACCTTTTTCGGCGCTGCCTTGCCAAAGCTGGGCTTTGCCGCCTCCTTGGAACGCGCCGCCGCTGCCGGGCCGGCGCCGGTTTTCGCTCGAGTGGCTTTTGATCGTGTTGCCCTGCCCTTGGCGGGCGCAGGCTTTCTTGCCATGGTTTCCATCGAACTGTTCCCTCATACGGCACGATTGCCGTGTCCCGGGATAACGGCCTGAAAGTGTTAAGGTTCCGGCCGAACAGTCCTTACAGATCAGGCCTGTTCGCCGACCACCAGGTCGGCGGGTCGCCGACGGGCAAGCACCCGATCGATGTTCGGCATGTCGTTGGAAGCGATCCAGGCGCGCGCGTCCTCGTCGGACCGGCCGTGCTCGTGCCATCGCTCCAGCAGCCGGCGCTCGAGCTCGGCGCGCGGCACATCGACGAAGATCGAGAAGTCGAACAGCGGCGCCAGCCGCGTCCATGGCTCTTCGTCGAGCAGCAGATAATTGCCTTCGACCAGGATGAATTTGGTCTCGGCGGCGATGATCGCGGCGGCGGCGCGCGACAGCTCCATGCTGCGGTCGAAGACCGGGATTGCAATATCCGGCTCGCCGGCCCGGATGCGCTTGAGCAGCGTTTCGAAGCCGGCAAAATCAAAGGTTTCCGGGGCACCTTTTCGCGCGCGAAGGCCGCGCCGCTCGAGCACGACATCATCGTAGTGGAAGCCATCCATCGGCACGACTTCCGCCGTGCCTTCCGGCAGCAGGTCGTGCAAACCTGCCGACAATGTCGATTTGCCGGCGCCGGGCGGACCGGCAATGGCAACGATGAAGCGCGGTGCCTTGGCGGCGCGCTTGAATATGGTGGCGGCGAGATGAGCGATCTCTGACATTGGAGCCTTTCTGGCTGAGTGTTTTCGATCTTGGCGACAATTCGCGGGAATTTCAAACCCGGGATTAGTTTCCTCGCTCAGGGATTTTGACCGTCCGTTGGCAAATCGCAAAGCTTTGAGATTGCCCGAAACGATCGTCCCTGGGGCGGAGCAAGGAGCGAAGCGACGCAGCGCAGACCCCGGGATCCATGCCGTGACATCAGGGGCGCCTCAGCGGCGCAGAATTCTGTTCCGCCGCATTCCTCGACGACGGTCGCGGCATGGATCCCATGGTCTCCGCGACGTCGCTTCGCTCCTGCTCCGCCCTGGGATGACGAAGGTGGGGAGGCGAGCTCTCAAACTGGGACCGACCTGCCGATCCGCAGGAAATCGCTGTCGAAGCCGACGTCGCGCACGGCATCATCGGCCGCCAGGATGCGCATGCGGCCCGGCGAGGTCGTGACGTCGCGCGGCGGCTCGCCGGATGGCCATGGCAGTGCGCCGATGACATGGCGGAACGAAAAGCTGCGCCCTTCGGAAAGGGCAAAGGCGGTCGCCACGCCTTCGCGCTTCAGCCAGTTGTCGCCGAGCGAGGCGGCGTGGCCAACTGCGGTGCGGCCGTCCTCGATGCCGAGCACGCCGCGGTGGCGGCCGCTCCATGGCGCATAATCGCGCCCGCCATTGCTGACCCACAGCATGGTGACCGGCAGTTCGGCTGGGTTCTTCAGCACCAGCACGAGATCGGCTTCCGCCTGGCGCGCCAGCGCGGTCCAGCCCGGCCCGCCATGATCGGCCTCGACCAGCGTGACGAAATCCTCACGCTGCTGATCCATGCGATAGGTGGTCAGGTCGATCGTGCCGCCGTCGGCGGCGGGAAAGCGCGTCAGGTCGTCGGTTCGCGCCGGATAGGCGAGCAGAGAGCGGCCGCGAGCCAGATCGGGTTCCGGCGCTTCGTTCGGCGTTGCGGCAAGGCGCTTCGGCGAGAAGGCCAGCCTGCCGCCGGCCGTCATCACCGTCATCGGATGGTGGGCGACGGGAATGGCGCCGGCACCATCGGAAAAGACGTGCTCCTGATAGAGAAAAGGATGGTCGTCGCGCAAGGTCAGGATCTTGTCGACGGTTGCGCCCATGACCAGGCGCTGGAGGCGGAAGACGGCGCGCCAGCCATCGGCCGTTGCTGCGTTGTCGACCACATCCCAGTGACTATTGGCCGGCCAGCCATGCAAAGGTGCCGCTTCGACGTCGCTGACCGAGAACGGCGCGCACAGGAAATCGCCCGACAGGTGGACCGTCCCTTCAGGCAGGTCTTTCGGCAGCGTCTCGCGCGGCTCGCCGACCCAGGGCGCGCGATGCAGCGGCTTCAGCCGGCGGCCATCGATATCGATCGCCATGTCGGCGAGATGGCCGACGGCAAGATCGACCGATACCGAAATGCCTTTTGCCGTGATCGTGACCGTATCCATGTGCACCTACCGATTCTGCCGGCGCCAGCAAAGCCCACTCGCCGCCGGTTGCGCAAGCGGTGCGGCCGGCAATTCCCATCACACGGCGGCGGCATAGCCGCCACGTCGGCCTGTGGACAGGGCACCAATCCAGGCCCAGACCGATATTAACCAAATGGACTGTGCCTTTGCGTTAAGATAGCTTCGCCTCGTCTCAGAAACAGCCTGCCTTCGGAACTGACTTGTCCGCCTTCCGGTTCTTTTCGTTCATCCACAAATGCGTCGCTGTGCTGGCGCTGCTGCTGTTTGTCGCCGGCTGCACGACTGTCACGCCTCCCGACAGCGTGCTGGCGGTGCCGGCGCCGCCGCAGAAATATGCCGCCATGGTCATCGATGCCGGCACCGGCAAGACGCTGTTCGAGGTCAATTCGACGGCGCCGCGTTATCCGGCGTCACTGACCAAGATGATGACGCTCTACCTTCTGTTCGAGGCGCTGGAGCAGGGCCGCATCAGCAAGGAGACACAAATCCCGGTGTCGGACAACGCCGCCCGGCAGCCGCCGACCAAGCTGCGGTTCAGGCGCGGCGAGACCATCGACGTCGATTCGGCGATCCGCGCCATCGTCGTCAAATCGGCCAATGATGTGGCGGTCGCCGTCGCCGAATATCTCGGCGGCAGCGAACAGGCGTTCGCCGGCATGATGACCGCCAAGGCGCGCCAGATCGGCATGAGCAGCACCGTGTTCCGCAATGCTTCGGGCCTGCCGGACGGCGACCAGCACACCAGCGCGCGCGACATGGCGGTGCTCGGCATGGCGCTGCACGCCCGCTTCCCGCAGCATTTCCACTATTTCTCCGAAAGCGACTTCATGTTCCGCGGCAGGCTGGTGCGCGGCCACAACGACATGCTCGGCCGGGTGCGCGGCGTCGACGGCATCAAGACCGGCTACATCAGGGCTTCGGGCTTCAACATCGTTACCTCCTATAATGCGGACGGGCACCGGCTGATCATCGTGGTGATGGGCGCCGACAGCGCGCGCCAGCGCAACGACCACGTCGAGGCGCTGATCCAGCGCAGCCTGTTGCCGACCTCCGAGGCAAAGACGCGGCTGCTGTATGCCGAGGAGCAGTGACGGTTGAAGTCCGGGTGTTGACCGTGTGCGGGTTCAGGCGACAAACGCAGAACCGCCGTTTTGCGCGATACTGCTGAGATATTTTGCCGGCGGCTTGCCAAGCGCTTTCTTGAACATAGTGATGAAGGCGGTGACCGATTCATAGCCGAGATCGGCCGAAACCTGCTGCACGCTGGCGCCGGAGGCCAGCTCGCGCAATGCGACGATCAGGTGCAATTGCTGGCGCCAGCGCCCGAAGGTCAGCCCTGTCTCCTTGACCACGAGACGGGCGAGACTGCTTTCGCTGAGGGCGACGCGACTGGCCCATTCCGCCAGGGTGCTGCGGTCGGCAGCATCTTGCGCCAGTGCCGCGGCGATGCGCCTCAAGCGCGGCTCGGACGAGATCGGCAAATGTAGCTGCTGGACAGGCATGCGCGGCAGGTCGGTGAGCAGAACCCTGGTCAGGAGCTCGCCCCTCCCATCATCGTCCTCACCGCGATCCGCCAGCTCGATGATGAGCTCGCGCAGCAACGGCGAGATCGACAGCGTGCAGCACCGGTCCGGCAGGTCGGCAGCTTCCGGCTCGATATAGACGAAGAAAATCCGGGCATTGGCGGTCGCGATATTGCTGTGCTCCATGTCGCCCGGAATCCACACCGCGCAATGCGGCGGCACCATCCACAGCCCGCTGGGGACGCGACATGTGACGCCACCTCCGAGCGCGAAGACAAGTTGGCCTTTGCGGTGGCGGTGGTCGGGCACCTCCGCCCTGGTCTCGGTGACGTCAACGCGCACGGCGATTGCCGGCGCGAGGACATCATCCGGATCGAAAGGCCAGGGGTAGCGGAGAGGCTGTCTCATATTGACTGATCTTAGCGATGATATGCCAAGATATCTAAATTACTCGAACAGGAAAGTCGCTAGCTTAGGCCTCCAGATGAGTAACTCAGGAGCCGGCAGGGGGCTTCCAGTCCCCTGCTTGCGTTCTGAACGTCGGACCAACAAGCCCGCACGAAAACAGGCTGGCGTCCGCCAGGCAGCAGGAAGGTACGAACCATGCTCGGCTTAATCACATCTCTCGATAGCGCCACCGGGTTGAGGCTCGCCGAACTTGGCGAGCCCGAGCCCGCCCCGCACGAGGCGCTGGTCTCGGTCCGGGCAGTCTCGCTGAACCGCGGCGAACTGCGCCTGCTCAACATCCGCCCGAACGGCTGGGTACCTGGCCAAGACGTCGCCGGGGTCGTCGAGCGTGCTGCGGCCGACGGCTCCGGGCCAGCCGTCGGCGCCCGGGTTGCGGCTTTGGTCGACGAGGCCGGGTGGGCCGAAAATGTCGCCGTTCCAACCGACCACCTCGCCGTCCTGCCGGACGACGTCAGTTTCGGCGCCGCCGCCACCGTTCCGGTCGCGGGCACGACCGCGCTGCGAACCCTGCGCCTCGGCGGCGACCTGGCCGGCCAGCGGGTCCTGATTACCGGCGCAAGCGGTGCGGTCGGCCGTTTCCAGATCCAGATCGCCCGCCAGCAGGGCGCGTCGGTGGTCGCGGTCGCCGCCGCCCGGCATGCCGAAGATCTCCGCAGCCTCGGAGCCGAGCAGGTCGTCGAAACGATCGAGCTCGCCGACGGACTGTTCTCGCTGATTGCCGAATCGGTCGGCGGCGATAGCCTCGCCCATGCGATCGAACGGGTCGCGCCCGGCGGGACCGTCGTCATGTTCGGCTCGAGCAGCGGCGAACTCACGCCGATCGGCTTCCGCCAGTTCGTTCCGGGCCACGAAGGCGCGCGGCTGCAGACCTTCGCCTACTACGCTTCCGGTCCGGAGGTAGGCGCCGACATCGCCTCGCTGCTCGCGCTGATCGCAGCCGGCCGGCTCGAAACGCGCGTGGTCCTGACCGTGCCATGGCGGGACGTCGGCCAGGCCCTCGACGCGCTGCGGCAACGCAGCATCAGCGGCAAGGCAGTGCTTACCATGACCGGATGAGCAGGCGCGGCCCGCCGGGACGGTGTCTATACCAAGCCTGCTACGGCAACTTAAGCCCGCCCGCGATTGCCCGTTGAAGCCGGCGCCTGCTTCCGCTAAGAAGCCGTGGCTGGCCGGTTCACCGGCTGGTTCGTTTTTGGGATCACCGATCCTGAAAGCACCCGTAGCTCAGCTGGATAGAGCGCTGCCCTCCGAAGGCAGAGGTCACAGGTTCGAATCCTGTCGGGTGCGCCAACTCTCAAAATGTACGGCCCGGACACATAGGTTGCGGTTTATACCGGAGACATGGTGGACTGCACCCCCTTGGGTGAGACACCAATTAGGGACAGTTCCCCAGATTTTGGATTGCGCACGGCCTCATAACGCAACGGTTAAGTAGGCGACCGCGGGAAGTCCGCGGGGTTCCCAAGCCTGTGTAAAAACGCCGGGCCTGGCTCCAATCAGACCCGTGGATCGTATACTGTGACGAGACGTCGGGACCGAGGATCAGCGGATATGGACGAGGAGGGCTTGGCCGAGATCTCAGCCCGATATATTCGCTTCGCCGATACGGAAGCTCGCGGTCGCTCGCCGCTCTACGAGGAGTTGGCTCGGGCAGTCGCTGGGGATCGGGAGGCGCTCGGTTTCCTGTCGACCCTTCCGGACCTAAAGCGGCAACCGAACCTTCTACTTGCCGTGGTGCGTCACCTGTTCGCCACGCCGACAGGGTGGACCGAGTTTCGCCAGGCGCTTCAGGCTAATCCCGACGCTATCCGCTCGCTCATGCTCGAGCGCTCAACGCAAACCAACGAGCCGGGAAGATGCGCCACCCTGCTCCCCGTGCTCGCGCGTTTGCCGCAGCCGCTGGCCCTCATCGAGGTCGGGACCTCCGCAGGGCTCTGCCTCATGCCCGATCTCTATGGCTATGACTACGGACGCAAGGTGATCCGCGCACCCGCGATGGCCTTGGAGCCGCCTGTCTTCCGCTGCCTCGCCAGCGAAACAACGCCATTGCCGACGGCCTTGCCACAAGTCGTCTGGCGGGCGGGATTGGACCTGAGCCCGATAGATGCTTCGGACGACACGCAAATCGCATGGCTTGAGACGCTGGTCTGGCCGGAACAGACAGCACGGCTCGCCAATCTGCGGGCGGCCCTGAAGATCGCTGCCACAGTCAAGCCTCGGCTGGTGAAGGGCGACCTGCGCGGGAGCGACCTCGTGCAACTCTGCAACGAAGCGCCAAACGACGCTACACTCGTCATCTTTCACACAGCCGTCCTCGACTATGTCTCCGACCCTGGTGACAGAGAAGCTTTTGCCCAACAGGCGATGCGTCTCTCGCCTTATTGGGTATCGAACGAGTTCCCTCGCGTCTTCCCGTCCATCGCCACACGCGCCGGAACAAGTTGGCCGCCCGGCCGCTTCCTCCTGTCTGCGAACGGCTCCCCTGTAGCTTGGACCGACCCGCATGGCGCCTCGCTCGAATGGATCGCGGACGCGGCGTAGGCTATAGGTGGTGGATTGCCGTCCCTTGGCCAGAGGCGCCATCAGTTCTCAGCTTCATCTATGCGCGTTTCGACTGCTCGCGTCTCGAATTCATTGGAAGCGACCTCTCCGACTTGCCTTGTCGCCGCCTCTACCGGACGGCTGAGAGCGAGAACGGCGCGCTGAGGCGTACGAAGACCGCTCCACAGTCGGGAACCACAGCTGTCGGCAAGCCGTTTACGCTGCAAACCCGCCTGGCGATCCTCAGAGGCCGGGCCGAGTTGTCCGAGATCCACAAATTGGGGATTGATCATGACAAGCGCTGCCGACCGCGATCCGCGCCATCACACGCAGAAAATGCAGAAAAAGTTGGAGGAGGTGAAGCAGCACCTTCGCGAGGACATCGAGAAGGTCGATGAGCCGCAGCTGAAGGCGATGTTCGAGACGTCCGCCGAGGTGATCGGCGGCCTCCAGAAGGCGTTCCAGGACTATGAACAGAAGAATGAACCCGCCTGGCGTTGAACGACTTCTTCGCCGGTAGGTTTCGAAGGGAGCGCCGCCGTGCCTGCACCACCTGAAATGGATGTCGTCCTCGAACAGCTGCCGTTGAGGATCGGCGCCTATGTCCCCGACGATCTGCTGGAGGACTGGTTTGCGCCGGGAACCGGCATGAACCCGGTCAGCAAGGAGGCGCTTGCCGCCGCCAAGAACTACGGCTGGCGCTTCGAATGCGACTTCAAGCACTATCCCGAGCGCAAAGAGGGCGTGTTCTGGAAGTGGGTGCCGGCGATCTGACCGGCGCTGGAACGGTTCATCGTTCCGCGGAAACGCAGAACTGGTCCATTTTTGTGTTTTGACGCAATTCCGCACGAAAACCCGTTTCAAACTTTCCTGGAATTGCTCAGCCTCCGCCGATCGGTGTCGTCACCTTGCCGGTTCCGCCGCATTCGGGGCAGGTGCGGCCGTCGATCATGCCTGACCCCGCACAGCGGCGGCAGATATTCTCGCCAGCGCCTGGAGTGCCTGCGGGGACTTCGTCCGCGTTGGTCTGACCGGCTTGCCGGGGCTTGCCCTGCAGCTTGTTTCTCAGCCGGGCGACCCAGCCTTCGTCGACCTCGAGCGGCCTGCTGCTGTCGTCCGGCAGGCCTTCGCCGGATTGGCCGATGGTTTCATTGCGCGGCCGGTCGTTCGCGCCTGTCGTGATCTTCTGAGCCATTGCAGTTGCCTTTACGCCTTGCAATTTTCGAACGCCTCAGCTGCGCAGAGGTTCCGGTTGCGGCCGGCAGCCTTTCAGCCGGGTTTTGTCCGAGCCGTCCTTCGGCCTCGGCTGGCAAGGATGGTGGTCAGCGTGACCGGACGAAAATCCCAGCTGTCGACGCCGACGTCATATTGACGCGTGACCGGGATGAGCCTGCCGTGCGAATGGCCATGCAGGTCGATCGATTTCCGGCCGATCTGGTTCCAGGTGCGAAAAGGGTAGTGGCAAAGGATCAGCAGGCTGCCGTGGTGCGTCAGCTCCTTGTAGTGCTGCGTGCTCGCCCAACCCGTGGCCTCGATGGTGGCCGCAGCATCGTTGTTGCCGATGACCAGATGCTTGCTGCCATGAAGAGACGACAGCAGCGACGACACGAACGCGGCCGATCCCCTGGCAAAATCGCCGAGATGCCAGACCTCGTCGTCCGGCCCGACAGTCTCGTTCCAGAACGCAACGAGCGCCCGGTCATGTTCCGCCAGCGAGCCGAACGGGCGGCGGTCGATGCGCAGGATGCGCGGGTCGCTGAAATGCGTGTCGGCGGTGAAGTAGATCATGCGCTGGAGCCTGTTTCGACCTGCCGATCTGGGCGCGTGGCGCACCAAGTCCATCTCGCTCTCCCCGATGCTTGCTCAACCCGCTCGATCGCCGGTTGTTCCTGTAGGCAGGCAAGCGGTTTCCGCTCGCCGGAACTTTGAAATGAGACGCAGGTTAGGATGCTTGAAGCCGATGCTCTGAAAGGACCTCGACGATGACCGACGCAGCACCTCTTGGGCGGAGCCCGGCTCAGGCGCGGGGCGATATCGACGCCGGGCGCGCGGGGGACAAGACACCGGGCATCGATCCGGCTGCGGCTCCCATGGAAACGGACGCGGAATCCGCCGGTACCGCTTCCGCAGATGATCCGTCTCCACGCCATGAAACGCCGGAGTTCACCAACCAGGCGAGCTATGCCAATGCGATGCGCCCGCTGAGGGACGAGCCCGCCGTCCAACCGCGCAGATACGGGCCGGTCCTGGTGATTGCCGCCATCGTCGTGCTGGCCGCGGCGGTTTTCATCGGCGCAGCCATTCTGCGCTGAATACCTTTATCCGTGAGCTGTGGCTGGACATTTTGTGTCCGGTCCGGGAACTTGCCGACGCGCCAGGTTCAGGCGTGAACGAGTCTGCTGCACAGTGACCACGACCCATCAATTCTTTGCCCGTGACGCCACCATCGTGGCGCGCGACATCATTGGCGCCTCGCTGCTTCTGCACGGCGTTGGCGGCATCATCGTCGAGACCGAGGCGTATCGCCCGGATGACCCGGCTTCGCATGCTTTCGGTGGCAGGACGGTGCGCAACGGCGCCATGTTCGGCGCCCCGGGCAGCGCCTATGTCTATCGCTCCTATGGCCTGCATTGGTGCCTCAATGCCGTGTGCCTGCCCGGCAGTGCCGTGCTTATCCGCGCAATCGAACCGCAATCCGGGCTGGATGTGATGCGGGCCAATCGCCGCGTTGACGATCCCCGGCTGCTTTGTTCGGGACCGGGTCGCCTTTGCCAGGCGCTGGCAATCGACAAATCCCATGACGGGCTGCCGCTGGACTTGCCGCCATTCGACTTCAGACAGCCGGGCGACGCCAGCGTCGTTCTTACAGGCCGCCGGATCGGCATTTCCAAGGCTGTCGATGCGGAGTGGCGGTTCGGCCTGCGCGGCTCGGATTATTTGAGTCGCAAATTCTGACGCTGCGGCAGCGGCAGAGCAGCTGCCTGGCATCACTCGTCGGGTTTGCCGAGATGCATAGGCGTTCTCTGTTGGCGGGCTTCGCTGGTCACCTCGTCGGCTCCGGCAGGTGAAATCCCTCGCAACGCCTTCGCGGCTTCGATCAGGCGCCCGCGATCATTGCCGAAGCTCTTGATCAGCTGGCGGACCTGGTCGGCGGTGATGCCGTTCAGTTGGGCAAAATACTCGACCTCACGGTCGTCTTCCGCAGCAACGCGATCGCGGTCGCGGAAATCTCGCTTGCTCTTATCGTCAGCCATTTTTTCCTCCTGGTGGAGCTTCGCATCAATGGCAACGTGGGCAAGCGGGTTTCGTTGCCGCGACCAGGCGGACTTTTGCGCCATCGTGGCGACTGACCAGGAACCATGAGGCGAGCAGCCGGTTTGGCTTGGATGCAGCAGCCCCCAATTCATACCGATGGAGATTACGATGACGCTCGCAAGCAAAACCACTGTAATTGCAGCGGCGCTGGCCATGTTGGCCGCGCCGGCATTCGGCCAGACGAGCCCGCCCGCAGCGCCGGCACCGGCACCGGGGAATGTGAACGGGCAGGACGCCATGCGCGACATGATGCGCCAGATGATGACCGAGATGCTGGAAGAGAGAATGCAGGAAGATCGCGCGCCCCGGGGAGAACGGCGAGGTCACTGGCATCGCGACTACAGGATGGGCCCGCCTCACAGAGATTGGGAGATGGGAGGGCGCGGCGGCGGGATGCATGGCGCGAGGATGCGAATGATGTTCGCCATAGTAGATGCGGACGGCGATGGCGCGCTTTCTCAAAGCGAAGTCCAGGATTTCGTCGGGCGGATATTCAACGCCGTCGACGAGGACGGTGACGGCAGCGTCGACATGCAGGAAATCCGATCCTTCTTCCACGGAGCAGACGCCGAGGATCAGGAGTGAGTCCCCTACGGGTCGGCAGGAGGCCTGTCGGCCGGGGAGGATGAAAGCGCTGGCAACGGGATACCAGGCTGCCAGCCGGGGAGATGCGTTCCTTGGCTGGCCTTGCCCGAACGCCGCGGACCAATCAAACCAGCAGGAATTCGTTGGCCATGACAGAGAAAGCCACAGAGAAAACCCCGACCATCGCTCGTATCTGGCGCGGCAGAACCGTGCCTAAAAAGGCGGATGCCTATGAGAGTTACAATTACGAGGCCGGCATCAAGCCGCTGATCGAGAAGGCCCTGGGCGTGCAGACCTTTCGCGAGGACACGCCGACCCATTCGGAATTCGTGACGATCTCCTATTGGGAAAACGTCGAGGCGATGGCAGCGTTCACCGGCGGCGATCCGACGAAAATCCACCATCTCGAGCGGGATGAAGAGTTCCTGATCGAGCTGCCGTCGAGGGTGCAGGTGTTGCGCATCCGCTCCAGTCACGGCCGGCTGGGATAGGCCGGCGCCGCCGCATCGGGCTCGATCCGTGGCATCGCCGTCAAGTCGATCTCGGTAATATGCCGGCGGCCGAGATTTGCGGTCGATCCGGACAGCATCGTGTTAAGCCAGGCAGGCGACACCGGCGTCGAGCAGGCGACGCTCGACATTCCGCAGATCGTGCGGCGGCAGGATCAGTTAGTAGGTGATCTTCGGGTACCAGTCCGTCCCGCGGCCGTCCGGCGTCAGGTCCAGGACGTTCCACAGGACCATCAAGTCCGGCGGCGTGGTCGGGTCCTGGCCCGGATCGGCAGTCTCGAAACCCAGTTCGGCGCCCCAGAAATGCCGGATGGTTCCATCACGGCGGGTAAAGACGTTTTGAGCGGCGGTATCGGTCCCGTCATCCATGATGGCGTGGTAGTCCTGGCTGAACTTCCCGTTCACGTCGGCGTAGAGCGGCAAGTTCTTCCAGCCGCGCTCGACTTTGAAGGCGACCTGTCGCTCGATGGGCGAAAGGCCGACGACGGCCAGGGCGACACGCTGACGGATGTGGTCGGCGTTGCCATCCAGGCAGCTCAGAAGCGCCGTGCACATGGGGCAGGGTCGCGCGCGTTTGGGGCCGTACATCCAGTTGTAGACAAACAGCGTGTCCTTGTCGCCGAACAGCTCAGCGACGCCGACGGGATTGGCGCCGGCCACGCTGCTGGCTTCGCCCATGAACTGATAGTCGCCCTTCACCTCGCCGCCGGGCGGCAGGGCGCGGCGCTGCGCGGCGACGCGCGCGATATGCCGGCGAAGGTCGATTTCCTCGACCATCAGGGCCTCGCGGGCCTTGCGGTACTCGGCGGTCTCGTTCGGTTGGTGGGCGCCGTTCTTCCGAACCAGTGCTTCGGCGGGTTGCAGGGCGGAACCGTAGTCCATGACTTATCTCCCAGTTCAAACCTCTTAAACTGGCCAGCCGCCTTGGGGTTCCGCCTGGAATGACCACGGCCCGGAGACACGGGTTACCGTTTAGACCGGAGACATAGGTGACACTTTTGGCCCGAGGGGCCTTGGAGTGGCTCGAGCTTGCATGTCATCGTCGAAGTAGGTCGATCTCGGTAATATGCCAGCGGCCGAGATTTGCGGTGTAGAGCTTGTCGCCCTTGAAGGCGATGTTCGTGGGATGGGCGAGCGTCGTTGCGGCCGGATCCTCGATCAGCACCTCGAGCCCGCTATCCTGTCGCCAACGATAGATGCGGCTCGGCTCGTAGCACGAGATGAACAGCGACCCGTCCGGCGCCAAGGCGACGCCATCGGGGACGTTGTTCACGCCGTCCACGACGAGCTGGCGAGGCCCCGGCGCGCCGTCGGCAAGGATCGGCACATAGCTGACGCGGGCCGCATGGCTTTCCACCACATAAAGCCCATTGCCATTCGGCGCCATCGCCATGCCGTTGGCGAAGGCCATCGCCTCGCTACACCACAGGCCGCCTTCGCCGGTCTTCAAATCGTAGCGAAAAATGCCGGAGCGGTTGTCTTCGCCAACGCTGTCCGACACGTAGAGCCGGCCTCGTGCCTCGTCGACGATCGGATAGTTCGGCACGCGGATGCCGGACGCCGCGAAGCGCTGCATGTCGGCCGTCGCGGCATCCCAGCGAAAGATCGCCGAATGTCTCAGATCGCAGGCAAAACAGTTCCCCGCGCTATCGAAGGCGATGCCGAGCAGAAAGCCCTTCGTGCCGCCCATGCGTTCGACCGAGCTGCCATCCGCGGCCAGGCGCAGCAGGTCGCCGGTTTCGGTGCCGCACCAGATCGAGCCGTCGCGATGGATGGCCACGCCTTCCGGATGGGCGACGCGCGGGCTGGTGAAGATGCCATCGAAGAAGACCCTCGCGGCCGACATTTCGAGCAATGGCTTTGTCATGCGCCGCCCCCTCTTCAATCCGGTGCAGTATGCGACCGCTGTGCGGCAATGCAGCGCTCGACCATCAGCCGGTCGGCCGCCAGGATCTCGGCGATCAGCGCGCGGCGCTCCTTGGCGCTGACGAATTCGAGGCGCCGCAGGCCGAGCGGGTCGATGCGGTTTCGCAGGATGTCGAGCGTCTCGTTCGAGGGTAGCGCAACTTCGCGGCAATCGACATCGAATGTCAGGGCAAAGCCGGTGGCATCCTGGACCTGCTCGCGCGTCACGCCCGGCATGGTCTCGACGACGGCCAATTGCCGGCTCTCCCGGTCGAGCCGAAACACGCAAAGGTCGGTGAACACCAGTGCCGCGCCGGTCCGATAGCCCATCGGCTCGCGTTCGGCCTCAGTCAACAGTCCGCGCGCCGAGCTGGCGATCTCGACCGTCTCGACCAGCGACTGCACCGAATGGCGGGGGACGTAGAGCAGATAATCGCGATGCATGTTGGCGACATCGGCCATGCCGCCTTGCCCGGGCAGCCGGATAAGGCTGCCGTCGCGCTTGCGCAGCGCAATGGTGTTGACGCGCCCGCCTCGATCGACCTGCGCGGCACCGACGATCTCATGCGTCACCGCGCCGGCCTGGTAGTGGGTCGAATAGGTGTCATCGCCGCCGGCATGCGCCACCGCCGTCTCGCAATCGAGGCTTTCGATCAGCGACAGGATCATCGGGCTCGGCGCTATGTCGAGATGGCCGCAACTCATGGTAGCGATGATCATGTCCGGCGCAAGCGTCGCTTTGGCCAGCCGGTAGGCGACATTGGCGAGCGGCGACACTGCACCGGCACTGGCAAAGCTCTCATTGTCGAGCTCAGCGGCGATGCGGGCGACGACGATCTCGTCGATGGACGCCTTCTTTTCGCCGTGCACGAGCGCAGGCATCGCGAGGACTGTTTCAGCGCGGACTTTCGCAGCGTCTTGAACCCGCTCCGGCACGTCTTCCGCAGGCATGCTCAGGCTGTCCGACAAGGGTATTTCCTTGGCCGCGAACGCCCCCGCCAACGCTTGATAATCCGTCACATAGAATGGCAGGCAAGAGGCGGGATAGGCGCCGCCTGGCGCCAGCGCGATCGCCGACACCTGGTTGCGGGTCAAAATGCTCTGCCGGCCATCATGCCGCAGCGCTCCGACCGGGACGATTTCCTCGACCGTGACCAGCACCTGGCGCGCCGCGCCGGCCATGGCGAAATCCAGCGCTCGTGGTCCGATGATCTGGACATTGCCGCTCTCGTCGGCTCGCTGGGCATGGACGACGAACGTATCGAGCCGCAAGGCCGGGATGATCCCGGTCGTGATTCCCGCGATCGGATCGGACACGGCGATCGCGCCGGGCACGCGCGCCAGCATGTCCGAACCCTGCGGAAGCTGAAACGGCATCGACGGCAGGTTCTGCTGCGCCGCCCGCAACGCCTGGATCATGGCCAGCGCCGTCCAGTCGCGGATCGGCACGGCATTGGTCTCGGCAGCCGCGCGGAAGCGCGGCGGCAAGCCAAAAATATCGAGGCTGGAAAAGCAGATATCGACCTCCGCCACGGCATTCGCTTCGAGAAGCAGTTCGAGCGGCAGGCCGCCGGCCCAGCAGACATAGCGAAGGTCCCTGACGCCCGAGCGGGCGATGGCCCGCAACAAGGCGATCGGCAGCCGGGCAAAATGATGACCACCGACACCGAAGACATCGCCGCCGCCGACCATCGCGGCCAAGCCCTCGACATCGGTGAAGCGTGGCCGGTTTTGCTTGACCAGGGACGTCATTTTGCAGCCTTGGCCCGTGCCGCGCTCTTTTCAGCAAATTCCTTGACGCGACGCTGGCCGATCTCGCTGCGGTAGAGGCCACCCAGGACATCGCGCTCGATGGCAAGGCCGCCGGCCAGATCGCCCGACACGGCATGCGCTGTCAGTGCTTTCAGCCCCTCGATCGCTGCGGCCGGTTCGGCGGCAATCATCTCGGCGAGTTCCAGCGCCCGCGGCATCAGCCTTTCGGCATCGACGATCTCGTTGACCAGACCGGCGCCGACGAACTCGGAAGCCGGCACGATGGCGCCGGTCATCAGCAAAAAATTGGCGCGGTTGCCGCCGAGCTTCTGGACGCTGCGCTGGGTGCCGCCGCCGCCGGGGACCAGCCCGAGCTTGATTTCGGGCAGGCCGAGCTTCGCGAACTGGTTGGCGATGACGATGTCGCAGCACAGCACCAGCTCCATGCCGCCGCCGAGCGCAAAGCCGTTGACCGCGGCGATGACCGGCTTGCGGTTGTTCTCGACCGCCGCATACATGCGCGTGCCCGCCATCTGGAAGGCGTCGAACTCGGCAGCTGTCTGGGCGGCGTATTCCTTGATGTCGGCGCCGGCCATGAAGCCGCGCCCCTCGCCGGTCACCACGATCGCGCCGATGCCGTCATCCTGCGACAGCGCCTCGAAAACCTCGGTGATCTCGCTTTGCATCAGCCGGTTCATGGCGTTGAGCTGATCGGCGCGCCGGAAGGTGACGACTGCGACGCGCCCGGATATTTCCAAGCTGAGTGTCTGGTTAACGCTCATCGTCAGGCAGCATCCACGGTCATGTCGCCGGACGCCTCAAGTGCTGCAATCTCGCCGCTGGAGAGGCCGAACTCGGCCAGTATCTCGCGGCCATGCTGGCCGACCAGCGGCGCCGGCCGCTCTATGGTGGCCGGCGTCTCGCTCATCTTGACCGCCGGTGCGACCACCCTGACCTTGCCGCCGCGCGGATGATCGTAGCTGGTGATCATGCCCAGGTGCTTGACCTGCGGGTCCTCGGCTGCGCGGCGGATGTCCTTCACCTCGGCACACCAGATGTCGGCTGCCAGCAGCCGCGCCAGCAGGTCCTGCGTGGCAAACTTCCTGGTTTCGGCGTTGACCTTGTCGAACACCTCGTCGCGCTTGTCGAACAGCGTCTTCAGATCGTCGTAGACAGCGAGCTGCGGCGCCTCCAGCACTTCATACAGCGTCTTGAACGGGCTCATGGCGATCGACACATAGCCGCCGTCCTTCGCTTCGTAGATACCGAACGGCGCCTGCATGCCGGGGTGGCCGATGCCGGAATTCGGGCGCACGAAATCCTCGCCGAGATTAAGCACGGCGACATATTCCTGATTGAGATGCGCCAGCATGCCGGCCAGCAGATTGACCTCGATCTTCTGGCCCTTGCCGGTCTTCTCGCGATAGTAGAGCGCCGACAGGATGCCATAGACCATGTTCATGGCGCCGATCTGGTCGGCCAGGCCGGCGCCGGCCGGAACAGGCGCCTGGTCGCCGCGGCCGGTGTTGGAAATCAGCCCGGACAGTCCCTGGATCAGCATGTCCTGGCCGGGGCGCTCGACATAGGGGCCTTCCTCGCCATAGCCGGAGCCCGAGCAATAGATAATGGCGGGATTGACCGCCCTGAAATCCTCGTAGCCATAGCCGAGCCTGGCGAGCACGCCAGGGCGGAAATTCTGCACCACCACATCCGCCTTCTTGGCCATATCCATGATGATGGCATGCACCTTGCGGCTTTTCAGATTGAGCGCGATGGAGCGCTTGTTGCGGTTCCATGCGAGGAAATTCGGGCTCTCGGAGCCGCCGACCCATTTGGCGAAGAAGGTCATGCCGCGGAACATGTCGCCGGCGCCGGCACGCTCGATCTTGATGATGTCGGCACCCATGTCGCCGAGCAGCTGTGTGGCGAACGGCCCTTGCAGCAGATGGCTGAAATCGAGAATGCGGACGCCTTCGAGGGCCTTGTTCATTTTTGTCTCGTTGGTTGTCAAAGCAGATCGGGTACGTAGCGGGGTGCTGCGGTGAGGCCGCCGTCGACGCGCAGGTCGGTGCCGGTGGTGAAACCGGCGGCGTCGGAGGCGAGATAGACGGCGGCTTCGGCCACTTCGGACGGTTTGCCGATGCGGCCGAGCGGATGCATCTTCACCCAGGCCTTGGCGAGATTGCCGCCGATCTGCTTGACCAATTTGTCGTTCATCGGCGTGTTGATGGTGCCGGGCGAGATCGAGTTGACGCGGATGTTGAGCGGGCCGAACTCGACCGCCATCTGGCGCGTCATCGCCATCACCGCACCCTTGGCGCCGGCATAGGCGGTCCAGCCGTCGAGCCCGATATGCCCTTGTGCCGAGGCCATGTTGATGATCGAGCCCGATTTCTGCGCGATCATATGCGGCAGCGCATATTTGCAGCCGCGGAAGACGCTGGTCAGGTTGACCGCGATCAGCCGGTGCCACTGCTCGTCGGTCATTTCGTGAACCGGCATGCCGCCGATGGCGATGGCGGCATTGTTGACGAGAATATCGAGATGGCCGGTCTTGGCGACGGCGCCGTCGATCAGGGCGGCGATGTCGGCCTCCTCCGCCACGTCGCAATGGATGTAGTCGGCGCGGTGGCCGGCGGCGCGCAGCTCGGCCGCGAATTGTTCACCCTTCTCGTCGGCGATGTCGCCGAGGAAGACGTGCGCGCCTTCCCTTGCCATCGCCTCGCTGATCGCATGGCCGATGCCGTCGGCGGCGCCGGTGACGATTGCGGTTTTCCCTTTGAGACGATCCATATCAGCCTCCAATGGCGCGCCGGCGCTTTGCTTCGTCGAAGGCGACGGCGGCAATGATGATCATGCCGGTGATGACCAGTTGCCACTCGGTCGGCAGGCCGAGACCACGCAGCCCGTTGGACAGGAACTGCAGGATCAGCACGCCGAGCGCCATGCCGGTCAGGCTGCCGATGCCGCCGGCAAGGCTCACGCCGCCGAGCACGGTGGCGGCGACGACCTGGAACTCGAAATTCAGCCCGGCCGTATGCTGCGCCGAGCCGACACGGGCGGCCAGAATGATGCCTGCGACCGTTGCCAGCAGCGCGCTGATGATGAAACAGATGAACTTGACGCGGCGCACATCGTAGCCTGCCAGCCGTGCCACTTCCGGATTGCCGCCGACGGCATAGATCTGCCGTCCAAACGGCCGGTGCTGCATCACGTAGGCGAAGACGACGAGCAGGACGATGGCGATAACCGCCGAATAGGGAATGACATTGAACAGGCGGCCGTCCGACAGCGCGATGAAGCTGTCGAGCGCGGCATCGTCGGGGATGGCGCGCTGGCCCGTATAGAGATAAACGCTGCCGCGCATGATAAACATCGTGCCCAGGGTCACGATGAGCGAGTTGATGCCGGCATAGGCCGTGAGATAGCCGTTCACAACGCCGATGATCAGCCCGAACAGCAGCGCACCACTGATGCCGAGCACAAGCGAGTTGGTGTCGTTCATGATGATGATCAGCGGCAGCGCGATCGTCGCCAGCAGCGAGCCGATCGAGATGTCGACCTCGCCGGAGATGAAGACGATGGCGCAGCCGATGCCGGCGGTCAGCGCCAGCGAAGCCTGACCGAGCACATTGGTGATGTTGCGCACCGAGAAGAAATTCTCGGCGGTGAAGGAAAAGAACGCGATCACCAGGATGAGGCAGAGGAGCAATGCCAATTCCTGCCGCGCGACGAGCCGCGCCAGCATGGACGGCCCAGCTTTCATGGTGTCGGTGCTTGCCAGGCTCATCGCTTGCTCCCTTTGCGAAGTGCCATCGTCTTATCCGATCGCCGCATTGAGGATCTTCTCCTGCGTGGCCTCGTCGCGAGGCATGATCGCGGTGAGGCGGCCTTCGCACATCACCGCGATGCGGTCGGCAAGCCCCAGTAGTTCGGGCATTTCGGACGTCATCATGACGACCGCCAGGCCTTCGCCTGCGAGCCGGTCGATGAGCGCGAAAATCTCCGACTTGGCACCGACGTCGATGCCGCGGGTCGGTTCGTCAACGACGATCACCCTGAGACCGCGCATCAACCAGCGCGAGATCAGCACCTTCTGCTGATTGCCGCCGGACAGGTTCTTGACCTGCTGGAACAGGCTGGGCGTCCTGATGCGAAAACGGTCGACATAGTCCTGCACCGCCTTGCGTTCCCTGGCCTTGTCGACGAAGCCCATTCTGGCGAAGGCACCGAGCGAGGCGAGACTGGCGTTCTGGTAGACCGGCAGCTCTCCCATCAGCCCTTCGCTCTTGCGGTCCTCGGTGAGCAGGCCGATGCCGAGCCGGACGCCGGTGTGCGTGTCGTGCGGCAGGAGCGGGCTGCCATCGACCGAAATGGCGCCGGAAGTGATCGGGTCGTAGCCGACGATGGCCTTGGCGAGCTCGGTCCGGCCGGCTCCCATCAGGCCGAAGAAGCCGAGGACCTCGCCGGCATGCGCCTCGAACGACACATCCTTCAGCTTCTTGGCGGTGCTGAGCCCTTCAACGGAGAGCGCGACCTTGCTGCCCGGCGCGGCGCGCTTGCGGGGGAACAGGTTTTCGATCCGCCGGCCGATCATGTCGTGGATCAGCGTGTCGTTTGTGTGTTCGCCGATCGGCCTGGTCGAGACGTGGCGGCCGTCGCGCAGGACGGTCACGGTGTCGGCGATCTCGAAGACCTCGTCGAGCTTGTGGCTGACATAGAGCACGGCGATGCCGAGCGAGGCCAGCCGGCGAATGACGGTGAACAGCAGCGAGACCTCGTTCGGCGTCAGCGAGGATGTCGGCTCGTCCATCACCACGACGCGGGCCTCGTGGGCGAGCGCGCGGGCGATCTCGACCATCTGCTGCTGGCTGACCGGCAGCGATCCCGTGCGTGCCGCCGGGTCGACATTGAAGCCGATGCGCTTGAACAGAGCGGCCGCATCGGCACGGATCTTCTTCCAGTCGATCGAGCCGCCCTTGCCGGTCGGATAGCCTTCGAGGAAGATGTTTTCGGCGACGCTGAATTCGGCGATCAGCGCGATCTCCTGGAACACCACCTTGATGCCCTCTTTCAGGCTGTCGCGCGGCGACTTGATGTCGGCCTCGCGGCCGCGCAGGCGGATGGTGCCGGCATCCTTGCCGTAGACCCCGGCCATGATCTTGATCAGCGTCGACTTGCCGGCGCCGTTCTCGCCCATCAGGGCGTGGATTTTGCCGGGTTCCAGGGTGAGGTCGACATTGTCCAGCGCCACCACGCCGGGAAAGCGCTTGCCGATGCCGCGCATCTCCAGTGCCGGCACGCTTTTGTCGACAGCCACGGTTTCGCCGGGGTGGAGGAAATCAACCGACATTGGCTCTGTTCCGCACGATGTCGAGATAGGTCGCCAGGATGATGACGATGCCCGGCACCACCATCTGCAGATCCTGGTTCCAGCCGAGGATGATGATGCCGTTGTCGATGACCTTCAGCACCAGCACGCCCAGCAATGTGCCGAGCAGCGAGCCGCGGCCGCCAAGCAGGCTGGTGCCGCCGAGGATGACGGCGGCAATCACCGTCAGCTCGAAGCCGCGACCGGCGGTCGGCTGGCCGGCATTCATCAGCGACGACAGGATCATGCCGGCAATGCCGACGCACAGGCCGGTGACGACGAAGGCGAAGAGTTTCATGCGTTGCGAGCGCACGCCGGAGAGACGAACGGCGCGCTCGTTGGCGCCGACAGCATAGAGATAGCGGCCGAGCGTGGTGAAGCGCAGCGTCGCCGCGGCCAGCGCGAAAATCACCGCTGCAAGGACCACGGGCAGCGGGATCGCGCCGATATAGCCGGCGCCGAGATCGGTGAAGCTTGCAAGCCGGTGATGGTTCTGCACCGCTTCACGCGTGAACAGATAGACGCCGCCCTGCAGCATCATCATCGTGCCGATGGTGGCGATCAGCGAGTTCACCTTGAGCCTGGTGACGACGAGGCCGTTGAAAAGGCCGACGGCACCGGAAAAGGCGAGCGCCGCCAGCAGGCCGAGCGTCAGGCTGTGCGTCGAATTGAGCACGGCCATGCCGATGCAGCCGACAAAGGCGAGCGATGCACCGACCGACAGGTCGACTTCGGCGGTGATGATCAGCATCGTCATGCCGGAGGCAACGATCAGCACCAGCGCGCATTGGCGCAGGATGGCGATGATGTTGGCCTCGGAATAGAATTGCGGCGCCGCAATCGAAATGGCGATGCAGAGCACGGCCAGGATCACGCCGAGCACCAGCTGGCTGCTGCCCAGCAGCTGGCCGCCGATGAAACGCCTTGGCGCGGAGGATTGCGTAAGCTCGCTCATGTCCATTTCATTTCCGGGCCCGTATCGGTGCCGTCGCCGTTCGGAAACCTGCCGGGTCAAAACAGGACGGTTGACCTGTTTTGCCGTCGGCATCCGATCCGATGCCCTTCCCGCCGTGCGGGAAGGGCTAGCCGGAATCCTTACTTCTTCAGGTCAGCCGACGTTTTCATGCACTTTTCCGGCGGCTGGAGCGCATTGACGGCATCCCATTTGA
Organism: Mesorhizobium sp. M1329; assembly: GCF_040318035.1. NCBI lineage: Bacteria > Pseudomonadati > Pseudomonadota > Alphaproteobacteria > Hyphomicrobiales > Phyllobacteriaceae > Mesorhizobium > Mesorhizobium sp. M1329. Next base: position 107,406 of record NZ_JAMYLN010000002.1, on the reverse strand, counting down.
TCGTTCGTGTGGTGCCATCGTAGTCGTAGAACTTCTTCCAGTCGTCGCCGTTCATCGGCGCGGTCGGGCTGACGATGTGTTCCGGCACCTCTTCGCCGTTGAAGAGCTTAACCGCTGCATCGATGGCGGTGTAGCCTTCCTTTTCCGGGAACATCGCGGCTTCGATGCGGTAGGACGGCTCGTTCTGCATGGCATTGATGAAGGCGAGGCCTTCGCCGCCGGTGCCGACCGTCAACAGGCTGTCCTGCGACTTGCCGGCCGCTTTCCAGGCCTGAAGGCCGCCGAGCGACGAGGAATCGTTGATGCCGTAGATGATGTTGATGTCGGCGTTCTTGGCAAGGGCCGCCGAAGAGACTTCGAGCGCGCGATCCGGATTGCCGCCGCCGTCGAGGTCGTGGACCATGACCGCGTCGGGGATGATGGTCTTCAGGCCGTCCATAAAACCCTGCGACCGCAGGACGGTGGCGGAGAGCAGCGGCAGGCCGACATTCATCACCTTGGCTTTGCCTTCGAGCTTTTCCTTGGCGTATTTGCCGGCTTCGACGCCGGCGGTGTAGCCGGTGTCGTAGTCGCAGATCGCGACCATGGTGGTCATGCCCTTGACCGGATTGCCTTCGAGCACGACTGGAACATTGTTGGATTTCGCCTGGCGCAGCAGCGGCACGACGCCTTCCTCGTTGACGGGCGTGATGATCAGGACGTCGACGCCCTTGGCCATGAAATCTTCGGCGGCGGAGACCTCCTTGGCAACGTCCAGATTGGCGTCCTGCACCTCGAGCTCGATGCCGAGTTCCTTGGCGCGGGACTGCATGCCCTTGATGACGTTCTGATACCACTCATGCGTAGCGTAGTTGGTGACGTAGCCGATGCGCTTCGGCATGTTTTCGGCGTGTGCCGCGGCGGCGCTCAGAGCAAGCACCGCCGCCGAGGCAAACAGCATCGATTTGGACCAGTTCATGTTTCTTCTCCCTGTATTTCTTGTCAGTTGCTGAACGGATAGTCCCGCCGTTCCGGGTCGGCACGTGAAGAGGCGGCAGCTTCGCCCGCGCCCAGCGCCGCCGATATTGTCTCGGCAGCCGCCTTCGTCCGCTCGAAGACGGTCTTGCGATCGAAGCGCGCGGCCTTTTGCGGCAGGAACGGGACGGTGAGCGCGGCAATGACCGCACCGGTATGGTCGCGCACCGGCATCGAGATGTTGGTGCAGCCCTCGACAGCCAGCGAGGCGCGCATTTCATAGCCGAGCCTTGCGACTTCGTTCAGCCGCGCTTCGATTTCCGCCCGGCTGCCTTGGCCTTCGCCTGCAGCGACGATCCGCTCGACGATACGGTCGCGCTCGGCGCGGCTCGAATGCGCCAGCAGCACCGCGCCGGAGCTCGTCTCGAGGATCGGGAAATGCGAGCCAAGGGCAACCGAATACCGCATCGGCAAAGGCGAATCGATCTGCAGCACGACCAGTGCGCTCTCGCCTTCGCGCACGACCAGATGGCAGCTCTGGTCGGCGTTGGCGGCGAGGCCGCGCATCACCGGCAGCGCACATTCGACCAGGCGGTTCACCGGGGGATGCATATGCGCCAGTTCGAACAGCTTCAACGACAGGCGGAAGCGGTCCGATTGGGTCCGGAAAATGTAGCCGCGCTTCTCCAGCAGCAGCAGGATGCGGTAGATCTCGTGAATGGAGCGCCCCATTCCGGTGGCGATCTCGGTCTGGGTCAGCGGCTCGCCGCTGGCAGCCATGAATTCCAGGATGTCGAGCGCCTTCTCCACCGCCGGCACGCGGTAGCCGTTGCGGCCGCTTTCGCCTTCGTCGATGGTCTGGGCAATATCGGTGGCCATTACGCGACGCTCCGTTGCGGCTGCCTGGTTTCGCGATAGAGCCGGTTCAGCCGGTCCGCGAGCTCCGCCGCCGGCAATTCGCCGGCGATGGCCGCCGCGGCATGAGGGGCGCATTGGCGGAAGAAGCTGATGAAGCCCGGATGGGTCGGGCGCAGATAGGAGGCTTCGATCGTCGCCAGCGTCGAGGCGAAGAAGCCGCCTGAGAGAGCGTTGACCTCGGCATCCTGCCAGGCCGCCAGCGATCCCGGCTGTCCGCCGGATTTCACATAGTCGCCGCGCTGATAGCCGGGCGAGCACAGAAACAGCGCGTAATCGATGGCTGCCTGCTTGTGTTTCGATTGGGCGCTGATGCCGATGCCGGCGCCGCCGAGCAAGGCGCCGGCGGATCGCGACGTCGGCACGTCGGCGAAGCGCAGAAACGGCCTGTCTGCCTTGGAGGCATAGTTCACATAGCCGAAGGCGAACGGCACGTAGACCACGTCGTCATGCGCGATCATATGATCGTAGCAGCGGATCGGGTTCCATTTCGGCGAGTTCGGGTGCGACAGCGCGGCAAGCTGGCGCAATTGCCCAACGGCCCGTTCGATTTTTTCCCTGACGATGAACTCGTCGCCGTCTTCGCTGGGCTCACCCAGCGTCAAAAGCAGGCACATGGCGTCAGTCGGCACCAACGGCAGCCCAAGCCATTTGCCGTCCTTCAAGGCGCGCCGGCCGAGATCCAGCACCTCGTCAGGGCTGCGCGGCAGCGGTCCGTAGCGCTCCAGGAGATCGGGGCGATACGAGGCAACCTGGCAGGCAGCATCGATCGGCAACGCCCATTGGCGCCCGTCCCTTGCGTAGGATTGCCAGGATGCGCCAACTGAATCCTGTTCGAAACCGCGGCGCTGCTCAGCCGACAAATCAAACGGCACCATCAGCCCGCCTTCGGCAATATCGCCGATGAACGGATGGTCGAACACGACGAGATCATAGGCGTCGAGCACCGGACCAAGCGCGCCCTCGCCGAACTCGTAGAGGCTGCGGCGGTCCCATTCGATCTCAAGACCGGGATTTGCGGCACAATACGGCCCGATGCTGGCGTCGAGCGGACCCCAGCAGCGTCGGTGATCCCACGCGAGGCCGCGCAGCCTTGTCATGCCGAAATTCCTCCCAGAGCCGGCCATGCGCCGGCCCAGCCGATTAGTAGCAACTATTTTCACCTAGACAAGTAGTTTTTACATACGCAAAGCCCGACCCCACTTCCGTTTGGCAGGAAGCCGCCCAACCGTCCCTGGTGCGCATCGCGTTGCCGCCCGGCCCTACAACCAAAGGCTGCGATGGATCCGGTTTTTTGGGAACTTTCGCGAGGAACATTCGTTCGGTTGGCGCCGGTCATCTGGAGCAGCATCACTGAAATCAGCAGCCACGTCGCAGGGAGCAGGCCAAATGGACCAACTATGGGCGCGGCCATGAACCGGTTTACCGCCTTGGCATTCGCCACGTTTCTGGCGATAACTTCGATCTGGGTACTGTTTCTGGTTTCTTAGGATTTGGCTCTGGTTGCTCGGGATTTGCCGCTGGTTTTTAGGATTTGGAGGGGTTCTCGACAGGTCGACCGCTTAACGATGACATCCGCCGCATGCGGTTCTGCCAGCCGGAACCCCGTGCGTGAAGAAACTGTCGCCAGGAGCACACCGACGCGCACATTCGGGGTTGGCAGCCACGCTGCCTGCAACGTTCCAATCGGTTTTCAGAAAACGGCGAGATCTCATGTTGCTGAGGGCGATCGTTCGAAACTGTGCCGCCATCCGTCCTGGCCGCGTCGGCGCGACGATGCTTGTTGCCGGGCTGCTTGCCGGCTGCCAGGGCGGCGTGCTCGACCCGCAAGGGCCGGTCGGCGCCGCGCAACGCACGATCCTGCTCAATTCGGTTGCCATCATGCTGGCCATCGTCATCCCGACGATCGTGGCGACGCTCGGTTTTGCCTGGTGGTTCCGTGAGACCAACACAAGAGCGCAGTATTTGCCGGAATGGGCCTATTCCGGACGCATCGAACTGGTGGTCTGGTCGATCCCCATCCTCGTCATCCTGTTTTTGAGCGGCATTATCTGGATCGGGTCGCATGACCTCGATCCCATGAAGCCGCTGGATTCCCAGCAAAAGCCGCTTGAGGTGCAGGTTGTCTCGCTCGACTGGAAATGGCTGTTCATCTACCCCGAGCAGAATGTCGCGAGCATCAACCAGCTTGTGGTGCCGGCGGGCAGGCCGGTGCATTTCTTGCTCACCTCGGCAAGCGTCATGAACGCGTTCTTCGTGCCTCAGCTCGGCGGCATGATCTACACGATGAACGGCATGACGACACAGCTTCACCTGCAGGCGGATCAGCCGGGCGAATTCTATGGGCGGTCGGCCCATTTCAGCGGCGACGGTTTTCCAGGCATGCAATTCGTGCTGCATGCCGTCGCGGCGGACGCCTTCGATGCATTCGTCAATTCCGCGCGAAACCAGGGGCAGGCACTCGACAAGGCCAGCTACCAGGAACTGGCCAGACAGAGCCTGGACGTGCCGCCTTCGACCTATCGCTCGGTCGAGCCGGACCTTTTCCATGAAATCGCGACGCAGGGCGTTCCGCCCGCGCCCGGTCCCCAGGCCAGTCGCCCCGAGCCGGGCGTATCGCCCACGACAGGAGGGCTGACAATGCTCGGAAAATTGAGCTGGGACGTCATTCCGTTCGATCAGCCTCTGCCGATGATCGCCTCGGCGGTCGTCGCCCTGGCAATCCTCGGCGTGCTGGCCTGGGTCTTCCTGGCCGGCCATTTCCCCTATCTGTGGCGCGAATGGATCACCAGCGTCGATCACAAGCGGATTGGCGTGATGTACACGCTGCTGGCGCTGCTGATGCTGCTGCGCGGCTTCAGCGACGCCGTCATGATGCGGTCGCAGCAGGCCCTCGCCTTCCAGGCACCCGGCTATCTTCCGCCCGACCACTTCAACCAGGTCTTTTCCGCCCACGGCACCATCATGATCTTTTTCGGGGCGATGCCGTTCGTCATCGGCCTGATGAACCTGGTCGTGCCGCTGCAGCTCGGCGTCCGCGACGTTGCCTTTCCAACGCTCAATTCGGTGAGTTTCTGGCTCACCGCCACCGGTGCGCTGCTGGTCAACATCTCGCTGGTGATCGGCGAATTCGCGCGTACCGGATGGCTGCCCTATCCGCCGCTCAGCGAGACCGCCTACTCGCCGGGCGTCGGCGTCGATTATTATCTGTGGGCCGTGCAGATAGCGGGCGTCGGAACGCTGCTCACCGGCATCAATTTCGTCACCACGATCCTGAAGATGCGGGCGCCCGGCATGAATTACCTCAGGATGTCGATGTTCTGCTGGACCTCACTCGCCGCCAGCCTGCTCATCGTCGCCGCATTCCCGATCCTCACCGCCACGCTCGCGATGCTGACGCTCGACCGCTATTTCGGCTTTCATTTCTTCACCAACGAAGCCGGCGGCAACATGCTCATGTTCGTGAACCTGATCTGGGCCTGGGGCCATCCCGAGGTCTACATCCTCGTCCTGCCGGCGTTCGGCATCTTCTCGGAGGTCATCTCCACCTTCTCCAGCAAGCCGCTGTTCGGCTACCGCTCGATGGTGGCCGCGACGCTCTTCATCTGCATCGTCTCTTTCATGGTATGGCTGCACCACTTCTTCACCATGGGCGCCGGCGCCGACGTCAACGCCGCGTTCGGCATCGCCACCAGCATCATCGCTGTCGGTACCGGCGTGAAGATATACAACTGGATGTTCACCATGTATGGCGGCCGCATCCGCTTCGCGACGCCGATGCTGTGGTCGCTGGGCTTCATGGTGACGTTTGTCATCGGCGGCATGACGGGCGTGTTGCTGGCCGTGCCGCCGGCCGATTTCCTGCTCCACAACAGCCTGTTCCTGGTGGCGCATTTCCACAACGTCATCATCGGCGGTGTGCTGTTCGGGGCCTTCGCGGGATATACCTACTGGTTTCCCAAGGCATTCGGCTTCCGGCTGCACGAGGGCTGGGGCAAGCTGGCCTTCTGGCTGACGCTGACCGGCTTCTACGCCACCTTCGTGCCGCTCTACGCCGTCGGCCTGCTCGGCATGACCCGCCGCATGCAGCATTTCGACGTTCCGGCCTGGCATCCCTGGGTGCTGGTTGCCGGCGCCGGCATGTTAATCACCACCGCCGGCGTGGTCGCGCAGATCGTACAGCTCGTCGTCAGCATCCGGCAGCGCGCGGCACTTCGCGACGCCACCGGAGATCCCTGGGACGGTCGCTCGCTGGAATGGGCCACGCCCTCGCCGCCGCCGGTCTTCAACTTCGCCGCGCTTCCGCATGTCGAGGGCGAAGAGCCCTACTGGAGCATCAAGCAGCGGGCACGCGAGCAAAACCGGCTGCGCGACGAGCCTGAATACGAGCCGATCGAGATGCCGCGCAACAGTCCCACCGGGTTCATCTGCGCCTTCTTTGCGACCGTGATGGGCTTCGCCCTCATCTGGCACATCTGGTGGATGGTGGCGCTCGGCGCGCTCGGCGCTTTCGCCACCTTCGTCGTATTCGCGTGGCGCGACATCCCCGAATACGTCATTCCCGCCGCCGAAGTCGCCCGGATCGACCGCGCCAATCGAAGTGCCCGCCGCGAGGCGCTGGCCACCTACACGGGGCCAAGGCCATGACCGCGATCGACGTTCGAGAGCGTGATCCCTACCGCCTCGGCCATCGCGGGCACGGCCATGCACCCGGCCATGGCGACGGCGGCCCGGCACCGATCCGGATCGTCGTCGGCTACGGCTTCTGGATCTTCCTGCTGAGCGACATCGTGATGTTCTCCGCCTTCTTCGCGGCCTATGCCGTGCTGGCGGGCAAGACGGCGGGCGGACCAAGCGGAGCCGAGCTGTTCGACCTGCGCAACGTCGCGATCGAGACGTCCGCTTTGCTTTTGTCGAGCTTTACCTGCGGTCTCGCCAGCCTCGCCGTGACAGCACGGCGAAGCTCCTGGTTCTATGTCGCGATGGCTGTCACCTTCGTGCTCGGCGCCACCTTCATCCTGCTCGAGCTGCGCGAGTTCGCGCATATGGTTGCCGGCGGTGCCGGACCGACGCGCAGCGCTTTCCTGTCGGCGTTCTTCACGCTGGTTGGATGCCATGGCCTTCACGTCACGGCGGGGCTGCTGTGGCTGCTCACGATGATGGCGCAGATCTTCGCCAAGGGATTCCGCGACGATATTCTTCGGCGTTTCATGTGCTTCAGCCTGTTCTGGCACGCCCTCGACATCATCTGGGTCGCCCTGTTCACAGTGGTCTATCTCCTGGGAGCAAGTCGATGAGCAATGCGGATGATCGCCACGCGCAACGGCGCGACACCGATGGCCTGGAGCGCTACGACATCGATACCGCGCCGGGTGACGAATACCTCGGCGACGCCGAGGTCGGATCCGGGCTACGCGGCTATGTGATCGGCCTCGGGCTGGCAACGCTGCTGACCATCGCCTCATTCTGGTTGCCCGGAACGAACCTGATATGGGCACCCGGCATTCCGGTGGCGCTGGTCGTGCTGGCGATCGCCCAGATGGGCGTGCATCTCGTCTTCTTCCTGCACATCACGACGGGGCCGGACAACACCAACAACGCCCTGGCGCTTGCCTTCGGCGTGCTGATCGTCGTTCTGGTGATCGGCGGCTCGATCTGGATCATGGCCAATCTCGACCACAATTTGATGCCGATGAACGCTAACATGAACATGAACCGCTAGGGATTATTCCGGCCGTTGGCCGCAGTTCATGCGACAGCGAGCTCGGTCTCAAGCCCGTTCGAATGTGCCGACGACCTCGGCCTCTCCCAGGGCGCGCGGCGCGGCCTCCTTGAGCACATCCATCTCCCTGTCTGAGGCTCCCGCATAAAAACCATGAGCCGCCGATGTTCCGTTCGCCGCAACTCGGTCAAACCGGATAGCCCGCCATTGCCCGGAACATTCGCCGCGGAAACGGGTTTTTCGGTTCGGACGCATCGCCGCGGAATAACGGCAATGGGCTCGGCAATGGACGAAGGGCGCGACATGACCGGGCTAAGCGGTAAGCAACCAAGCGGGGCGAAAGGTGTTGTGGTCGTATTCTCCGCGCCGGGCGGCGAGACCATCTACGCGCACGAATGGGAAACCGTCGTTGCCGTCGCGCGCACGATTGCAGCGTTGAAGGGATTTTCCTTCCGCCAGGGCCTTCGTGACGGCGGCGGTGACAGCGGCGGGCTGTATTTCGTGCCGGACGACAGCCTGCTTGCCGCCGATGCGGCCCAACTGGGCATCAACGGGCCCGACGACCTCTTCGGCGGCGTGGTGCGCTGGCGCCTCGCAACCACCAAGGCCATAACCCACGAGCTGGTGGACGGATCGGCGGCACGGCCAAAAGAATGGCCCGCCGGCTTCGGCAGCGCCGTCGCCGCAGCCGTACTGCCCGGCTACACTGCATTTTCACGCCGTGACGCGCTGCGCGCAGCGCAACGTCTGCTGGAGCTCGGGCTGGTCCGGTTCAAGCCACCGCGCGCTTCGCGGGGCCGCGACCAGCACACCGCCGCGACGGTCGGCGATGTCGAAAGGCTGCTGGACCAATATCCATCCTCTGACCTAAGCGAATACGGCCTTGTTCTCGAAACGCAGCTTCGCGACATCGTTACGCTGAGCGTTGGCAGAACCACGATCGACGAATTGTCGGTCAGCTATTACGGCACCCAGCGGACGACGACCGACAACGACGGACAGCCCGTCTACGGCGGATCCGATCTGGTTGTCGTGCGCGGCGGATGGGAGGCGCTGGATGGGCTGGGACTATCTCCGGCGCTGGGTTTGGCCGTGGCGCAGGCGAGAACCTATGACGCAGCGATGGATGGTTATCCCGGATTCTTCGCCTCGCGACGCAACTACGACATCGGCCAAGGTGTCGATTCCTCGGGCATCTGGCGATCGGGTGTGCTGGAAGCCAGCTGGCGGATCGGTGGCAGCAGCAGCGCCGAGCTGGCAGCAATGGACGCCATGAAGCGCGACCCCGACATGCAGATCGTGCATGTCTCCGCCGTCAAGCAGTTCGGCAGCACTGCCCGGCTGCCGCTGAACGCAACAATCCATTTCCACGGGGAGGACCCCGAGGAGGGTCAAATCACGCGTTATACCGTCGTCACCCAGGCGATCCGAGAGCCGATCGGGGAGGCCGGCCGATCGTCATTCTAGCCATGTCAGGTCGGGCCGAAACACGCCGCCGGCCGGGAACATCCGCCAATGGTGTTCCACACTTTTCCTGGAATTGCTCTAACCGCGGCGGCAATTGAAGGTTCCGCGGCTTCGGATTTCGTTGCCGCTACAGGTCAAGGGCGAAGATCACAGCCGCGCCTTGGTGGTGCGTGGCGTCGCCAGGAGCAGGCTTGTTTCGCTGCCGGTAATTCCGGGGATCAGGCGGATGCGCCTCAGCACCGCGTCGAACTCGCTCAGGGTCTGGGTTCCGAGTTCTATCACCAGATCCCAGCGGCCATTGGTGGTGTGGATGGTCGAGACCTCGGAGAAGCCGCCCAGCGCCCGGATGACGCGATCGGCGGCGTGGCCTTCGATCTCGATCATCATGATGCCGCGCACGCGCTGATCGACCGCGTCGGCGCGCAGAATGACGGTGTAGCCGACGATGACGCCGTCTCGTTCAAGCCGCTCGATCCGCGACCTTACCGTTGCCCGAGAGACACCCAGGCTGATGGCAAGATCGGAAATGCTGCGCCGGGCGTCGTGCCGCAAAGAGGTGATGATCTGCTCGTCGAGCTGGTCCATGATTGCTCACTACGGAAGTAGATGATGCCACTATGGTAAGGCACTTCGACAAATTTGCCAATTTGACATGTTCATTCTGCCAGCGATGCCGGCTTCAATAAAGGCATCGTAATTGGTGGGGTATGAGCATGCATTGCACGATCGTTGGAGCGCCGATCCAGGCCGGCTCGGGCAGGATGGGCTGCGAGATGGGGCCCAGTGCGCTGCGCACCGCCGGCCTGGCCAGCGCGCTGACCGAACTCGGCCATACGTTGACCGACCTCGGAACCATCGTCCCTGCCGACATGCGTCCTGTCGCACATGGCAACGCGGCGGTTAAGGCGCTGCCGGAAATTGCCGCCTGGACAGCGGCAATCAGCGAAACGGCCTATGCCGCGAGCGCCGACGCGATGCCGATCTTTCTCGGCGGCGACCACAGCATTTCGGCCGGCACGCTCGCCGGCATTGCCCGCCGGGCGGCGAATGCCGGCCGGCCGCTCTTCGTGCTGTGGCTCGACGCCCACCCCGATTTTCATACGCTCGACACGACCACCAGCGGCAATTTGCATGGTGTGCCGCTGGCCTACGCCAGCGGGCAGCCCGGCTTCGAGGGCTATTTCCCCCGCCTTGCAGCGCAGGTGGATCCGGCTCGCATATGCGCGCTGGGGATCCGCAGCGTGGACCTGGCGGAACGGGAAGCGTTGCGCAGAGCCGGCGTGACGGTCCATGACATGCGTTCGATCGACGAGCACGGCATTGCGCAACTGCTTCGCGCCTTTCTCGAACGGGTGAGCGCCGCCAACGGGATGCTGCACGTCAGCCTCGACGTCGATTTTCTCGACCCGTCGATCGCCCCGGCGGTCGGCACCACCGTTCCAGGCGGCGCCACCTTCCGCGAGGCACATCTGGCGATGGAAATGCTGCATGACAGCGGCCTCGTCACCAGTCTCGACCTGGTCGAGCTCAATCCTTTTCTCGACGAGCGCGGCCGCACCGCCACGCTTTTGGTCGACCTGACCGCAAGCCTGATGGGCCGGCGGATCATGGATCGCCCGACGAGGGGGTTCTGAGCCATGACCGTCAATTTGAACATCGTCCCGTTCGTCAGCGTCGACCGCATGATGAAGCTGGTGCTTGCCATCGGCATCGAGCGCTTCCTGCTCGAGCTTGCCGCCTATATCGAAGAGGATTTCAGGCGCTGGGAGCTGTTCAACAAGACGCCGCGGGTCGCCTCGCACAGCGTTGACGGCGTCATCGAGCTGATGCCGACCAGCGACGGGCAGCTTTACGGGTTCAAATACGTCAACGGGCATCCGAAGAACACGCGTGACGGCCGCCAGACCGTGACCGCTTTCGGCGTGCTTGCCGATGTCGGCAACGGCTATCCGATGCTGCTTTCGGAAATGACCATCCTGACCGCGCTCAGAACCGCCGCAAGCTCGGCCGTCGCGGCGAAATACCTCGCTCCCGAGGCCGCCAGGTGCATGGCGATCATCGGCAATGGCGCGCAATCGGAATTCCAGGCGATTGCCTTCAAGGCGCTGCTTGGCGTCGACAGGCTGCGGCTCTACGATATCGACCCGGCGGCCTCGGCGAAATGCATGAAGAACCTTGCCGGCATGGGTTTCGACATCAAGCTCTGCGCGTCGGCGCAGGAAGCCGTTGAAGGTGCAGAGATCATCACCACGGTCACCGCTGACAAGCGGTCGGCAACAATCCTAACCGACAACATGGTCGGATCCGGCGTGCACATCAACGCCGTGGGCGGCGACTGCCCGGGCAAGACCGAGCTGCATCGCGACATTCTGCTGCGCTCGGACATTTTCGTTGAATATCCGCCGCAGACGCGCATCGAAGGCGAGAGCCAGCAGCTCGATGCGGATCATCCGGTTACCGAATTGTGGCAGGTGATGACAGGAAAGGCAGCAGGCCGGACGGATGCCCTACAGATCACATTATTTGATTCCGTCGGCTTTGCGATCGAGGATTTTTCCGCGTTGCGCTACGTCCGCGATCAGCTTCAGCGGACCGGTCTTTACGAGGAACTAGACCTTCTGGCCGATCCCGATGAGCCGCGCGACCTGTTCGGCATGCTGCTGCGGGCCGAAAAAGCGACCGGGCTGGCGGTTGCCGGCAGCTGAGCTGCGATCCTGTCGGTCAGTCCTTCTTTTCCCGATACAGGCGCTCGGTTGCGCGCTCGCTTTCCCTGCGCTCCGCCGGGCCGCGACGGCGCTGCGTGAGCAGGGCGTAGGCGATCAGAATTGCCAGCAGCAGTGGACCGCCTGCAACGACGAGCAACCACAAACTATTCCCAGACATCGACCGTCTCCTTTCCCTCACAACCGGGAAGGACCCGAACCGTTCCTCCGTCTTGTTGGGAATCGTCAGCGGGGCGTGGTGCAATTCAGGATTTTATGCCTCGGTCAGGACGTTGCACGCCTTGTCTGCACTCAGGATGTCCTTATCTAGACTCTTATCCTTCGATCACATGCACTCTCTGCGAAGTGAAGGGAACCACAAGCGCTTTCTGACATTTGGTTGTTCAAGAGACAAACGTGCAGCCACACCGGCTCCGGGGCTAGGAATACCATGCGTGAGAATCAATCCGACGTCTTCGATCTGTTTTCCGAGGTTTACAAGAATGCGGCTCAGGAGGAGATAAGCCTCCAGCAATATCTGCTTGCCTGCCGCGAGGACAAGTCGATGTACGCCTCGGCACCCGAACGGATGGTCGAGGCGATCGGCGAACCGACCTTTGTCGATACCAGCAAGGACGAGCGGCTCGGCCGTATTTTTTCGAACCGGACGATCAAGATCTATCCAACCTTCGCCGACTTTTACGGCATGGAGGATACGATCGAGCGTATCGCCGGTTATTTCCGCTATGCCTCGCAAGGGCTCGAGGAACGCAAGCAGATCCTCTATCTCCTCGGCCCGGTCGGCGGCGGCAAGTCCTCGCTTGCGGAGCAGCTGAAAAGGCTGATGGAGCAGCGTCCGATCTATACGCTGAAGGTCGGCGGCCAGGTCAGCCCGGTCTTCGAATCGCCGCTCGGGCTGTTCGATCCAGACCGCATGGGCGACCTTTTGGAGGACAAATACGGCATCGCCCGGCGGCGGCTGAACGGCCTGATCTCGCCCTGGGCGGCAAAGCGCCTCGACGAATTGTCCGGCGACATCTCCAAATTCAGCGTCGTCAAGCTGATGCCGTCCCGGCTGCGCCAGATCGGCATCGCCAAGACCGAGCCGGGCGACGAGAACAACCAGGACGTGTCGGCCCTGGTCGGCAAGGTCGACATCAGGCAGCTGGAAAACTTCAGCCAGTCCGATCCGGACGCCTACTCCTATAGCGGCGGGCTGAACCGGACGACGCAAGGGCTGCTCGAATTCGTCGAGATGTTCAAGGCGCCGATCAAGGTGCTGCATCCGCTGCTGACCGCGACCCAGGAAGGCAGCTACAACGGCACCGAGAATTTCGGCGCTTTCCCCTATCAGGGCATCATCGTTGCCCATTCCAACGAGTCGGAATGGCTGCAGTTCAAGAACAACAAGAACAACGAGGCGTTCCTCGACCGCATCCTGGTGGTCAAGGTGCCGTATTGCCTGCGCGTCACCGAAGAGCGGCAGATCTACGAGAAGCTGTTGCGCGAGAGCGAATTGGCTAACAGCCCCTGCGCTCCGGAAGTGCTCGATATCCTCAGCCGGTTCACCGTCTCGACCCGCCTGGCCGAACACGACAATTCGCCGCTCTACACCAAGATGCGCGTCTATGACGGCGAGAACCTCAAGGAAACCGATCCCAAGGCGAAGTCGGTCCAGGAATACCGAAACGCCGCCGGCGTCGACGAAGGCATGACCGGCGTCAGCACCCGCTTCGCCTTCAAGATCCTGTCGCAGACCTTCAATTACGACACCGAAGAGGTGGCGGCCGATCCGGTGCATCTGATGTACATCCTTGAAGAGGCGATCAAGCGCGAGCAGTTCCCGAAGGAGACCGAGGCGGACTATCTCGATTTCATCAAGTCGGAGCTGGCCACCCGTTATGCCGAGTTCATCGGCCACGAGATCCAGAAGGCCTATCTGGAATCCTACAGCGAATACGGCCAGAACCTGTTCGACCGCTATATCGCCTACGCCGATGCCTGGATCGAGGATCAGGACTACAAGGATACCGATACCGGCCAGATCCTCAATCGCGAGGTCTTGGACAACGAACTGTCGCAGGTCGAAAAGCCGGCCGGCATCGCCAATCCCAAGGACTTCCGCAACGAAGTGGTGAAGTTCACGCTGCGCGCGCGGGCCAGAAACCATGGCCGCAACCCGTCATGGACAAGCTACGAGAAGCTGCGCGAAGTCATCGAGAAGCGGATGTTCGGGCAGGTCGAGGACCTGCTGCCGGTGATCAGCTTCGGCTCCAAGCAGGACAGCGTGACGGAGAAGCGGCATACCGAATTCGTGCAGCGGATGATCCAGCGCGGCTACACCGAGCGCCAGGTCCGCCGGCTGGTGGACTGGTACATGCGGGTGAACAAGGCGGGTTGAAGCCAGCCCGGGGTAACATATGCCGATCTTCATCGATCGCCGACTGAACCCGAAGGACAAAAGCCTCGGCAATCGGCAGCGTTTCCTGCGGCGGGCGCGCGAAGAGTTGAAGCGCACCATCCGCGATCAGATCCGCGCCGGCAAGATCGCCGACGTGGACGCCGAGCATGCCGTTTCGATGCCGGCGCGGGGTACCGGCGAGCCGAGCTTCAACGATGCCAGGAACAGCGGCAGCCGCCAGCACGTCCTGCCCGGCAACAAGCATTTCACCCCAGGCGACCGGCTGCCCAAGCCCGGCCAGGGCGGCGGCATGGGGTCCGCCCCGGGGAGAACCGAATCGGAGGACGATTTCCGTTTCGTGCTGTCGCGCGAAGAGGTGCTCGATCTCTTTTTCGAAGACCTCGAACTGCCTGACATGGTCAAGCTCAACCTCAAGGAGATCCTCGCCTTCAAGCCGCGCCGGGCCGGCTTTGCTGCGACCGGCTCGCCGACCAACATCAATGTCGGGCGCACGATGCGCAACAGCCATGGCCGCCGCATAGCGCTCAGGCGCCCCAAGCAGGAGGAACTCGACGCAATCGAGCAGGAGGTCGCGTCGCTGGAGGCGAAGCCGCAAAACGCCGAGCTGCGCCAGCGCATCGTGGCGCTGCAGGAAGAGCTTGAGCGGCTGGAGCGCCGCCGCAAGCGGATCGCCTTTGTCGATCCGGTCGATATCCGCTTCAACCGCTTCGACGCCCAGCCGGTGCCGAACGCCAATGCGGTGATGTTCTGCCTGATGGACGTGTCCGGTTCGATGGGCGAACGCGAGAAGGATCTGGCCAAGCGCTTTTTCGTGCTGCTGCACCTGTTCCTGAAACGGCGCTATGACCGGACCGAGGTGGTCTTCATCCGCCACACGCACGAGGCGCAGGAGGTCGACGAGGAAACCTTCTTCTACAACACCCAGAGCGGCGGCACGGTGGTTTCCACGGCGCTTGAGGAGATGCACCGCATCGTCGAGCAACGCTATCCCAGCCGCGAATGGAACATCTATGTCGCCCAAGCTTCGGACGGCGACAATTTCGTCACCGATTCCGAGCGCTGCATCGCCCTGCTCGACGAACAGATCATGCGGCTCTGCCAGTATTTCGCCTATGTCGAGATCCTCGACGAGCGCGAGAGCCACATCTTCGGCGCTACCGACAACGGCACGTCGCTATGGCGTGCCTACAGTGCGGTCAAGCTGAGATGGTCAAATTTCCAGATGAGCCGCATCGCCACGGCGGCCGACATCTACCCGGTTTTCCGCCAGCTCTTCGCCAGACAGCCGGGTTATCAAAAGCGCGGCGAAAGAGGGGGCTGATGGCGAGCAGATCCGGGCTGCTATTTTCCGGTTCCGACTGGGATTTCAGGACGCTGTCGCGCGCCTACGAGACCATCGAGGCGATCGCCACCGAAGAGCTCCACCTCGACATCTATCCGGTGCAGATGGAGATCATCTCGTCCGAACAGATGCTCGACGCCTATTCCTCGGTCGGCATGCCGCTGATGTACCGGCACTGGTCCTTCGGCAAGCACTACCTCTACCAGGAACTGCTCTATCGCAAAGGCGGACGGGGGCTGGCCTATGAACTCGTCATCAATTCCAATCCCTGCATCGTCTATCTGATGGAAGAAAATACCATGGCCCTGCAGGCTCTGGTGACGGCGCACGCGGCACTTGGCCACAACCATTTCTTCAAGAACAATTATCTGTTCCGGCAGTGGACGGACGCCGGCGCCATCCTCAGCTATCTCGACTTCGCCAAGGGCTATATTGCCCGCTGCGAAGAGCGGCACGGCGTCGATGCGGTGGAAGAGATCCTCGATGCCGCACATGCGCTGATGGAACAGGGCGTGTTCAGATATCACCGACCGCCGAAGCTGTCGTCGGAAAAGCAGCGCGAGGGCCTTCGCGAGCGCCTGGAGTACGAGGAGCGTTCCTACAACGATCTGTGGCGCACGCTGCCGCCTTCCAAGGACGGCACCAAGGTCCGCGAGACGGATACCATGACAGAGCGCAAGAAATCGCTCAAGCTGCCCGAGGAGAACCTGCTCTATTTCCTGGAGAAGAACAGCCTGATCCTGGAACCATGGCAGCGTGAGGTCATCCGGATCGTCCGCGTCATCGCGCAGTATTTCTATCCCCAGCGGCAAACGCAGGTGATGAACGAGGGCTGCGCCACCTTCGTGCATTACACGCTGATGAACCTTTTGTTCGACCGCGGCCTGATCGGCGAAGGTGCCATGCTGGA
The DNA here is from genome assembly GCF_040318035.1 of Mesorhizobium sp. M1329. Lineage (NCBI taxonomy): Bacteria > Pseudomonadati > Pseudomonadota > Alphaproteobacteria > Hyphomicrobiales > Phyllobacteriaceae > Mesorhizobium > Mesorhizobium sp. M1329. The sequence continues at coordinate 90,972 of NZ_JAMYLN010000002.1, read as the reverse complement.
GATCCTGCGCAACCATTCAAATGTGATCTTCCAGCCGGGGTTCGACGATCCGCGCTTTTCCGGTATCAACCCTTACGCGCTGGGCCTCGACATGATGCAGGACATCCAGCGCATCTCGACCGCGCCGACGGCCGAGGACCGCGACTGGTTCCCCGACATCGCCGGCAACGGCGACTGGCGCCAGACCTTGCTGGACGCCTGGGCCAACCATCGCGACGAGTCCTTCATCCGCCAATATCTGAGCCCTACCCTGATACGGAAATGGCGATTCTTTGTGCTTGCCGATGCTGCCAACGACCCCCATTACGAAGTCGCCTCGATACACAATGAGCGCGGCTACGAGAGCATCCGCGGCGCACTCGCCCACAGCTACGACATCGGCGCCAGCCGGCCCGACATCCAGGTGGTGGATGTGGACCTGCTCGGCGACCGGCATCTGCGCCTGCAGCACAAGGTCAAGGACGGCATCGTGCTGGAAGGCGGCAGCCGCGACGCCACGCTGCGCCACATCCGCAAGCTCTGGGGTTACGAGGTCAGCATGGTCGCGGTCGACGCGCAGACCGGCGCCACGCTCCACGAACGGTCTACCAGCCAGATCGGGGAATGACCCTACCGGCTTGCCGCCGACGTCGGGTGTCATCGCCTTTGCCGGATCACCAACGACCCTATCTACGGGCGCACCTTGGCATGGTCGGAGCAGGAACATGCGCGCATTGATGATCGCCGCCCTTCTTCTGGTCGCCGTCTCGATGGCGCTCTCGCTCGCGCACGCTTTGGAATTGCCCGGCAAGTTGCGCCTCAACGCGGCCGCCTACAGATCAGTGCAGGCGATCTACTATCCCGGCTTCACGATCGGCGGGTTCGCCGAGATCGGCGGCATCATTGCACTCGCCGTCCTGCTTTACCTGACGCCCTATCCAAGCGCCCGATTCTGGTGGACCTTGGCGGCGCTTGTCTTCTTGCTCGCGGAGCATGCGACCTATTGGTTGGTCACGCATCCCGTCAATAATTTCTGGGTGCAAGACGTTGCCATGCCGAAATCAGCCGGGACGTTTTTTTCAATGTTCTCTCGAAAGCAGGCCGGCGACTGGAGAGATTTGCGCAACGTCTGGGAGGCTTCGCATGTCGCCAGGGCAGGCCTGGCGATGCTGAGCCTCGTCTCAATTGCTGTCGCCGCGACATTTTTTGCCGAATAGCCCCGGGATCAAGACGGCGCCCTCGTCCGCCAATTTGCGGCCGCGGACGCTGCATCCGTCAGATCAGAGAACGAACCCGGCGCCGTATTGTCTTAACGTCAAGCGATCCGGCCGCTCAGCGGTCGGCGCGATGCTTGTTGTGAGCGCTTTCCTGGTGCTCGCCGCGGATGATGTTGCGATCGTCGGGATCGGCAATATCCTTCGGGTCCGATCTGAGCTCGGCACCGCGCCGGAACGCCTCGCGCTCTTGCCTGGTCTTTTTCAAATCCGCTTCGGCGTCGAAATCCTTGCCGGCGTTTTTCGTGTTCTCGCGCTCTTCGATGATGCGCAATTGCTGCTCATGGGTCTTTTTTCCGGCCATCGGTGACCTCCTTCTTTCTATTTTCCGCTTTCCCAGGGTCCAATTCGCTACAGCCCGAAAGGATAGGTCTCGGGAAGGCCTGTCCCCACATGTTCCGGCCCAAGCGGCGTCACGGCACTGGTTTCATCGAACCAGACGAAAGCATCGAACTGGCGGGCGAGCGAGGCGTCCGCATAATGGCTGTGGAGCTCGGTTTCGGGCCGGTAGATGACGCCGATAAAGCGTTCCAGCCGGCGCTCCAGAAGCCGTTCGCGCAGCGTGTCGTCGCGCTCGAAATCGAGCAGGAAAGGCGAGACGCCGCTGTCGTGGCAAAGCCGCTCATAGCTGTCGTTGTGGGAAGGCCGCACCGGTTTCACTTCCATGTCGCCGTCCCAGTCGGTGGCGGCTGCCACCGTCCCGGAATGAGTACTGAGCCCAATCAAGGCAACCTCGTCGCCAAAACGCTGGCGACAGAGCTGGCCGATGTTCAATTCGTCCCTGACGATCCCCATCTCGGTATAGCGGGCATCGCCGATATGGGAATTATGAGCCCAGACCACCGCCTTGGCGTCCGGGCCGCGGGCCTGAAGCAGGTGCTCCAGCGTTTCGAACATGTGGGTGTCGCGCAAGTTCCAGGACTGCGCGCCGCCGTAATACATGGTGCGGTAGTAGCGCTCGGCGGAGGCGACCAGGCGGGCGTTCTGGGTGGCGTCGAGGAAATCGATGCCGTCCTGCTGGGCATAGTCGAGCTCTCTGGAAAGCAGTTCCCGGCATTGCTCGAGCACGGCCTTCTCGCATTGCCGGTAGCCGGAGGTGAGTGCGACACGGCCATAGGTGGCCGGGTCGTTCTGCCACGGGGTCAGGCAGCCGTAGCGTTCGCGTGCGATCCTTGCCGCCCGCGGATCGACGCGGTCGAGATATTGCAGGACAGCCGCGATCGATCCGCCCATATTGTAGATGTCGAGGCCATAGAACCCGACCCGCCGGGAGGATATGCTGATCCGCCCATTATGCTGTCGCATCCAGTCGACGAACGCCGCGACGTCGGTGTTGCGCCACATCCAGGTGGGAAAGCGCTGGAACGGCGGCGCGGCGCCCGGCCGCGGCGACCGATGGCGGACGTAGCGGTCGATCGTCGCGGCATCGGGCCAGTCGGCCTCGACCGCGACGATGGTGAAGCCATGCTTCTCGATCAGCCTGCGAGTGATCGCGACGCGCGCACGATAGAACTCCGACGTGCCGTGGCTGGCTTCGCCGAGCAAAACGACGCGGCGGTCGGCAAACCGGTCGAACAGCGCACCGAAGGCCGGATCGTCGAAATCCGGAAGCGGTTCGGCGGCGGCCGCGATCATCTGCGGCAGGCTGCTCCTGCGCTGATGCCGGTGCGGAAGCTCGGCCGCTATCTGGCTGTCGCTGCCTGGCTCGCCCCAGCCTTGCTCGCCGATCAGCGGAACAAACCGCACGCCGCCGAAATCCTCCTCGGTGTAAGTTGCTGCGCCGGTCCGTGTGACCTTGAGCAGGCGCTGCGAGTCGAATTCGTCGCCGACCGGGATGACAAGCCGGCCGGCGACGTCGAGCTGTTCCTGCAGAGCGAGCGGTGCGCCGGGTCCGGCGGCCGCAACCAGGATCGCATCGAAGGGTGCCGCCTCTGGCCAGCCCTTGGTGCCGTCGCCGATGCGGACTTCGATATTGTCATAGCCGAGCTTTTTGAACCGCTGCCTCGCCGTTTCAGCCAACGCGGCGTGGCGCTCGATTGTGTAGACGCGTTCGACGATACGGCTCATTACGGCAGCCGCATAGCCTGATCCGGTGCCGACCTCGAGGACGTGGTCACCGGCTCCGACCTCCGCCATTTCGATCATGAACGCAACGATATAGGGCTGGGATATCGTCTGACCTTCGGCGATCGGCAGCGGCCCGTCCTCATAGGCGAATTCTTCGAAACCAGGCTCGACGAAAGCCTCGCGCGGGACCTCGCGCATCGCCTGAAGGACATTGCGGTCGCGAATGCCACGGCGGCTCAGGTGGATATCGACCATTTGGTTGCGGGCATGGGAGAGATCGAGCATCTTTCTGCTCCTCCTAGGGCTTCCGCCACCCAAGCTGCTCAGCGGCACTTTGGCCGGTCGTTATGCCGGGCCTCGGCAGTCCACTTGGATTTCATGCATACGGTGCATCTTCCTAACCGTTGGCGAGCCCTGAGGTTCCCCAAAAGAGAGACCCGCTTTCTGTCCGGCGAGGCGGGTTGCAGGATCGGCAAGCGGGCGCTGGCTGCACCGCCCAAACTTATTTCGAGGCAAATCCTTTCTCCGGCGCGACGCCACTCCAGATAACGACGGACGAGGGTATTCCGGAGGCATGTCCATGAACGACGAGGCTCGCACCGCTGCGCAAACAACCGGCCTTGACCAGGTCGATCTGTTGGACCGCTACTGGCGCGCCGCGAACTACATTTCGGTTGGCCAAATCTATCTGCTCGACAATCCGCTCTTGCGCGAGCCCTTACGGCCCGAGCACATCAAGCCGCGGCTGCTCGGCCATTGGGGCACAACGCCCGGCCTCAATTTCATCTATGTGCATCTGAACCGGATCATCCGTGAACGTGGTCTCGATGTTCTGTTCATCTGCGGGCCGGGTCATGGCGGCCCGGCAATGGTCGCGAACACCTGGCTCGAGGGCACCTACAGCGAGATCTATCCCGAGGTCGGCAGGGGCGAAGACGGCCTGCGAAAGCTGTTCCGGCAGTTCTCGTTTCCCGGCGGAGTGCCGAGCCACGCGGCTCCGGAGACGCCCGGCTCGATCCACGAAGGCGGAGAACTCGGCTATGCTCTGGTCCATGCGTTCGGCGCCGCCTTCGACAATCCGAACCTTGTCGTTGCCTGCGTCGTCGGCGATGGCGAAGCTGAGACAGGCCCGCTCGCCGCGGCCTGGCATTCCAACAAGTTCCTGAACCCGGCATCCGACGGTGCCGTCCTGCCGATCCTGCATCTCAACGGCTACAAGATCGCCGGCCCGACGATCCTCGGCCGCATGGAAGACGAGGCATTGCGCAGCCTGTTCCTCGGCTATGGCTACGAAACCTTCTTCGTGGAAGGTCATGATCCTGCCGCGATGCATCGCGAGATGGCGCGCACGCTCGATACCGTGCTCGACCGGATCCACTCCATCCAGGAGCCTGCACGAGCCGCGGGCTGGAAGGGAGAGCGGCCGCTGTGGCCGATGATCGTGCTGCGCAGCCCCAAGGGCTGGACCGGGCCGAAAGAGGTCGACGGCAAGAAGGTCGAGGATTTCTGGCGCTCGCACCAGGTACCGGTGTCGAACGCGCGTGGCGACGCGGCGCACCGCCAGATCCTCGAAGACTGGATGCGCAGCTACGAGCCGGAAAAACTGTTCGACAAAGGCGGGCATCTCCTGCCGGAGCTCGCAGCACTTGCGCCGACAGGGCCAAGACGCATGGGCGCAATCCCCTTCGCCAATGGCGGGTTGCTGAAACAAGACCTCGTGCTTCCCGATTGGAAAGGCCTGGCGCTCGACGTACCGCGTCCGGGCGGTACCGTCGGAGAGGCGACGCGGACCGTCGGAAGCTACCTTCGCGACGTGATACGCTTGAACGCCAAGGCCAGGAATTTCCGGCTGATGGGGCCGGACGAGACATCCTCCAACCGCCTCGACGACGTGTTCGAGGTTACGGACCGCGTCTGGATGGAGCGGATCGAGCCTTACGACGTCCATCTTTCCCGCGACGGCCGCGTCATGGAAGTGCTCAGCGAGCACCTTTGCCAAGGCTGGCTGGAGGGCTATCTGCTTACCGGCCGCCACGGCCTGTTCTCGTGCTACGAGGCGTTCGTCCACATCGTGGATTCCATGGTCAACCAGCACGCCAAATGGCTGAAGACCTCCGGCGAACTTGCCTGGCGCAAGCCGATCGCCTCGCTGAACTACCTGCTGACCTCGCATGTCTGGCGGCAGGATCACAACGGCTTCAGTCATCAGGACCCGGGCTTTGCCGATTTCGTCGCCAACAAGAAGGCCGACACGGTAAGGCTCTACTTCCCGCCGGATGCCAACACGCTGCTGTGGATCACCGACCATTGCCTGAAAACCTACAACCGCATCAACGTCATCGTCGCCGGCAAGCAGCCGGCGCCGCAATGGCTGTCCGTCGAAGACGCGGAAGCGCACTGCAAGGCCGGCGCCGGCATCTGGGAATGGGCCGGGACGGTGGCCAAGGGCGAAGACCCGGATGTGGTCCTGGCCTGCGCCGGCGACGTGCCGACACTGGAGACCCTTGCCGCAGCCGACCTCCTGCGCTCGGGCGTTCCGGACCTGAAGATCCGCGTCGTCAATGTCGTCGACCTGATGATTTTGCAGTCGAATTCCGAGCATCCGCATGGCTTTGCCGACGACAGATTCGACGCACTGTTCACCAGGGCCAAGCCGGTCATCTTCGCCTATCACGGCTACCCCTATCTCATTCACCGTCTGACCTACCGGCGCGCCAATCACGACAACATGCATGTGCATGGCTTTCGCGAGGAAGGCACGACGACGACGCCGTTCGACATGGTGGTGCTCAACCAGCTCGACCGCTATCATCTGGCGCTCGCCGCGATCGCGCGCGTGCCGGGGCTGGCCGAGCGGGCGAAGGAGCTTGCCGCGGCGCTGCATGCGAAATTGGCTGAGCACAAGGCCTATGTCCGCGAACAAGGCGAGGACATGCCCGAGATCCAGAAATGGTCCTGGCCACAGGACAGCGCGACGAGGGCCGACGATTGATGCGACGATCGATCCTTGCGTTGAATGCCGGCTCGTCGAGCATCAAGTTCAGACTTTACGACCTTGCGGCATCCGCCGAGCTGGATCTTGCCTCGCGCGGTTCGCTGGATCTGGGCGACGCGCCAAGGCTGACCGCAAAAGCTGCCGATGGGGAGCTGCAGTGCGATCGGCCGCTTGCCGCAGCCGCATCACGCGACATGGGCATCGGCCAGATGCTGCAATGGATCGAGAACGAACTTGGCGGACGGAAATTGATTGCCGCTGGCCATCGCATCGTCCATGGCGGACGCGAGTTCGTCGAACCTGTCCGCCTGACGCCGACAGTTATCGAGGCTCTCGACGGGCTGACCCCGCTTGCGCCACTGCACCAGCCACGCAGCCTCGCACCAATCCGGGCGCTTGCCGCGTTGCGGCCCGACCTGCCGCAGGTCGGATGTTTCGACACGGCCTTCCATCGGGCCATCGAGCCTCTGGTCAGCCGTTTCGCGCTGCCGCGCCGCTACGAGGCGGACGGCATCCACCGCTACGGCTTTCACGGGCTTTCCTACGAATATGTCGCCGGCTGGCTCAAGCAGATATCGCCCGAACTGGCGGCGAAAAGAACCATCGTCGCCCATCTCGGCAACGGGGCGAGCCTGTGCGCCATGCGCGACGGGCGAAGCGTCGATACGACGATGGGCTTTTCGGCGCTTGACGGCCTGGTCATGGGCACACGCTGCGGCGCCATCGATCCGGGCGTGCTTTTATACCTGCTGCTGGAAAGAGGCGTTTCGGGAGAAGCGCTGCAAGACATGCTGTACGAGGAATCCGGCTTGCTCGGCGTGTCCGGCATTTCCGGCGACATGCGCACGCTGGAAGCCAGCAACGACCGCCGGGCTCGCGAAGCGGTGGAGCTTTTCGCCTTCCGCGCCGCCAGGGAAGTTGCCGCCCTCGCCAACACGCTGGGCGGGCTGGAATGCCTAGTGTTCAGTGGGGGCATCGGCGAGCACTCTGCCCCGGCCCGCAAAGCGATTTGCGACAGACTTGGCTGGCTCGGCGTGGCGATAGACGAGGCCGCCAACAAATCCCATGAAGCGCTCATAAGCCAAGCGGACAGCAAGGTCGAAGCCCGCGTCATCGCAACCGACGAAGAAGGTGTCATCGCCCGCCACACCCGCAAGGTGATGGAGGGGCTCGGCTGATGCGGACGGCCTTGCTCGACCGGCTACGTCGCGAGCGCGGCCGATCTGTTGAAGACGATGGTCACCCGCGTTCCTTTGCCGGGGGCAGAATCCACCTCGAACCGGGCTTTGGCATTTTCGATCAGTGATTGAGCGATCAATGCTCCGAGCTTGCCGGGTTTCGGCCAGGTCTCGCCTTCGGGCAGGCCGATGCCGTCATCGGCGACCACGACGCGAAAACCATCGTCGTCGACAACACTCCGCAGCGTGATCGTCCCGCCTTCGCGATCCAGAAAGGCGTGTTTTAGCGCGTTCGTCAAAAGCTCATTGGCCACCAGACCCGTTGGCATCGCCACATTGATGGACACCGGATAGGTGTCGACCTTCATGTCCAGCCGGATGCCTTGCACGGCGTGCGAGGTCATCACGGCGGAAGCGATCTGGCTGAGATAGACGCCAAGGTCCACTTCGGCTTTCTGTTCGTCGACCGACAGCGTCTGGTAGAGAATTGCGAGCGCATCGACGCGGCCGGCGAGGCGCTCGAAACGTTTCTGATCGGGCGACGCCGCGCTGCGAGCCTCCAATCTGATGAGAGCTGTGATCATCTGGAGATTGTTCTTCATCCGATGCTGCAACTCGCGCAGCAGCATGTCCTTTTCCCGGATGCGTTGTTCGAAGGCTTCGCTGTCACTTGCCTTGTGCGCGGTAACATCGACAAGGGCGACCAGTCGAAAGGACGGTCGCCCGCGCTCGTCCTCGATCAGGTTCGAATACACATCGATGATGACCGGCGCTGTGTCGGCACGTTGCAGGCTAAAGGTTCCCGCCCGGTCGATGTCCTCGACGATGGCGCGGGCCAGCGACCGGTCCTTGTTCTCGCCCAAGCCTTCTCCGCTCAGTGCAGCCCAGTTGCGGCGCTCCAGTTCTGCGACGGAAACGCCCGACAATTTCTGGAACTCGGAATTGACATAGACAACACGTTCATCGCCGCTCAAATCGGAAATTGCGATCGCAATCGGCAGCTGGTCGAGGAACCGCTTGTAACCGTCACTGTCCAGGGCGCCCGCCAGATCGAGGTTGTCGAGCAATTGCTGGAGCTGCTCGGTTTTTTCAGCTTCGGCGGACATTCCAGGCTTTCGGTCTTCGGGTGGGACCATGATTAATATCAGGTCACTCGCCAACTGCGAAGTCCGCTCATTGTCGCGCGGAGCCGAGATCGTGGTTGAGAAGCGTCTGAAGGCTCAGCTCGAATGGCTCTGCTCGACCAGATGGTATTTGTACCGGTCGCGAATATGTTCGTTGAAGAACCGGCCCTTTGACAAGGCTTTGCGGAATGCCGCGTGGACCTGCGGCGGCACGTCCTCGTAGTCATAGCGGTTTCCGCTGGGGACGAACCATACCGAGAGTACCCTCGTCGCCGGCTGGTAATCGATGTTTCTGATCGCAGTTGAAGGCATCCTCGACAGGTCCAATGCTCGGCAGTGCTCCGTTCCATGCCGCCGTGTGAATAACCCTGCACGGAGGGCGAGGTTCCTTGCTGCCGAAGCAGCCTTGCCGCTACGGGCCGGCTTCACCAAATACGGTTGATGCCATCGCCCAAGACATCGGCTGCCCGCCAGGGCGATCTCTTTGCCGCCACCGACGACCTGCCGGAAGGATTTCACTACCAGCCTGAAATGATCACGCCGGAGGAAGAAGCAGCGTTGGCGAGCCAGCTGGCAAGCCTGCCTTTTCAGGCCTTCGACTTTCACGGCCATCTGGCAAACCGGCGGGTGGTCGGCTTCGGGCTGCGTTACGACTACGACCGGCGCGAAGTCGTCGAGGCACCGCCGATACCCGGCTTTCTGCTGCCGCTCAGGGAAAAGGTTGCAGCCTTTGCCCGCCTGCCGGCCGAGACCTTCGTGCAGGTGCTGATCAACGAATACCGGCCGGGCGCCGGTATCGGCTGGCACCGCGATAAGCCTCATTTCGAGGCGGTCGCCGGCGTTTCCCTGCTGGCCGCCTGCAGCTTCCGCCTGCGCCGGAAAAACGGCACGCGATGGGATCGCAAGACGGTCACCGTCGAGCCAAGGTCGGCCTATCTGATGACGGGCGCTGCGCGCAGCGAATGGGAGCACAGCATTCCGCCGGTTGCCGAGCATCGCTATTCGATCACGTTGCGCACACTGCGCGCTCAAATTCGCTTGGGATAGCACGGTGAGGCAAGCCGGCGCAGCCCTGAACTACCAAGCCGATACGGTTCATCGGTCGCCATGCCGACCGGCAAAATCCGCCAGCATGGCGCGCTGGCCTTTCAGAATCTTGAGGTTGGCTTCCGGCAGGGAGAACCAGCCCGCTCTGTCGACTTCGGCAAATTCCTTCATCGAGCCGGACCGTGGTGGCCATTCCATGACGAAGGTGTTGCTGCTTATGGCGTCGCTGTCGAAGTCTGCTTCGACGCACCATGCGACGACGAGCTTGCCGCCCGGCTGCCGATAGCTGCCAAGGTGTTCGAAAACTCCATCGATGGCGATGCCGAGCTCCTCTTCGGCTTCGCGTTTGGCCGCCGTCAGCTCGTCCTCGTTCTCGTCGACCAAGCCCTTCGGGATCGACCATGCGCCGTCGTCTTTCTTCGCCCAGAATGGGCCGCCCGGATGCACCAGCAACACCTGAAGTGAACCTCGGCTTTGGCGATAAATGAGCAACCCTGCGCTGCGTTTGGCCATTCCGCTATTCCCCTGACGAAAATCAAACGAACGTTCTCGTCCTGGCCGGCATGTGGAGCAGCCTCCCACGGCGGAACGATTTCTGCTCGCAGCCGTTCCGTCCGTTCGGCAAATGAGTGTGATTGACATGGCGACGCCGCGAGCTGCCTGGAAGGGCTTTATGAAAGTCGGATCGGTTTCCTGTGGCGTCAAGATTATCGGCGCCGTCAGCGAGTCCGAGAAAGTGCATTTCAGGATCCTGAACCGCAAGGACGGTCTCCCCGTCAAGAGCGCTTATATCGACGAGGAGACCGGCGACACGGTGGAGGCTGCCGACCAGGTAAAGGGCTATGAGGTCGAGAAGGGCGAATTCATCCGCATAGAGCCGGACGAAATCAAGAAACTAAAGATGGTGTCGCAGCACACGCTCGAGATCGGGGAGTTTGTGCCTACCGCCGAAATCGACGCACGCTACCTCGAAAAGCCCTATTATCTGGTCCCGGCCGATGTGCCCTCCACGGAGGCATTCGCGGTGATCCGGGACGCCATGGCCAGGAAGAAAGTGGCAGCCCGGTCCTGCGTCGTGCTGTACCAGCGTGGCCGAGAGGTGCTGATCCAGCCGCTGGGCAAGGGCATGGTGATGACGGAATTACGCAACCACAATGAAGTGGTCGCGGCGGACACGGTGTTCGAAGGGCTGAAGGCTCGCAAGGTCGATCCCGAGATGCTGGAAATCGCGCAATTGCTGATCGACAAGAAGCCGGCCAAATTCGACCCGTCGAAGTTCGAAGACACTTATGAACAGGCGCTGGTTGCGATGATCGAAGCCAAGCGCAAGGGCAAGAAACCGCCCAAGCCGGCACCCGAGCCGAGGACGAACGTCGTCAATCTCGCCGATGTTCTGCGCAAGAGCCTGGCGCAGGAGGGCGGCAAGGCTCCGAACAAAAGTCCGAGGGCGGCGGCGAAACGCAAATCGGCCTGAATGTCCGAAAGCAGATCGAACGGAACCGAAAACACTCGCACGCATTTAGATGACGTAGCAATCCGTCGGCAAGCTAAGCGGAGCGGGGGACTGGTGGACGTCGTTGAACTAAGGACTGGCGGAATCCCGCAAGTTTCTTCCGCCGACCTGATGCAGGCGTTGCCTGTGGCCGTCTACACCACCGACAGACAAGGCTACATCACCTTCTTCAACGAAGCCGCTGCCGATCTCTGGGGACATCGTCCGATGCTTGGCCAGGACCGCTGGTGCGGTTCATGGAAGCTTCGCCACCTTGACGGGCGACCGATGGCGCACGACGAATGTCCGATGGCCGTTGCCTTGCTGGAGGAGCGGGACGTTCGTGGGGGCCGGGCGATCGCCGAGCGGCCGGACGGCCAGTTCATCCCGTTCAGCGCGCACCCGGTCCTGCTTCGCAATGTACGCGGCGAGGTCGTCGGCGCCATCAACACCTTGCTCGACCTGCGCACCCAGGCGCTGGCTGACGACGCCGGCATAAGGCTCGCTGCCATCGTCGAATCCTCGATGGACGCGATCGTGTCGAAAGACCTGAACGGCATTATCACCAGTTGGAATGACGCGGCACAGCGCCTGTTCGGCTACACGCCCGCCGAGGCGATCGGGCGCCCGGTGACGATCCTCATCCCGCCCGACCACCTGGATGAGGAAGCCATGATCATCAGCCGCATTCGCGCCGGCGAACGGATTCCCTCATACGAGACGATCCGGCAGCGCAAGGACGGCACCCTGGTACCGGTTTCGCTCACCATCTCGCCGATACGCGACGGCATCGGTCGTATCATCGGCGCCTCCAAGATCGCGCGCGACATCAGCCCGCACAAGGAGAGCGAACGGCGCATCCGCACCCTCATGCGCGAAGTCAACCACCGCGTCAAAAACCAGTATTCGGTGATCGTCTCGATGATCCGCGAGACCAGCAAGCTGGCGGGGACGCCCGAGGCTTTCCTTTCACAGGTCCGGGAACGCATCATGGCGCTGTCGGAGTCGCACGATCTGCTGGTCGATGCCGAATGGCGTGGCGCGACTATCGGCGAATTGATCCATGCCCAGACCAAGGCCTTCGCGACACAGGCCCGTCTGACGATGAGCGGGCCGATGATCATGCTGCAGCCGAACGCGGTGCAATATCTCGGCATTGCCTTTCACGAGCTGGCCACCAATTCGGTAAAGCACGGAGCACTGTCGTACTATGACGGACGGGTCGAGGTCGAATGGACCGTGACGTCAGCCGCCGACGGCAGCGATGGCTTCCGCCTTGTCTGGCGGGAACTGGACGGACCATTGGTCGATGAAAACGCGCGACGCGGTTTCGGAACGGTTGTGCTCAAACGCGTCACGCCGCAGGCGCTCAGCGGCACGGGCCGCCTGGAATTCGCCAGGCACGGCATCACCTGGACGCTGGAAGCGCCGCTGCGCTTCGTTCAGATGTCGACGGCCGGCATCGCGGCTGATTAAAGGCCGCTACCTCGGCCGCGGCTTGGCGGCCGTCTGGCAGCGCAATCCCTATGGTAGCAATCAGGAGGAGCAGCGATGAGTTGGCTGGGCACCTGGCGGAACCAGTACGGGTCGGTCGTCGAACTGACCAGCGAAGAGGGCGGACGGATCAGCGGAACCTTCAGGACGGCGCTGGAGGACAGCGCCTTCTTCGGCATGACCGTGCCGCTGTTCGGAGCCTGCCATGGAGACGTCATCGGATTCACCTGCGCGGCCGAAGGGCGGGTCGGAGCCGCGGCGGTGAGCTATACCGGAATACTCAGGAACGGGAAGCTGGAGATGCTGTGGCACACCGTTGCAGATGCCGCTTTGTCGGCGGAAAAGGAAGGTGCCCCGGCCCGTGCCAGGAAACTCCCCGCCTGGCGCGCGTTTGGAACCAGCCTCGACAGTTTTGAACGCGTCGCCTGACTATCGCGCCCGCCACCGCGGCACTCAGCGCGCAGGCGAGGCAGTAGGGTCCCGCGGCGCGTAGGAACTCGCACTGACGATGGCGCGTTGGTGCGCCAGGACATGCGCTGTTCGTTACGGGGATCGACCCAATGAGCGTGCTTTATCGCGCAGCAAAAATCGCCGAACAGGCTCATGCCGGGCAGACGGACAAGACAGGGCGGCCTTATATCGAACATTGCCGCCGGGTCGTCGATGCCGTCGAAACGCTCGACCAGAAAGCCATTGCCTATCTTCACGATGTCATCGAAAAAGGCGACGGCTGGAACCGCGACCGGCTTGAGGCGGCCGGGTTCGGGCCGTCCATCGTGTCTGCCATCGACGCCATGACGCGGCTGCCGAACGAGGACGATGCCGCTTTCGTTCGCAGGGCCGCGGTCAATCCGTTGGCATTGCCGGTCAAGCGCGCCGATCTTGTCGACAATCTATGGCAGGCACGGCAGATCGGGGCGTCGACAGCGAAATACGAAGACGGCTTGCGTATTCTCAGAGAAGAGTTCTCGAGCTGACGGAAGGCTGGCGCCTGTCGCTGATTTGGATCTATTCGGTGACGTGCGGCGTATGCCGCTTGTCCTCCGCGGGATCGGCCTCGATCCGCGCCCTGCCGGGATCGAACGCGCCGTGGCGGGCGATCGCCAATGCCGGGGTGTCGGGCGTCTCGTAGGCCCACATGAAGTCTTCTGCCGACGAACCGACCGCATGAACACGCCAATAGCTTGCCGTGCCCTTCAGCGGGCTGTGGCTCGTTGTGTTCGCCTTCTCCAGAAGGTCGAAATAGATGTCCTCGAAGGGTATGTAGAAGACAGGATCATGGCCGTCTTCGTAGAGCAGCTTTGCCCGGTCGCTCGACGCAATAATCGCGTCGGAGAACCGAACGGTTACGGTTCCGTCGAACGGGACAATGCTGAGCGGGCCTGGCCGGGGGGCGGAATTTGCGGCTAAGGGCTGCATTCGACTTCTCCGTTGACTGCGCTGCCCTCCCGAAACGTGTTGTTGCCCGTCAGGGTTCCAGACGGCGGGCGCGCCGAGGCCGGTGGTGGAACGGTTTTGCAAGGTCGCCGTTGTTTCAGACCTCCGCACGCGCCATAATCGCAATGGCCGCCACTCACCGACTCAACAGCAAATGGATCACATGCTGGATCGATCGCCTACCCTTCCAAGGTCGCTTGGCGCTGCGCTGCGAAGGGAAGTGCCGCGGTTTGCCGCGCCCGGCAATGAAATTTCGTGCACCACGGTCGCATCCTACAATGTGCATAAATGCGTCGGCACCGACGGCAGGTTCGATCCGGAGCGGGTCGCAGCCGTGGTTAGGGAACTCGATGCCGATATCATTGCCTTGCAGGAGGCCGACGAAAGAACCGGAAGCAGGCAGGGATTGCTGGATCTCGCAGCGCTCGAGCGGGACAGCGATCTCGTCCCCACCCATGTCCCGGAAAACCGCCGCAGCCATGGCTGGCACGGAAATCTGATCCTGGCACGCCGTGGCGTGGTCGAAAGCGTGAACCAGCTCCGGCTGCCCGGCCTCGAGCCGCGCGGTGCGGTCATCGTGGACCTGGAACTGAAGGGCGTTTCGCTCAGGATCATAGCCGCACATTTTGGCTTGCTGCGGCGGTCGCGCTCGCAGCAGGCCAACGCGCTGGTCGAAGCCACGCACCCGGTTCTGCGGCCAACAATCCTGCTTGGCGACCTCAACGAATGGCGCGTCCGCAACAGGTCTTCGCTGCTGGCCCTGCTTCCGCATTTCGGTCCGATCGATGCGGTTCTGCCGAGCTTTCCGTCGCGCTTTCCGCTGTTTGCGCTCGACCGCATCCTGGCCAGGCCGCCGCACCTGATTTCCAGCATCGAGGTGCACAAGACGCCGCTGGCGCAACGGGCTTCCGATCATCTGCCGATCAAGGCCCGGCTGAACCTGGACGCGATACGTCAGCCGCGACTGCAACCAGAATGACCCTGAAGGGTTGTTAGTCAGATTTCAGACGGTTTGCTTCGCTGATGTTTGCCGGTGCACTTCATGGATACAGCCATTTCGCGGTTTGCCCGGGACAAGATCGCTGCCGGCAATAGCGGGCTGCTGCTGATCGCCGACAATTATGACGCGTTTGCCGCGCGAATCCTTGCTGCGCGCAGTGCCACAAGCAGCCTCGACCTGATGTACTATCTCTGGCACGACGACCATAGCGGCCGGCTGCTGATGCAGGAGGTCGTCAAGGCGGCGGAGCGCGGTGTCCGCGTCCGCATGCTGCTGGACGATATAAATCCGCGCAACAGCGACGCCGCTTACCTGGCGCTCAACAGCTACAAGAACATCGAGCTGAGGCTGTTCAACCCGAGCGGCATGAGGAACGGCAGCATCTTTCGCTCGCTGGAGATGGTCGCCCGGCTGTTTGCGATGACCCGCCGCATGCACAACAAGGCCTGGATCGCCGATGAGGGCTTGGCCATCGTCGGCGGAAGAAATATCGGCGATGCCTATTTCGACGCTGCGGAGACGAATTTTCGCGATCTCGACCTGTTGCTTCTCGGTCCTGCCGTAGGGCAGACGATGCAGATCTTCGAGGCGTTCTGGAATTGCGAGGCAGCAACGCCGATCCAGCTGCTCAGTCCAGCTGCGGCGGGCTCGCGCGCCGATTTCCTCGACAATCCCGACGCGACCGCGGACGGCCGGCTGTTGAACAGCCTCAGTGCCTGGCGCACGATCACGGAGTTCATTGCAGCACACAGCGACGTCTGCTGGACGAAAGGCGTTCGCGTCATTTCCGATCCGCCGGAAAAGGTGCGCGGCAAAAGGCGCAGGAACTGGCTGACCAAGGAGCTGCTTCCCGCTATCGCGGCCACCAGGCAGCGCCTCGAAATTGTCTCGCCCTATTTCATCCCCAGCCGCACCGGGTTGGCCATCCTGTCGAAGCTGGTGGGCCGTGGCGCCGAGGTTGCAGTACTGACCAACTCGCTCGCCGCGACGGACGTCGCCGCCGTGCACGGCGCCTATGCCAAATACCGCCGCAAGCTGCTTAAAAAGGGTATCCAGCTTTTCGAATTGCAGCCCTTCGACCGTCAGGCCAACATCTCCGTTTTCGGTTCAAAGGGAGCCAGCCTCCACACCAAGGCCTTCACGGTCGACGATACGCTGGGGTTTGTCGGTTCCTTCAATTTCGACCCACGTTCGGTGTCGTTGAATGCGGAAATGGGCGTGCTTTTCCACGATACCAATCTGGTGATGGAGTTGCGCCGGCTGTTCGAGCACGAAAAATCACCGCAGACGAGCTATCAGCTGGTCCTGGACAAAGGCGCCTTGCGGTGGCTCGGCATGGCGGATGGCGAGATGCGGCAATATTCGCGTGAACCCGAGGCCAGTCTCTATCGGCGCATCGTTGCAGCGCTGGTTGGATGCCTGCCGATCGAATCGCAATTGTAAAAGCGACGGATTTGCAACTCATTGTCGGAACGGAACGCTTTGTCGGAACGCAACTCGGGGATCACGAGTTGTAAGCCGTATCCGGAGCATGCCTATGAAGACCACCATATACAGTTTTCTTGCTGAGCTCTTGCCGTTCTGGATGGCGCATAAACGCAAAATGCGCGCCGACCGCGCCGCTGAGTGGCCGACGCGACCGGCTGCTGCGGACGACGATGGTCGGCTGTCTGGCGATCCTAGTCGAGCAACACCGGCGCGGCGGCGCAACACGTCCTAAGGGCGGGATGCCTTCAAATTAGATCCCGCTCCAACTGTCTGGCTAGCCGCATTTCCGCGACGCCAAGTGATCCCATTTGGCTGCAGAAGCTCTAGCCCTAGGCGATCACGCTATCGTCAAGTGTCGCTATTCGAAATCCGGCGTTACCAAGCATCCATTTTGCAGCACGTACGTTAATGTGCACTACAGGTTGCCGCTATAGGTGAGCGCCATGAGTGCTAGTGCGATAGAATTCTTGCAGGACTGGATCCACGAAAACGTTCATCTACCGCCGCCTTCGATCAAGCTTGAAAAGGAGGCGGAAATCCTCGCCAGGGAATGCAAGGAAGAGGCGGCCGACGCCGGCGTGCCCATAGAAGACATCGAGGAAGAGGTTGGCGACCTCAAGGACCTGCTCGTCGCCAAGCTTGAAGACGCAGCCGAGGACGAGGCCAGGCAGCTCAACGGCAAGGGGCGCGACATGAATAGGACGGATGGAGCCAACGGGCCGGCGACCCTGCAGAACAATCTGTGACTCAGGGCGGGTCGAACGAATGCGCCGCTGAGGGAGCCGCAATCTCCTAGGCTTTTCAGCGGGTCCGTACTGCAGCCGGTGCCGTGGGTTAGACTCCGCACGATCCGCCCGGGCTGAAGGAACGACCTGGTCGCATAAACCTTTTCGCCGGACACGCGTTGTTGGGTTTCAAGCCAGGGAGATGACCATGCAGATGAAATCGGAAATCGCCGGCGAGGCCGCCAAGCAACGGCACATCCAGCGCCGCATCGACGAGAGAGACAAGTCCAAGTCCAATGGCAAGCAAAAAGGCGCTATGCAGGCCGGTGCCCGCAAATATCCCGAGCCGCCCTTCCCCGAGCAGCACCAGCCGAAGCCGGGGCATGAATGGGCGATCGAGCCGGCACCGCTTTACGATGCGCCGTACTATATCGGATCGAAAAAGCTCGACGGTAAAGTGGCCGTCATTACCGGCGGCGACTCAGGCATCGGCCGTGCGGTGGCCGTGCTCTATGCGCGTGAAGGCGCCGATGTGGCGATCATCTATCTCTCGGAGGACAAGGACGCCGAAGAGACCAAAAGGGCCGTCGAAGCGGAAGGCCAGCGCTGCATCCTGATCAAGGCCGACGTCAGCGAACGCGACCACTGCCACAACGCGGTGGCTGAGATCGTACAGGAGTTTGGGCGGATCGACGTGCTGGTCAACAACGCCGCTTTCCAGATCCATTCCAGCGATTTCAGCGAGCTGACCGAGGAGCATTTCGACACGACGCTGAAGACCAACCTCTACGGCTATTTCCACATGGCGCAGGAGGCCGTGCCGCACATGAAAGCCGGTTCGGCGATCATCAATACCGGCTCCGTGACCGGCATCGAGGGCTCGAAGCAACTGGTCGATTACTCCATGACCAAGGGCGGCATTCATGCCTTCACCCGCGCGCTCTCGGGCAACCTTGTCGAGAAGGGCATAAGGGTCAACGCCGTGGCGCCAGGCCCGGTTTGGACGCCGCTCAACCCCTCGGACAAGGAAGCCGGCGATGTCTCGAAATTTGGCGCCGATACGCCGATGAAGCGGCCGGCGCAGCCGGAAGAGATCGCGCCGGCCTACGTGTTCCTCGCCTCGCCACACTGCTCGAGCTACATCACCGGCGAGATATTGCCGATCGTCGGCGGCTACTGACGGCATGTATTTCATTGCCCTGGCCACTGACTATGACGGCACGCTGGCGCATGAAGGGCTCGTTGCCGAGAAGACGCTTGCGGCGCTTGAACGCTTCAAGAAGAGCGGCCGCAAACTCATTCTCGTGACCGGGCGCGAGCTGCCCGACCTCAAACGCGTCTTTCCCGAAGTCGCGATCTTCGACAAGGTGGTCGCGGAAAACGGGGCGCTGATCTACACGCCGGCCAGCGAGGAGGAGCGGACGATATCTCCGCCGCCCGCCCCCGAGTTCATCGCCAAACTCAGGAAACGCGGTGTCAAACCGCTTTCGGTCGGACGCTCGATCGTCGCAACCTGGGAACCGCATCAGACTACCGCGCTCGAGGTCATCCAGAAATTGGGGCTGGAGCTGGAAATCATTTTCAACAAAGGCGCGGTGATGATCCTGCCCAGCGGCATCAACAAGGCGACGGGGCTGACAGCCGCGCTTCAGGACCTCAGATTGTCGCCGCACAACGTCGTCGGTGTCGGCGACGCCGAAAACGACCATGCCTTCCTGCGCGCCTGCGGCTTCAGCGTCGCCGTCGACAACGCACTGCCGGCAGTCAAGAGTACGGCGGATCTCGTGACACGCGGCGCGCGCGGAAAAGGCGTCGAGGAGCTGATCGCCAAGGTGGTCGAGCGCGACCGCGAGCTTGTGCCAAGCCGCGACGGCATTCTGCTTGGCTCGGAGGATGGCAAGGAGGTGTATCTATCGCCAACCGATACGGTGCTGATCGCCGGCAGCTCCGGCATCGGCAAATCGACCCTGGCGACCGCATTGACGGAGCGCTTCGTCGAGAGAAAGTTCCAGTTCTGCATCTTCGATCCGGAAGGCGACTATGACGGCCTCGAAGGCGCCGTCCGGCTGGGCGACGGCTCGAACGCGCCGACGAAGACGCAACTGCTCGATCTCCTGGAGAAGCCGGACAACAATCTGGTCGTCAATGGCCTGGCGCTGCGCGTCAACGAGCGGCCGGACTTCTTTGCCGACCTGCTGCCGGGCCTTGGCGGTGTTCGCTTCCGCACCGCACGACCACACTGGCTGATCATCGACGAGGCGCATCACCTGTTGCCGAAGCGGCGCGACGACACGCCAATGGTGCTGGCCATGGAATTGCCGGGCACGATCCTGATCACGGTTCATCCGGACGCGATCTCAACCGAGGCATTGCGGCTGGTCACCGCCGTCATCGCACTCGGTCCCAAGGCGAAAAAGGTCATCAAGACGTTCTGTCGCGAGACCGGCACCGAACCGCCAAAGGACAAGGACCTGAACTCTCCAAAAGACGAGCGCGTGCTGTTCTGGCGGCCGCAGGCGCGCAAGAAGCCTGCCATGGTCGAGCCGATCGAGCCGCGACAGTCGCTCAAGCGCCACAGCCGAAAATATGCCGAGGGTCAGCTCGACGAGAAGGGCAGCTTCTATTTCCGCGGCCCCGACAATGCGATGAACCTCCGCGCCCATAATCTGATGATTTTCGCCCAGATCGCCGAAGGCATCGACGACAAGACCTGGGAACATCATCTGCGCGCCGGCGACTATTCCGAATGGTTTCGCCACCAGATCAGGGACAAGGAACTGGCATGCGAAACGGCCGAAGCGGAGAAAGACGGCACACTTTCGGCGCAAGAGAGCCGCAACCACGTCCTCGACGCCGTGCGCCGCCGCTATACCGCGCCCGCAACCGCGCCAAAGGAATAGATGCAGACGCTGCCCAGCCGTGGAACCTCATCCGCCAAACGAGATTGTGTTCTATCGGGCGCCCGATCTATTCAATGCCGAACAAGTGCCCCCGGAAGGAGACGATGGATGAGCAACGACCGGGACAAGGATGGTCCTGTCTTTTCGGCGGAACAGGCGCGGCAGGGCGAGATCATCCTGCGGACGCGGGCGCGCCGGATCATTTTCATCGCCGGCCTGGTGGGTCTCGTCTTGCTGGCATGGCTGGTGTGGTGGATTTGAATTCCTGACGGCTGGAGCGAAATCATGAAATCACAGCTTGTTGCCGAAAGCGCCGGACAGAGAACGTTCGTCGTTGTGCTTGATCCCGGCGAAGAGGCGTTTGCGCAGCTGACGTCGTTTGCGGTCGACCGTGGCGTCGGCAGTGCGTCGCTGACCGCGCTTGGCGCTTTCGAAAGCGCAACCGTCGGCTGGTTCGACCCTGGCGAAAGGACCTACCGGAAAATCCCCGTCCGGGAACAGTGTGAAGTGCTGAGCGCGATCGGCGATGTTGCCATCGGCGACGACGGCAGGCCCAGCCTGCACGTCCACGCAGTCCTTGGATTGAGTGACGGCACCACGAGGGGCGGTCATCTGCTGGACGGCATCGTGCGGCCGACGCTCGAGGTCACATTGGTGGAGACGCCTGGCCATCTGCGCCGGAGGCACCGTCCCGAACTCGGCGTCGCCCTGATCGACTTGGAGGCTTGATCCGACCCGATCACTTCGCTGATTTAAC
Source organism: Mesorhizobium sp. M1329 (assembly GCF_040318035.1). Classification (NCBI taxonomy): domain Bacteria; kingdom Pseudomonadati; phylum Pseudomonadota; class Alphaproteobacteria; order Hyphomicrobiales; family Phyllobacteriaceae; genus Mesorhizobium; species Mesorhizobium sp. M1329. The sequence continues at coordinate 70,015 of NZ_JAMYLN010000002.1, read as the reverse complement.
TGCGGCTTTCTCGGGGGCGCCTTCCCAACCGAAAACGCTGCGGCCGCCGAGCAGATGCGATTGCTCGAACTCCCCGGCGACGATTTCCTTCAGGCTTGGACCGGTGACATAGCGCTCCACCTGCCGCGACTGGTCGTCCAGCCGCCGCAACGCGCCGATCTCTTCGTCACGGCCGAGCCTGGCCTTCTGCACTGCCGACTTCAGTACGCCGATCGTCTCGTCATAGACCTTCAGCGGCACCGGGAACGGGTGCCTGTCCTTGCCGCCATGCGCCAGCGAGAAACGTCCGGGATCGGAAAAGCGGCACGGCGCGCCATGCACGACTTCGGCGACCAGCGCCAGCGCCCGCACAGTGCGCGCGCCGACATTGGGCACCAGGAGAAGCCCGGCGAAATCTGTCGGGCCGCGCTCGGCCGCCGCCGCGATGTTGCCGTGCAGGCGGCGCATGACGACATCGCTTTCGCGTACATCGTGGTGCGCCGGCATCACCAGATGCGGCAGCAGCTTTTGTGCCGGCTCCGGCGCTGGCGCTGAACCCCGCTCCAAAGCGGCAAGTTCCCTCACGATGCGATCCGGTCCAAGGTCGCGCAGAAGGTCCAGTTGTCCCTGGCGCGACGCTTCGGCGCGGCGGTCGGTCAGGTTGACGATCTCGCCCTGGTTGGCGCCCTCGATGGCAGCATGCGGCTGGTCGACAAAGCTCGTCAGGCCCTCGGACAGCCAGTGATAGCGGCGTGCCACCTTGCTGTCGCCGTTCATGCCTTGCTGCACCACCACCCACTTGCCGTCGTCGGTGACGATAAAGCCGTGCAGATAGAGATCGAAACCGTCCTGGACCGCAGCGCTGTCCACCTTGGCGACAAGCCGGCTGGCGGTCGCGAGGCCTTGCCCGTCGAGGCCGACGCGCTCACCGATCAGGGCAAGCTCATGCGGGGTCTTGCGCGAATGCGCGCCGCGGCCGCCGCAAACGTGGATGCCGAGTTCGCCGGAAAGCGGCGACAGGCCGCGCTTCAACGCTCCGACGACGCTGGTGGTGATGCCGGAAGAGTGCCAGTCCATCCCCATCACGGCGCCAAAGGACTGGAACCAGAACGGATGCGCCAGCCGGCGCAGCAGTTCATCGCGGCCGTAATGGTGGATGATCGCTTCGCACATGACCGCGCCAAGCCGCGTCATGCGGTCGCCGAGCCATTTCGGTACGCGCCCGCCGTGAAGTGGAAGATCAGCACTTCCCGATCGCTGTGCCACGCTCTTTTGCTTGCTCCTTGAGTCCTGCCTCGACAGATAGATAGATATCGAAAGCGCCGCGAAGAAGCGATGGCCTGAATTCAGGCCGCGATCGTTGCAAGCCGGCGTTTCCGTGAAACGATGAACCGCTCTAGCGGGCAGGTTCGCTGAGGAGATCAAACTTCTGGATCTCGCAATGCTCGCCCACCGATGCCAGCAGATCCATTGGCGGTGCGCCAGTGTCCGGCCGCCTCCAACTGATCTCGAACGAGAATACGGGGTCCTTGATATCCGGGCGCCTCTCTATCGCGACGAGGCGTGCCCGGTAGCCAAGCGGCCCGATCATCGTATCGAGTTCCTGTCGGGCTGCGGCCTTCCACGTCACCGCCAACTGGGCGTGGTGTTCGCGCGACATTCGAAGATCCACCCATTTCAGGACCAGCAAGGTGGCCAGCGTCAGCGCCGTGCCGGCCGCGCCCAAGCCGTATTGGCCACCACCGAAAGCCAATCCGATTGCCGTCATCACCCACAACGTGGCCGCCGTGGTGACGCCGCTGACAAGATTGCCGCGGCGAAGAATGGCGCCACCGCCGATAAAGCCGACGCCGGTCAGCACGCCCAGCGGAAAGCGCAAGACGTCCATCGATGCAAACGAATCCGGGTGCTTGCCTACGGTCCCCAGCAGAATGCTGGCCTGGATCATTGCGATGGCAGCGGCTAACCCGACCAGCACGGTGGTGCGTAGCCCCGCCGCGTGCCCGCGCGCCTCGCGGTTGAGGCCTATCAACAGGCCGGCGAGCGCGGTCAGAAGCAACCGTGCCGCGATGTCCTGCCAGACCGGAACAACGAGGACCATCGCGGTCACCCGTCAGGCCAAGCGCGGCTGGCCAGGAATAGCGCCATGGTCAAAGCGAACAAGGGCAAGAGCGTCTTCATCGCAAATTCTTTTCGTCGATAAGCAACAAACGATGCGCCTGGATTTTGGTTGCGCCGCCGACGATTCACCCCGGCGATGGGCAGCGGCGGAACAAAACCTTCGGCCTGCGGGTTGGTGGGTTCACGCCAACGAAGGATTTGCAGTCATGGTCCGCTTGCTGCTTGCCGGAGCCGTCGCTTATCTGGCCTATCGCATCACCAAGGAGATCGGTGGGTTCGGCGAGGTCTATCCGCGGTCGCCTTCACCCGACCAAACCGGCCGCAAGGCGCCGAGGCGGCAAAGCGGGGCACAGGGGAATGGCCGACGGCGATAGCGAATGCCTCAGCGGGGCGCGGACCAGCCATGACCGCATTTCCGTTGCCGCTCGACCTTCGTCCGATGGAAGCCAAAGCCGCCGACGCAATTCCTGGCGGCGACGGGCTTTGGCAGTACGAACCGAAATGGGACGGCTTTCGCTGCCTCGTGTTCAAGGGCGACGATGCCGTCGATCTGCGTGCAAAATCGGGCAAGCCGCTTGGCCGCTATTTTCCCGAACTGGTCGCGGTGCTGCGGGACGTGAGCTCGCGACGGTTTGTTGCCGACGGCGAGATTGTCATCGAGGTCGACGGATCGTCCTCGTTCGAGGCCCTGCAAATGCGCCTTCATCCCGCCGAAAGCAGGATCCGCAAGTTGAGCCTGGAGACGCCTGCCATGCTGGTCCTGTTCGACATGCTGGCCGAACCCGGCGGCAGGATCATCATCGAAGAGCCTCTCACCACCAGGAGGCAGGCGATTGAGGCCTTTGTGGCGTCGGCGGCACGGCCCGCACTGCACCTGTCCAGATATACGCACGACGCCGCCACCGCCGAGCGCTGGCTGCAGGGCGCCGGCCACGGCTCGACCGACGGCGTCGTTGCAAAACTGATCGCCGAGCCATACCGGCCCGGCGAGCGCGCCATGGTCAAGGTCAAGCGGCTGCGCACCGCGGATTGCGTGGTCGGCGGCTTTCGCTATCTCGCCGGCAGCAACGAAGTCGGATCCCTGCTGCTCGGGCTCTACAACAATGAAGGCAGGCTGGACCATGTCGGCTTCACCTCGACCATCGGCAAGGACGACCGGGCGGCGCTGACCAGGCGGCTGGAAAAACTGCGGGCCAAACCGGGTTTCACCGGCAAGGCGCCGGGCGGACCAAGCCGCTGGAGCACGGAGCGCAGCGGGCAATGGGAGCCCATAAAACCCGAACTGGTGGTCGAGGTTCGTTTCGACCATGTGACAGGCGACCGGTTCCGGCACGGTACCAAGCTGTTGCGCTGGCGGCCGGACAAGGAACCCCGGCAATGTACGTTCGAGCAGATCGAGTAAGTCCGCTCCGAGGCACCGTTTCAAGGCTCTTGCTGCCCGCTCTACCGTTCATGACGGACCAATGCAGAATTCATCGGTTCGCCGCGGCCAACCGAGCCTTGGCAACCATTTCCGAGGCTCGGTTGTGGTTTTGAGATCAAGCGGCTTCTTGCATTGCTCGTTCGTTGACGCCGCTTTCGCCGAGCTTGGAAAGCGCTTCGTCGGTCGCGACCTCTTCCTTGAGGGTTGCCCTGAGCAGCTCGACAACGTCGCTCTTGCCAAGTTCTTCCGCCCACGCGATCAAAGTGCCGTAGCGAGCGATCTCGTAATGTTCGACAGCCTGCGCCGCGCCGACAAGCCCGGCGTCGAGCGCGGGAGCACCGTTATACTCCTCGAGCACTTCCGAGCCCTCTTCGATGATGCCGTCGATCGCCGGACAGGTCTTGCCGCGGGCCGGCTTGCCGAATTTCTCGAACACCTCCTCGAGGCGGTCGACATGTCCTTCGGTTTCCATGCGGTGTTTCTCAAAGGCGGCGGTCACTTCTTCCGACTCCGCGCCCTTGGCCATTTTGGGCAGCGTTTTCAGTATCTTCTTCTCGGCGTAGTAGAGGTCTTTGAGCCCGTCGAGGAACAGATCCTCAAGGCCCTTGCTTGCCGCCTTCGCGGCCTTTTTCGTGGTCGCCATGATCCTCTCCCGAATGGTTCGTGCCGCCTCGCAAAGTAGAGGCGTCCCATAACCCTCCGACGGGAAACAAGTTCCCTGACGGTCCGGGAGCTTCGAAAATTTTTTCGGACCCCGCTGTCTAGTGTCGCAAGGGGTCTCGACCTGCGGCAGCAATCGGCGAGGAAAGTGCCGTCAGCGCTCGCCGATATGCTCGACCAGGCGGGTATATTCGGCCTCCGCCAGGCCGTAGCCGCCATCGGCCAGTGCGACGAGACCATCGCGATCGCGGATGATAATTTCGCCGCGGCGGGACCGGATGAGCCCTCGCCCCTCAAGCAGCTGCAGCGCGACCGTGACGCCCGGGCGCCTTACGCCAAGCATGATCGACAGGAATTCGTGAGTGATCGTCAGCCGGCCGCCGTCCACCCGATCGTCACACATGAGCAGCCAGCGCGCCAGCCGGTCTTCAAGTTTCGATCGTGCGTTGACCAGCGCGGTATAGCCAGTCTGGACATGCAGATATTGCACGTAGCGCAGCAAGAACAGCCGCAGCGTCGGGCTTTGCGTCAGCGCCGCCTTGAACGGCTCGGCGTCGATCCTGGCGGCCTCTCCGGCCAGCTGCACATAGCAATCATGGACCGTACGGTCGTCGCCCATTATCAGGGCCGAGCCGGTCATACCTTCCAAGCCGACAAGGCCAACTTCCGCATCGCTGCCGTTCGGCATTTTCGCAACCACCGAACCGATGCCGTCCTCGAGGAAATAAATGGCCTCGATCGGCGATCCGGACACTTCGAGCGATTGCCGTAACTCCAGCGAACAGCGCTCGATGTGCGGCTCGAGAGAGGCGAAATCGTCGGCGCTCATCCGGCGCAACAGCTTGTTTCTGTATAGAGTTCTATCGGAAATTGCTGGATCAGACATAGCTAGCCCCAAAACAGGGCAAGAGCTTTCTTATCTCCCAGCCGTCCGCGCCCGGTATAACCTGCGGACGATAGCGCTTATATATGGACTCAAAGGTATGGAGCCTACTAAATAAAAAAATGAATCGATGCACGGCAGTTTCTCCTGCCGCTTGCCTACGAAAACATCCGACTGAAAGTTAGAGTTGGAAACGTACCAAAGACCGTTTGGTACGAAAACGACAATTGAGGTCACCGGATGCGAAAGAGCCCGTCGCGAGGGATGCAACGGGCTCCATTCGGGCGTCGTGGGCTACGCCCAATGATCCAAATGAGGGGTGGGTTGGATCGCAGCAACAATGCAGGTGCAAGGCAGTCGTTCCCAAACTGTCTGCTTGGTAATTTCCGTACATTGAGTTTGGACGAAAGCGGCGCTAATTGAATTGGTGTCGTCCACAAGACATGGCGAGTGGACGCTTGAAAGACGCTTCGCGCTTTCGCCCTTTTTCAAGGGAGGATGGCATGTCGATGCAAGGTGCAGCAACTCCAGCCGAACTGAGCGTGCTGAAAAAAGCGCTCGACGACTGCTGCCGCGAGTTGGGTGTTGCGGACGACAGTCCTGTCCGCGAGCGGTTGGCCGCACGTATCATGTCGCTGTTCAACGAGGGTGTGCTCAGCGCCGATCTGAAAGAAGCGCTGGCCGCCGATCGCCAACACTAAGCTGCTGCTATGGTGGTGTCCTCGGTGCCGAAAGGTTCGGCACCGAGTCACCCTTTTTAGCCAAGGTCCTGGTTGGCCAAGGATCGTGGAAATCTTGTCTTTTCACGACAAAACGCCCGGCGCTTGTTGCCAAGCGGCAGGCGTTTTTGTCGCGAGCGTGACACTAAGGCCCGTCGCGTTCGACTGGCCTCATGCGATGTGCTTTAGGTTCCTGTTTTATGCACGTCGCTATCACAAAACCGCTGCACACCCTCGGTTCAAGCCCGAGGGCATGCTTTTGCGCGACATGCATTCAAATGCGCCCAAGCAGGACCAGGATAATGACGATAAGCAGCACCAGGCCTAGGCCGCCACCACCGTAATAGCCGGTGCCATAGAACGGTCCGCCGCCCAAGCCGCTGAAGCCGCCAAGCAAGGCAAGGACCAAGATTATGATGAGAATGGTTCCAAGGCCCATGATGTCTGCTCTCCTTGTTTGCGCTGCCGCCATTCGCATCAGCGCGTCGCATTGTACAAAGGTATGAACGTACAAAGGTATGAACTCACAAGGAGCATTCCTGTTCCGGCGGGACGTAAGGCGTACGCTTATGCGGCGAGCAAAATACCGGGCTGTGCCGTTAGAAAAGTCCACAGAAGCATGCCAGCCGAGAATGGCATGGCGGCCGCCTTGAACACCTGAGAACATGCTGAATTTCATGGGGAATTTGTCGGAACCTTCGCCCGCCCGAACGGTTGTTTTCGTAGTCGCAACGCGACGACCCTCGTAAAAAGGAGAAGCATCATGCTCACGAAAATACTCGCAGCTTCGGCGCTTACGATCGGTCTGGCCACGTCAGCGATGGCCCAGAACGTCGGCGATCCCTCCGGAGCCGCTGCCGACGGGAGCGGGCGGACGGTCGTAGTGCCGGATAATGGCGGCCCTGATACCGGCACGGATTCGACCATCACCAACAGCATTCGCGATTTCTCAACGACGAATTCGAATGCCGACCGGAATTGCCCGCCTGGCCCGCAAGGGGCTCTGCCCGATGCGACCGGCAAGGCTCCGGGCACGATGGCGCCGACGGTGAACGACAACCACTGCGGCAAGTAAGCGCCACAGCCTGACGAGGCCGCGGAGCATAGGCTCCGCGGCCGGTTGCCGTAAGATCAGCCGCCTAACGGCCGCGGTGGTCGAAGCTGACCGCGATCTCCCGACCGTCCAGCGCCCGAACGATGAAGCCAACCAGCTCCTCGTCGGTTTGCCGGAAGCAGGGAAAGCGCTTGCGCAAATCGGCTATGACGACGGTGGTCGAGAGAATATCGCCCGGATGGTAGTCGGCCATGACGGTATGGACGGCTTTGTCGGTATCAATACCGATTCCAAGCGGCGACTTGATCTGCCCCACGGAAGCCTCCACCCATCTCTCCCAGCCAACGATAGCAAGACTGCGGTAAAGCGAAAGAGCTTGTACGATTCCGTACGATCTCGTGGCTTGCGTTGCACTTTGCCGGACGCAGCCGGCGTCTTTTGTTTTGCGTTTCCAAACCATTGTTTGGCGTCGCGGGGGCTGTGGCCCCCACGACCAGGCAACCTCGCCGCAGCTTCCGCGTTGAGCCATCGGAGGGATGACATCAGCCTCGGAGAATCCCCATGAAAACCCTTCTATCCATCACTGCGGCAGCGATGATGGCTGGCGCATCTTTGGCTGCTTTCGCCCAATCGGCGACGCTGACGCCTCTGACGACCGACACCATGAGCAAGGTTGACACCGCGACGTTCATCAAGACCGTGCCCATTGCCAATACATTTGAAATCGAATCGAGCCGGCTTGCGCAGACCCAGGCGAAGGCCGACGACGTGAAGGCATTCGCGGCGCAAATGATCACGGACCACACCAAGGCCGGCGAGGACTTCAAGGCGGCGCTCAGCAAGGGTCAGACGACTTCGGCCACCCAGCCAGCCGGCCCGCCGCTGGACACCAAGCACCAGGCGCTGCTCGACCAACTCAAGGAGACCAGCGGGGACAGCTTCCAATCGAAATATATCGACATGCAGACCCAGGCGCATAAGGAAGCGGTGGCGCTGTTTTCCGCCTACGCAAATTCCGGCGACGATCCGGCGATGAAGGAGTTTGCCAAGAAGACGCTGCCGGTGCTGCAAATGCACGAACGTCACGTGAAGGATCTCGCTGCCGCGCATCAATGAGAGCGAACACCGTGCGGCTTCGCCAACGGAAACGCCCCGGCATGAATGAAGCGGCTGTCGTCGGGCCGGGAACAAAGCACCGAGAGTGCCGTTATTCACCCGCCCTATTCCGCGGAATATCCAATGGAAGGCGGCATTCGCGAGGCCTCAAGGATAGTAGCGCCGGCTTTCGGCGCCGTCCTGGTCGCCGCTGTCACAGGCTGAATCGCCTTCCGGCCAGCACAGGTTACCTCAATGCGCTACGGCGAGATATTTGCAAACGCAACGGCACTCTTGTTGCTGGCGCTAATGGTTGGCGGCGTCTTCGTCCTGTTTGGAGAACCGCTGTGGCCGCGGCACTACGCGCGAATGGTGCTGGTCACCGATATCGATGCCATTACCACCGCGTCAGTCCGAACAAGCTGCGTGCCCGGTCCCTGCCTGCCCGACACCATCGATCACACCGTGCTCGCTCCTCGCCCCGAGGACGGACCTTGATTTGCGATTTGCAGACGCTGGAGCCGGGTACGGAAAAGCCCGCCGCCCGAGCTGCGCGGCGGGCTTTTTGGTGCATCAACCCACGGTAGACCGTCTGGCCACGACTAGGTCAGGATAATCACGATCTTGTAGGTATTCGGGTCGACGATGACGATCCGGCCGTCGGCGAGCACGAAATACTCATAGCTTTCGTAAGCCGGAACGATCTTGACGATGCGCGCCGGCAGGCGATGCAGCCGGACCTTCTTTCGCGGAACCTCGACACCGACAGAGATGTCGAAATCGACGCTGGAAACCGGTTGGACGTTGGTCTCCTTGATGACCTGCGTGATCTCCGTCTTCTGTTCAACGGTCACATTGTTGATGGAAGCGGTCGAACTCTGGTCTTGCGTCTGCGTCGAGGCATTGCCCTGAGTCTGCTCGGTGGTCGTGGTCCCAGTCTTGCCCTGAGCCTGCTCCTCGGTCTTCATTTTCGTGTTGCCTTGGGCCTGCTCGGTGGTGGTGGTTCCAGCCTTGCCTTGAGCCTGCTCGTCGGTCTTCATCTTGGTGGTGCCCGTGGCCTGCTGCTCAGTCGTAGGGCCAGTCTTGCCCTGAGCCTGCTCGTCGGTCTTCATCTTGGTGGTGCCCGTCGCCTGCTGTTCAGTCGTGGCACCGGCCTTGCCCTGGGCTTGCTCGTCGGTCTTCAGCTTCGGTTTGCCCTGCGCCTGTTGATCAGTCGTGGCGCCGGCCTTGCCCTGGGCCTGCTCGCCCATCTTGGCGCCATTTGGGCAGTTGGCGGTGCCGGTTGCACAATTGGCGCCGGACTGGTCATCGGTCGACTGCTGCGTCTGGGCAAGTGCAGCCCCGCAGCTGACGCTGATTGCTAGCATGCTGGTGATCAGAACGCCTTTCATGAGAGATCTCCTTGGAAAATGCGTCCCTTCACCGCGTAAAACTGCGGCTAAAAAACTTTGTTCCAAACAATGGAGGGAAACGGCAAGCGATCCGAGTGGCGGAACAAGCTCCACCTGATGACGTTACCGGCCTATAGCGACCCCGCTGCGAACAGCATGACGCGACGCAGCGCAGAGGTGGCTCACGACGAAAGGAGACGATCATGAGAATGCATCTTTCGGCAGCCGCGGGTGGGTTCTTGCTGCTTGCGGGTGTTGGCGCCGCTGCCGCTCAGGACGTGGTCATCGAACCGCAGCAGGAGACGATCGTACGCGAATATGTGAAAAAGCAGCCCCTGGCGTCCGTCCAGCTTCCCGGCGTGGAGCTCAATGTCGGCTCGACCCTGCCCGATACCGTCGAGCTTCATGAAGTTCCCAACGTCAAATACCGCTACGTCGTCGTCGACAACCAGACCGTCCTGGTCGATCCGGGCACACGCAGGATCGTGAAGGTCATCCAGTGAGCAATGCGCGTCGTTTTTTGAAGGGACATGCGGCGCGCCCTGCATTGTCGACATCCCAAACTGCTGCCCGTGCTGGGCAATTCGAATGCAGAAAGGCCCGCCGTTCCGATGCATGGCGGGCCTCGTAGCGGAGACGACGCCTGGACAATTTCTGAACCAGCATTGGCTTATAACGCATGATCCCAGCACGCGCCCTGTGCTCGCCAGGCCCGAAACTTTGAGAGAATATTCCTGGCTTCGCATTTCGCGGGAAATTCGGTGCTTTGATCCGACGGTCAGCATTCCCGATGATGCCGGGAAGGCTTGGCACTCCGCCTGGCCGCAACAACTTCAGAACCGATGGGATAGATCATGTCTGGGAACACCAACACTTTGCGCTCATTTCTCTCCGCAAGTATAAACCGGCGCGCCGGTCTGGCTGTACTTTTCGCGTCGGCGGTTGCGATTGTCGGCCTTGCTGCGCCGTCCTTCGCCGAAGACAAGACGGCGGTCAAGGTCGGCATCATGAGCGGCGAGGACGAGGATGTGTGGCGGGTCGTCACCGCCCAGGCGGCAGAGAGGGGACTGACGATCGAGACCGTGGTGTTCAACGACTACACCCAGCCGAATGAAGCGCTCGAACGCGGCGAAATCGACGCCAACGCCTTCCAGCACAAGCCCTATCTCGACAATCAGATCAAGACGCAGGGCTATCACATCGTGCCGGTCGGCTATACCGGGGTTTGGCCGATCGGCCTCTATTCCAAGAAATACACAAGGATTGCCGACCTGCCCGAAGGCGCGGTCATTGGCGTACCGAACGACCCGTCCAATGAGGGCCGCGCACTGCGCGTTCTGCAGAGCGAAGGTCTGATCAAGCTCAGGGAAGGCACCGGCATTCTGGCGACGACCACCGACATTGCCGAAAACCCGAAGAAATTGGTCGTCAAGGAGCTTGACGCCGGCATTGTCGGGCGCTCGGTGGAAGACCTCGACGGGGCCGTGGTCAACACGGATTGGGCGCTTAAGAGCGGGCTCACGCCGGAGAACCGCATCGCCCAGGAGGCGGTGGCCGACAATCCCTACCGCAACTTCATCGCGGTCGGGGCCGGCAATGAAAACCAGCCCTGGGTAAAGACATTGGTCGCCTCCTATCAGAACGAAAAGGTGAAGGCCGAATTCGACCTGGTCTACAAGGGAACCGGCATCAGCGCCTATTGATGCCGAGCTCGACTGGGCGCTGAAGCCCGGCGTGATAAAGCGGTCCGCGCTTCAACGCGGACCGCGATCGCGTTTGCGGGACACTAAACAGGAACTTTCATGAACCAGCATTTCGCCCCGGTTGCCGAAGTCATGCATTCCGCCGGCAACCGTGCCGCGGGACCGGACGATGTCGTACGCCTAATCGAGCTGAAGCGCCGCTTTGGCGCGACAGCGGCGCTGGACGGCGTATCGCTCAGCGTGCGCCAGGGCGAGATCCTCGGCATCATCGGCCGCAGCGGCGCCGGCAAGTCGACGCTGATACGCTGCCTGAACGGCCTGGAACGGCCGGATACAGGACAGGTCTTCATCGAAGGTCGCGACATCAGCCGGCTCGGCGAGCGCGAATTGCAGCCGCTGCGCCGGCGCATCGGCATGATCTTCCAGCATTTCAACCTGCTGTCCGCCAAGACGGTCGAAGACAATGTAGCGCTGCCGCTCAAAATCGAAGGCCGGCCCAAGGCCGAACGCCTGGCGCGCGCCGCCGAGTTGCTCGAGCTCGTCGGCCTGTCGGAGAAGGCGAAAGCCTATCCGGCCTCGCTGTCGGGCGGGCAGAAGCAGCGCGTCGGCATTGCCCGGGCGCTTGCGGCGCGCCCGGCGCTGCTGCTGTCGGACGAAGCGACCTCGGCATTGGACCCGGAGACGACGCGCTCCATCCTTGCCTTGCTCAGAGACATCAACCGGCAGCTCGGCCTGACCATCCTGCTCATCACCCATGAGATGGAGGTGATCCGTTCGATCGCCGACCGCGTCGCGGTGATCGACGCCGGGCGGATCGTCGAGCAAGGGCCGGTCTGGTCGGTGTTTGCCGATCCGAAGTCGGCGATCACGCAAAGCCTGCTCGGCGGCATCAGGCCGCAATTGCCGGCGGAGATCGCAACCCGGCTAACGCAGAACGCCGGCGTGGAAGCGATCCTCAGGATCGACGTGGCGGGTGAGGCCGCGCGAAGCCCGCTTTTGTCCGATCTTGCCTCGGCAGTTCCCGGCTCGTTCCGCCTCGTGCATGGCGGCATCGATCACGTCCAGCAGCAGCCTGTCGGGACGCTGTTCGTGGCCATCGCCGGCAGCAATGAAGCTCACCTGGCAGAGGTGATCGCGTTCTTGAAAGCCCGCAATGCGCGGGTGGAGGTGCTTGGCCATGTCGCCGGTTCTGTTTGAGCTTCTCGTCCGTTCGATCTGGGAAACGATCCTGATGACGGCCGCCTCCGGCCTAATCTCGCTGGTTTTCGGGCTGCCGCTCGGCCTGGCGCTGGTCGCCACCGACCGCGGCGGCATCGCCGAAAACCTGTGGGTGAACCGCGCGCTTGGCGCGGTCATCAACGGTTTCCGCTCGGTGCCTTTCATCATCCTGCTGGTTGCGCTGATCCCGGTGACGCGGCTGATCGTCGGCACCTCGATCGGCACCTGGGCAGCGATCGTGCCGCTGTCGATCGCGGCGACGCCCTACTATGCCCGCATCGCCGAAGTGTCGCTGCGCGAGGTCGACCACGGGTTGATCGAAGCGGCGCGCGCCATGGGCGGCAACCGCTGGACGATCATTCGCGAGGTGCTGGTGCCGGAAGCGTTGCCCGGCATCGTCGCCGGCTTCACGGTGACGCTGGTGACGCTTATCGGCGCCTCGGCCATGGCCGGCGCCATCGGCGCCGGCGGGCTCGGCGACCTCGCCATCCGCTACGGTTACCAACGCTTCGAAACGTCAGTCATGATCGCCGTTGTCATCGTCCTGATCGCCCTGGTCTGCGGCATCCAGTGGGCCGGCGACCGGCTGGTCGCGAGGCTGGACCACCGCAACTGATCGTTGGCCGCAAATGACGGAAATCCAGGGCCGCGCCGTCAGCCGGCGCGCCTCTTTTCCGTGGCGGTCGATCCCCAATCCATCCGCCGAGAGAGCGACGCCGAACTTTTCGGCGGCTTCTGCGGGCGTGTAATAGCCCAGCGCGACATCCCTCGACACCAGATCGGCGTCCCGTTGCAACGGATCGCCGTAGCCGCCGCCGCCCGGCGTGCCGACGCGCACGCGGTCGCCTGCCTTCAGCGTGATGTCCTGCTCCTTGGAGAGATGCGCAGGCACATGCGCCTCGCCGTCGCGGAACACGGTCACCGTGTTGACCGCACCGTCCTTGCCGCCGAGCGCGCCTTGCGGGCCGAAGCGGCCGTGATCCATGACGAAGGAGGCGCGGGCGTCGCCGCGCAGGATCTCGACCTCATAGGCAAGTCCGAAACCGCCGCGATGCTTGCCGGCGCCGCCCGAGCCTTCGCGCAGGGCGTAGTGGCGGTAGAGCACCGGGAAGGCCTGCTCCATGATTTCGACCGGTGGCGACTTGGAAATGCCGATGGTCGAGCAGCCATTGGTCAGGCCGTCGTGACCGGCATTGCCGCCATAGCCGCCGCCGGAGATCTGGTACATGACATAATCGCGGCCGCGGGCCGGATCGTTGCCGCCGAGCGCGAAATTGCCGCTGGAGCCGGCCGGAGCCGCCGTCACTTTGTCCGGCAGCGCCTGTACCATCGCCGCGAACACCGCCTCGGCGATGCGCTGCGAGACTTCGGCCGCGCAGCCCGACACCGGACGCGGATATTTGGCGTCGAGGAAAGTGCCTTCCGGCCGCTTGACGATCAGCGGCTCGAATGCGCCGGCGCTGATCGGCACGTCGGGGAAAATATGGCGCATGGCGAGATACACCGAGGACAAGGTCGTCGCCAGCACGCTGTTCATCGGCCCGGCACAAGGCTTTGACGACCCCGAGAAGTCGAAGCTGAGCGTGTCGCCCTGTTTTTCGACCGCCAGCGCGATAGTCAGCGGCTCGTTGACCACGCCGTCGGAATCAACAAAAGCCCGCGACCGATAAATGCCGTTGGGAATGGCTGATATGTTCGCGCGCATCTGTTCGGCGGCGCGGCGGCGCAGTTCGGCGATCGCATCGACGACCGTTTCATCCCCGTAACGATCCAGGATTCCGTTCAGTCGATCTTGACCGATCAGCAGTGCCGCGGCCTGCGCCCGGATGTCGCCGATGCGCTGGTCGGCAACCCTGATGTTCGAGCAGATGATGGCGTAGATTTCGCGATCGAGCACGCCCTTCTTGAACAGCTTCACCGGCGGCAGCCGCAAACCTTCCTGCTCGACCGCCGTTGCCGAGGCGGAGAAGCCGCCCGGCACCGAACCGCCGATGTCGGGCCAGTGGCCGGTGTTCGACAGCCAGCAGAATATCTTGCCGTCCCGGTAGACCGGCATGGCGAAGCGCACATCCATCAGATGGGTGCCGCCGAGATAGGGGTCATTGACGATGTAGATATCGCCCGGCTCGGGCGGCAGGCAGCGTCCGTCGGCGATCATCTCGATCACGGTTTTGGTCGAATACTGCATGACGCCGACGAACACCGGCAGGCCCTGGCTGCCTTGCGCGATCAGCGAACCATCGAGCGCCGAATAGATGCCATCCGAACGGTCATTGGCCTCGGCGATGACAGGCGAGAACGCGGCGCGCGAAAACGTCAGGTCCATTTCGTCGCAGACCTGCTGCAGGGCCGCCTGGATGACCGAAAGGGTGATCGCGTCGAGTTTTTCCATCTCAGGCCTCACCGATATCGATGATGATGTTGCCATCGGCATCCGATCGCGCCCGGTCGCCCGGCTCCAGCACGGTGGTGGCGTCCATCTGCTCGAGGATCGCCGGCCCCATGATGACGGCGTCGAGCGGCAGTTTTTCCCTGCTGTAGACCGGCGTGTCGTACCAGCGCCCGCCATACCAGACCGGCCGGATTTCGCGCCGCGCCTCTTCGAGCGTCTTGGCGCGGCCAGCCGGGTCGATCAGCCGCGACAGATCGATCGCCGCCCGCACGCCGGTGACCGAGGTGTTGAGGTTGACCAGATTGGCGCGGATTTCCGGCAGCTGGACCTTGAAGCGGGCGAAATAGGCCTTCTCGAACAGTTGCTGCAGTACCTCGCGCGTCACCGCAGACGACGGCAGCGGCACGTTGATGATATGCGTCTGGCCGACGAACTGCATGTCGGCGGAATGCGTGACGCGGATCGTTTCCGGCTTCACCGCTTCCTTGCCGATCAGCTCTTCGCCTTCGTTTCGGTGCCGTTCCAATGTGTCGTGGAGTTGGGTTTCATCGAGACTGGCCACCGGCTGGTTGACCGTGTTGACGAAGTCGTGCCTGAGGTCGGCGACGACGCAGCCGAGCGCATTGGTAATGCCCGGCCGCGCCGGCACCAGCACCTTGGGCAGGCCGAGCTCGCGCGCCAATGCCGTCGCATGCAGCGGCCCGGCGCCGCCGAAGGCGAACAGCGCGAAATCGCGCGGGTCGTGGCCGCGTGATACCGAAACCATGCGGATGGCGCCGGCCATCTTCACGTTGCCGAGCCGCAGCACCGCACCCGCAGCCTCGACGCCGGATAGGCCGGTGGCGCGGCCGATCCTGTCCTCGAATATGCCGGTGACGCGTTCGACGGTGACCGGGTTTTCCACCGCAAGCAGCTTTTTCGGCGCTAGCCGACCGAGCACCAGATTGGCGTCGGTGATGGTCGGCTCCAAGCCGCCGCGTCCGTAGCAGATCGGCCCGGGATTGGCGCCGGCGCTTTCCGGGCCGATCTGGATCAGGCCGGCCGCATCGACGCGGGCGATCGAGCCGCCGCCGGCGCCGACCGTATGCACCGCCACCATCGGCACATGGATCGGCATGGCATATTCGATCTCGATCTCGTTCGACACCGCCGGCTCGGCGTTGCGGATCAGCGCCACGTCGGTCGAGGTGCCGCCCATGTCGTAGGTGACCAGGTTTTCGAAGCCGGCGCGTTTTCCCGTATAGGCGGCGGCAATGACGCCGGAAGCGGGGCCGGACATGACGGTCTTGGCCGACTCACGTGTGACAAAACGGGCAGAGATCATGCCGCCATTGCCGTTCATGATCAGGAAGTCGCGGGCGTAGCCTTTTGATGCCAGCTCCTTACGCAGCCGCTCGACATAACGTTCGAGGATCGGTTGCACCGAAGCGTTGACCGAAGCGGTCACCCCGCGCTCGAATTCGCGCGCTTCCGAAAGCAGCGCGTGGCCCGTCGTGATGTAGCCGTTCGGCCAAAGCTCGGCGGCGATCTCGGCGGCGCGCCGCTCATGCGCCGGATTGGCGTAGGAATGCAGGAAATGGATGACGAGGGATTCACAGCCGGCCGCGATCAGTTGTGAAATCGCTGTCCGCATCTCGGCCTCGTCGAGCGGGATGCGCACCGCGCCCGAGGCTTCGACCCGCTCCGACACTTCGAGCCGCAGATTGCGCGGAATGATCGGCACGAAGGTGCCTGTCATTCCATAGGGTTGCGGCCGTGTCCGCCGGCCTAGCTCGATCACGTCGCGAAAGCCGCGCGTGGTGATCATGCCGGTCTTGGCCAACCGGCGCTCCAGAACGGCGTTGGTCGTGGTCGTCGTGCCGTGCACGATGAGGTCGATGCCGTCGACGGGAAAGCCGGTGGCACCAAGCGCTGCAACGACGCCGAAGGCCTGGTTGTCGACCGTCGTCGGGGTTTTGGCGATATGCACCCGGCCACCATCACGGCCGTCGATCAGAAGCAGGTCGGTAAAGGTTCCGCCGACATCTATGCCGGCGACGACACTGCCCGCCGAATCCAGAGCTTGCGCCGAAAAATTCTGTTCCATTGTCGAAACCCGAAATGCCCGAACTGCTTACATGCCTCAGTTTGGAAAGCTGTTTTACGGCGGCGTCTTGACGCAAATATCGTTTGTATACTAATAAATTCCGGACACAAGAGCTTACCGCTTCGGAGTGTGCAAACGGCACGCTGGAACCTGACCGGTTCGGGCGCGCAGGTGAAGATTTGGCGCGGGCGCTGAGCTGGCCCGGAAGGTTAGGTTTGATGGACACCACATCCGCGTTCAACACTGCCGGCGCCCGGCCGTTGCAGTTCCCGATACCGGCCAATGTCTATGCCGAAACTGTCGTCTCGGTGAAGCACTATACCGACCGGCTGTTTTCGTTCCGCATCACCCGGCCGCAGTCGCTGCGCTTCCGCTCCGGCGAGTTCGTCATGATCGGCCTGCCAAATGCCGAGAAGCCGGTGTTCCGCGCCTATTCGATCGCCAGCCCTGCCTGGGACGACGAACTCGAATTCTTCTCGATCAAAGTGCCGGACGGCCCGCTCACTTCGGAGCTGCAGAAGATCCAGATCGGCGACACCGTCATCATGCGGCAGAAGTCGACCGGTACGCTGGTGGTCGACGCACTGACGCCGGCCAAGCGCTTGTTCATGATCTCGACAGGCACCGGCATCGCGCCCTTCGCCAGCCTGCTGCGCGATCCCGACACCTATGAGAAGTTCGAGCAGGTGGTCCTGACCCATACCTGCCGAGACAATGCTGAACTCACCTACGGCCAGGAGCTGGTGGCCGCACTGGAGAATGATCCGCTGATCGGCGAGCTGACCGGTGGCCGCGTCACGCTCTACAATTCAACGACGCGTGAGACCTCCGAGTGCATGGGCCGCATCACCGCGCTGATCGGCTCGGGCAAATTCTACACCGATCTCGGCATCGACAAGCTCAATCCCGAGACCGACCGCATCATGATCTGCGGCTCGATGCATATGCTGAAGGACGTCAAGGAGCTGGCTGAAAGCCACGGCTTCCAGGAAGGCTCGCTGCATCATCCGGCAAGCTTCGTCGTCGAGCGCGCCTTCGTCGGCTGAGACGCGGCAGCTCAGCGTCCACTGGTTTGCGACCTTGATTTTGATCATACGGTCAAAAATCGGCTGCCTTGACTGCCTTTTTCCGCTATGACCGCTTGAAGGACTCGTGAAGCGCTGCTTCACGGTCTATCTTCGGCATAAGTCGCTGAACAAGGGGCAGGAGATGAGCAGCACAATCCGCGAAACCGATCTCGGCACGTCCAAGATCACGCCGCTGCCGGCGCGCGCCGCCGCCAATGCGCCGGTGCCGCAGGTCCATGGCATTGCCCGCAATCCCGGCATGAGGCTCGATCTCGGCTTCATGGAATCGGTGCGCAGCGTCAACCGTTCGGCGCTGGAACGCCGCGTCGCCAGCCTGACCAAACGACGCTCGATCAAGGCCGATAACCAGGCCGCCTGGCTGCTGCGCGCCGTCGCTTGCATGGACCTGACGACGCTGAACTCGAACGACACGGAAGAGCGCGTGCGCCGGCTCTGTGCCAAGGCAGTCAACCCGTTCCGCCGCGACATTGCCGAGGGGCTCGGCATTACCGGTGAACAGATCCGCCCGGCGGCGGTCTGCGTCTATCATCCCTTCGTCGCCACTGCCGTCGAGGCGCTGCGCGGCAGCGGCGTCCATGTCGCCGCCGTTTCGACGGCTTTCCCGCATGGCCTTGCCCCACTTTCGACGCGCCTGCAGGAGATCGAAGCATCGGTCCGCGACGGCGCCGACGAGATCGACGTCGTCATCCCGCGCGGCCTGGTATTCGGGGCGAAATGGCAAGAGCTCTATAACGAGATTGTCTCGATGCGCGCCGCTTGCGGCGAGGCGCATCTGAAGGTGATCCTCGGCACCGGCGACCTCGCGACGCTGCGCAACGTCATGCTCGCCTCGATGGTGGCGATGATGGCGGGCGCAGATTTCATCAAGACCTCCACGGGCAAGGAAAGCGTCAACGCGACGCTGCCGGTTGGCCTTGCCATGGTGCGCGCCATCCGCGCCTATTTCGAGGAAACCGGCTATCTCATCGGCTTCAAGCCGGCCGGTGGCATTTCCACGGCAAAAGCCTCGCTCGATTGGCTGGTGCTGATGAAAGAAGAACTGGGCCGGCCGTGGCTGGAGCCGGAGCTGTTTCGCTTCGGAGCATCAAGCCTTTTGACCGACATCGAGCGCCAACTCGAGCATCATCTGACAGGCCACTACTCGGCCAATCATCGCCACGCGATGGCGTGATTCGGAGCGCTTCATGAACATTCTCGAACGCTATCACGCCATGGATTACGGGCCGGCGCCGGAAGCCCGCAACGAGGCCGATGGGTGGCTTGCCGCGCGGGATTTCGGCAAAGCGCTGTTCATCGGCGGCGACTGGAAGGCAGCCAGCGGAGGCAAGACCTTCGACACCAGCGATCCCGCCTCCGGCAAATTGCTGGCCAAGGTGTCGGACGCTGGTGCCGCCGATATCGACGCTGCGGTTTCGGCCGCCACAAAAGCGCTGCCGAAATGGAGCGCCAGCACCGGCTACAGCCGAGCCAAAGTGCTCTATGCCATCGGCCGCGCCATGCAACGTCACCAACGGCTGTTCGCGGTGCTGGAATCGATCGACAACGGCAAGCCGATCCGCGAAAGCCGCGACATCGACGTGCCGCTCGCCATCCGCCATTTCATCCATCATGCCGGCTGGGCGCAGGCGCTGGACAGGGATTTTCCAGGCCATAAGGGCGTCGGCGTCGTCGGCCAGATCATCCCGTGGAACTTCCCGCTCTTGATGCTCGCCTGGAAGATCGCGCCGGCGCTCGCCGCGGGCTGCACCGTGGTGCTCAAACCCGCGGAATTCACGCCGCTCACCGCCATCCTCTTTGCCGAGATCTGCGGACGCGCCGGCGTGCCGAAGGGCGTCGTCAACATCGTCCAGGGCGGGCCGGAGGCGGGCGCGGCCATCGTCAACCATCCCGGCATCCAGAAGATTGCCTTCACCGGTTCGTCCGAGGTAGGCAAGATCATCCGCAAGGCCACTGCCGGTTCGGGCAAGAAACTGTCGCTGGAGCTTGGCGGCAAGTCGGCCTTTGTCGTTTTCGAGGATGCCGACCTCGACAGCGCCGTCGAAGGTCTGGTCGACGGCATCTGGTTCAACCAGGGCCAGGTCTGCTGTGCCGGCTCGCGCCTGCTGGTGCAGGAAGGCATCGCCGACGCCTTCATCGCCAAGGTCAAGACGCGGATGAGCCGGCTGCGCGTCGGCAGCCCGCTCGACAAGAACACCGACATCGGCCCGCTGGTCGATTTGACCCAGCTCGATCGCGTCAAGGGCCTGATCGCCGAAGGCGCCAAGCAGGGCGCGATCTGCTGGCAGCCGGACTCGGCACTGCCCGCCTCGGGCTATTACCATCTGCCAACGCTGGCGACAGGTGTTTCGCCGACTAACATTCTGGCACAGGAAGAGGTGTTCGGGCCGGTGCTCGCCACCATGACCTTCCGCAACACCGAGGAAGCGGTCGAGCTTGCCAACAACACGCGCTATGGCCTGGCCGCTTCGGTGTGGAGCGAGAACATCAATCTTGCGCTGCACGTCGCGCCGCAATTGAAGGCCGGCGTCGTCTGGGTCAACGGCACCAATATGTTCGACGCCGCCTGCGGTTTCGGCGGCTATCGCGAGAGCGGCTTTGGCCGCGAAGGCGGGCGCGAGGGCATGTTCGAATATCTCTCGGCAAAACTGCCGCTCAGCCCGACCATCAAACCGGCAACGTCTTCGGCCCAACCTGTCGAGCAGCCGGAAGGCGACGCCATCGACCGCACGGCAAAACTGTTCATCGGCGGCAAGCAGGTCCGGCCGGACGGAAATTATTCCTTCGCCGTCGCCACCGCCAAGGGCAAGCTTGCCGGCGAGGCCGGGCTCGGCAACCGCAAGGATATCCGTGACGCCGTCGCGGCCGCGCGCGCCTGCAAGGCCTGGCCGGAGGCGACCGCCTACAACCGCAGCCAGGTGCTCTACTACCTGGCCGAAAACCTTTCCGGCCGCGCCGACGAGTTTGCCGCCCGTTTGACCCAGCTCACCGGCGCGACCGCCAAGGCGGCGCGCGACGAGGTCGAGCTGTCGATCGAGCGCCTGTTCCTCTATGCCGGCTTGGCCGACAAATTCGAGGGCCGCGTCCACCAGCCGCCAGCCCGCGCCGTCACACTGGCACTGCACGAACCGGTCGGCGTCGTCGGTATCGTCGCGCCGGACAATGCGCCTTTGCTCGGCCTGATCTCGCTGGTGGCGCCTGCGCTCGCCATGGGCAACACCGTGGTCGCCGTGCCGTCCGAAAAATACCCGCTGCTTGCCACCGACCTCTACCAGGTCATCGAATATTCCGACGTTCCGGCGGGCGCCATCAATATCGTCACCGGCCGTAGCGCCGAGCTGGCCGGCGTACTGGCCAAGCATGACGATGTTGACGGGCTCTGGGTGTTCGCCGATGCCGAGACTTGCGCCAAGGCCGAGGCCGAGTCCATCGGCAATCTCAAACGCGTCTGGACCGGCAACGGCCACAGCCTCGACTGGGCGTTGAACGAAGCAGCCGGCGATACCCTGCTGCGCCGTGCGATCGAGGTCAAGAACGTCTGGGTGCCCTACGGCGACTGAATGTCCCGGAAGGACGTCCGGGCTTGACGAGCCAAAAGATGTTCTTTACCGAGAAAAAACATTTGGCTGGCAGGCGAATATCGAAACAGGCGGGATGGTAGTGCTCCCCTGGCACATTGCGCCCCGGCCTTGTGCCGGTAAAAAGCCGAACGATCATAGACGGGCGAGGAGAAAAGCATGGCGGATCTGACAGGCAAAATCGTTGTCGTCACGGCGGCGGCGCAAGGCATCGGCCGGGCGAGCGCCCTGGCTTTCGCCAAGGCCGGCGCCGTCGTCCATGCCACCGACATCAACGAGGTGGTGCTCGCCGACCTCGGCAAGACGCCCGGCATCAAGACCCGCAAGCTGGATGTGCTGAACGACGAGGCGGTGAACGCCGCTTTTGCCGAGATCGGCGCCGTCGACGTGCTGTTCAATTGCGCCGGCTTCGTCCATTCCGGGTCGATCCTCGAGATGAAGGACGGCGATCTCGACTTTGCCTATGACCTCAATGTTCGCTCGATGATCCGCACCATCCGCGCCGTGCTGCCCGGCATGCTGGAGCGCGGCGACGGCTCGATCATCAACATGGCATCGCTGGCCAGTTCGACCAAGGGCGTGCCGAACCGCTTCGTTTACGGGCTGACCAAGGCAGCCGTCATCGGCCTGACCAAATCGGTCGCGGCCGACTATGTCGGCAAGGGCATACGCTGCAATGCGATCTGTCCGGGCACGGTCGAAAGCCCGTCGCTGCAGGACCGCATGCATGCGCAGGGCGATTACGAAGCAGCTCGCGCGGCCTTCATCGCCCGCCAGCCGATGGGCCGCCTCGGCACACCCGAGGAAATCGCCGATCTCGCCGTCTATCTCGCTGGCGCCACCTATACGTCGGGGCAGGCTTATAATATCGACGGTGGCTGGTCGATCTAAGCTCATCTCAAATCAAGGAGAGGAATTCTATGAAACTGCTGCGCTATGGCGAGGCGGGGAGCGAACGCCCCGGCCTGCTCGATGCCGATGGAACGATCCGCGACCTCTCCGCCCATGTCACCGACATTGCCGGCAAGGCGCTTGACCCGGCATCGCTTGAGACATTGTCGAAGCTCGATGTGAAATCTTTGCCGGCGGTTTCCGGCAAGCCGCGGATCGGCGCCTGCGTCGCCGGCACCGGCAAATTCATCTGCATCGGCCTCAACTATTCCGACCACGCCGCCGAAACCGGCGCCACCGTGCCGCCGGAGCCGATCATCTTCATGAAGGCAAGCTCGGCCATTGTCGGGCCGAATGACGACGTGCTGATCCCCCGCGGCTCGGTGAAGACCGACTGGGAAGTTGAGCTCGGCGTGGTCATCGGCAAGACCGCAAAATATGTCACCGAAGCCGAGGCGCTGGACTATGTCGCCGGTTACTGCGTCGCGCATGACGTCTCCGAGCGCGCCTTCCAGGCCGAGCGCCAGGGCCAGTGGACCAAGGGCAAGAGCTGCGACACGTTCGGGCCGATCGGTCCGTGGCTGGTGACCAAGGACGAGGTCAAGGACCCGCAGAACATCCCTATGTGGCTGACGGTCAACGGCAAGACGATGCAGAACGGCTCGACCAAGACCATGGTCTTCGGCGTCGCTTATCTCGTCTCCTATCTCAGCCAGTTCATGTCGCTGCACCCGGGCGATATCATCTCGACCGGCACGCCGCCCGGCGTCGGCCTCGGCATGAAGCCGCCGGTGTTCCTGAAGCCCGGCGATGTGGTCGAGCTCGGTATCGAAGGGCTTGGTATACAGAAGCAGACGTTCAAGGCGGATTTGTAGAAACCTTCCCTTCTCCCCTTGTTGTGGGAGAAGGTGGATCGGCGCGCAGCGCCGAGACGGTTGAGGGGTGTTGGAAGAAACGAGGCATGAAAACATCAGGGGATTTTAGGCACGTACGCTTTCAGGGCAGCGATCCTTCCAGCACCCCTCATCCGACCGAGCTTCGCTCGGCCACCTTCTCCCACAAGGGGAGAAGGGGAGTCGGCGCCTACTCCAGCACCTTGCCATCGGCTCCAAACCGGTATGTCTTCGCCGGATCCGGCGTCGCATAGAGCGTGGCGCCGGGTTCGGCGTTGTAGACGCCGAAGATGCGCACGGTGATCAAACCGGCCTTCTCGCAGTCGAGATAGAGATTGGTGTCGGCGCCAAGGTGCTCGGCGTGGACGACCGTGCCTTTCCAGGCGCCGGCTTTGGGATCCACCGTCAAATGTTCGGGACGGACGCCGATGGTCTTTGCCGTTTCGCCAAGCCTGGCACCGTCGACGAAATTCATCTTTGGTGAGCCGATAAAGCCGGCCACGAACTCGTTAGCCGGCGAATTGTATAGCTCCATCGGGCCGCCGATCTGCTCGATTTTTCCGGCGTTGAGGACGACGATCTTGTCGGCGAGCGTCATCGCCTCGACCTGGTCGTGAGTGACATAGATCATCGTTGCCTTCAGCCGGCGATGCAATTGCGCGATCTCCAGCCTGGTGTTGACGCGCAGCGCGGCATCGAGGTTCGACAGCGGCTCGTCGAACAGGAAAAGCTTGGGTTCGCGCACCACGGCGCGGCCGATGGCGACGCGCTGGCGCTGGCCGCCGGACAATTCGGCCGGCCGCCTCTCGAGATAGGGCTCTAGCGACAGCATCGAGGAAGCGATGCCGATGCGGCGGTCGATCTCGGCCGTCGGCGTGCCCGCCTGCTTGAGGCCGAGGCCCATATTGTTCTTCACCGTCAGATGCGGGTAGAGCGCGTAGGTCTGGAACACCATGGCGATGCCGCGCTTGGCCGGCGGCGTTGCGGAGACGTCCGCCCCGTCGATGACCACGCGGCCCGAGGTCGAGTCCTCCAGTCCGGCGATGACCCTCAGCAACGTCGACTTCCCGCAGCCGGATGGACCGACGAAGACGACGAACTCGCCATCGGTCACTTCGAGGTTGATGCCCTTCAGCACCTCGACCGGCCCGAAGGCCTTTTTCACGTTCTCGATGTTCAGCGAGCCCACGGCTTAGTCCCTGTTCTAGAGTTTCACGGCGAGGCCGCTGCGTACGCTCTCGTCGGCGGCCAGGCAGACGGCGAGCGACTTCACCGCGTCATCCATGTGGCGGGTCAAGTCTAGATCCTCGCGGATCGCCTTCAGCACAAACGCCTGTTCCAGGTCGCAGAGGTCCTGATGGCCGGGCTCGCCTTGCATTGACAGCATCTCATCCGGTTTGGCGAACTTGCCGTCCGCGCCGGTTGCCGCACTGTGCAGGCGGATGGTCGAGGTCTTGGTGTGGGTATCGATGTCGTCGGACCTGGCGCCCTCCTTCATGACGATCGACACGGAGCCATTGGGCGAGATCACGTCTTTCACGAAGAAAGCCGTCTCCGAAATCATCGGCCCCCAGCCGGCCTCGTACCAGCCGACCGAGCCGTCGTCGAACAGCACCTGCAGGTGCCCGTAATTGTACATCGACGTTGCGATCTCGTCGCTCAGCCGCAGCCCCATGCCACGCACCTCGACCGGCCTGGCGTCGGTGATCTGCAGCATCACGTCGAGATAATGCACGCCGCAATCGACGATCGGCGACGTCGTCTGCATCAGCTGCTTGTGCGTCTCCCAGGTATGTCCTGAGGATTGCTGGTTGAGGTTCATGCGGAACACGTAAGGGCCGCCGAGCTTCCGCGCCTCGGCGATCAGCCTGATCCAGGACGGGTGGTGGCGCAGGATATAGCCGATCACCAGTTTCTTGCCGTTGGCCTTGGCTGCTGCGACGACGCGTTCTGCATCGGCGACCGTCGTTGCCAGCGGCTTTTCGACGAAGACATGGCAGCCGGCCTCGAATGCCTTGACGGCATAGTCGGCATGGCTGTCGGAATAGGTGGCGATGCAGGCGACGTCTGGCTTTTCATCGCGCAGCGCCTCGTCGAAGGAACGCCGGATGGCGTAGGTCGAAAGCCCTTCCGGCAGCGGCACATCGGAGCGGTTGACCAGCGCGGCGATCTGAAACCCCGGATTAGTGTGATAGGCCAGCGCATGGCTGCGCCCCATATTGCCGAGGCCGGCGACGACAACGCGAAGGGGTGTTTGCGAATTCACTTGACCGCTCCCGAAGTGATACCGCGGATCAGCTGCCGCGAGAAGATGACGTAGAGGATCAGCACCGGCATGATCGCCAGCGACAGGGCGGCCAGGATGGCGTTCCAGTTGGTGACGAACTGGCCGAGGAACAATTGTGCGCCCAGCGTCACCGTCTTGGTCTCCTCCGACGGCGCCAGGATCAGCGGGAACCACAGATCGTTCCAGATCGGGATCATGGTGAAGACCGCGACCGTCGCCATCGATGGCCGCACAAGCGGCAGCACCAGCCGGAAAAAGATCGTGTATTCGGACAGGCCATCGATCCTGCCCGCATTCTTCAGATCGTCGGAGACCTGCTTCATGAATTCCGACAGGATGAAAACGGCCAGCGGCAGGCCCTGCGCCGTGTAGACCAGGATCAGCGCCGTCAGCGTGTTGACCAGTCCACTCGCCACCATCAACTGCAGGATGGCGACGGTGCCGAGGCGGATCGGGATCATGATGCCGAGCGCCAGGTAAAGCCCCATCAGCGAATTGCCACGAAAGCGGTATTCCGACAGCGCGAACGCAGCCATGGCGCCGAACAAAAGCACGAAGAACAGCGAGGCGACGGTGACGACAAGGCTGTTCTGGAAATAGTGGATGAAGTCGCCCTGGCCGATCACCGTGGTGTAGCCGATCAGGTCGAAGGTCCCCGGCGTCGGCGGCGTCAGCGGCGCACCGAAGATACCGGCACGCGATTTGAACGAATTCATGATCACGAGGATCACCGGAAACAGCGCGATCGCGGTGTAGGTCAATAGGATCGCGTGGGCGCCGATGGTGCGGGGCAGCGAGCGGGTTGCGGTGCTCATGGTCACGCTCCCCTAAAACTGGTAGCGACGCAAGCGCGTCTGCACGAGGAACAGATAGACGCAGACGCCGCCGAGGATGATCAGGAACATCATCGTGGCGATCGCCGCGCCCATGTTGGGATCGCCGACCTGGAGCTGGAAGCCGAAGAAAGCGCGGTAGAGGAAGGTGCCGAGAATATCCGTTGAATAGTTCGGTCCGGCCAGCGCGCCTTGCGCGGTGTAGATCAGGTCGAAAGCGTTGAAATTGCCGACGAACGTCAGGATCGAGATGATGCCGATCGACGGCAGGATCAGCGGCAGCTTGATCTTCCAGAACTGCGCCATACCGGTGATCCCGTCGCATTCGGCAGCCTCGATCACCTCTTCGGGGATGGACAGCAATGCCGCATAGATCAGCATCATCGGGATGCCGACGAACTGCCAGACCGAAATCAGGCTGAGCGCGGTCAGCGCGTATTGCGCCTTGCCTAGCCAGGGCGTGAACAGGCTTTTCAGGCCGACAAGGTCCATCATATGCGGCGCCACGCCCCATAGCGGCGACAGGATCAGCTTCCAGGCGAAGCCGACGATGACGAAGGACAGGATCGTCGGCACGAAGATCGCCGTGCGGTAGAAGGCGGAAAACCGCAGCCTGGGGCTGGACAGAAGTGCTGCCAAAAGGACGCCGATCGGATTCTGCACCAGCATGTGGATGATGAAGAACCAGACATTGTTCCTGAGCGCATTCCAGAAATTGACCGACCAGTTGGGATCGCCGAACAGCATGCGGAAATTTTCCAGTCCGACGAAGACCTGCGACTGATTGATGTTGCGGAACAAGGAAAGCTGCAGCGTGCCGGCCAGCGGCAGGATCATGATCGCCGTATAGACCAGCAACGCCGGCGCCAGGAAAACGCCGATATGCCAACGGAATGGTCTTTTCGGTGCTGCGGCCATGCGTTCGGTCCCCGCCGATCAGGTCTTGCAATTGCCGTCAAAGGGCACGGCGCCTCCCTCCCCCTCGAGGGGAGGGTGCCTCGCGAAGCGAGGCAGGTGGGGTCGGCCGAGGCAGCGCGCCATCGTCGTTCGACCGCGCCTTTCAGCAACGATCAAGCCGCGGCCTGCCTCGACCGACCCCCTCTGTCGCCTTCGGCGACATCTCCCCCTCGAGGGGGGAGACAACGCTTCGCCGCGCTCTTACTTCGCCGGCTTGTACCAGCTGTCGAGGCCGTCCTGCAGCTTCTTGGCGGCCGCTTCCGGCGTGTCGGTGCCGTTGATGACGTTGGCCGATTCAACCCACGTCTCGTTTTCGAGGTTCGGCGTGCCGCGCGACAGGATCTGGTAGGTCGAGCGGATCGTCGACTTGCACTTGCCGCGCCAGGAGACGAATTCCTGGGCCAGCGGGTCTTCCATCTTCACCGGGGTGTTGTTCAGGCTGAAGAAGCCTGGCAGCGCGTTGGCGTAGATGGTGGCGAAATCCGGCGAGGCCACCCAGGACAGGAAGGTCTTGGCCGCATCCGCATTCTTCGAGGCCGCATTGAGGCCCATGCCGATATCGGTGTGGTCGGAGATGTAGCAGGTGTCGCCGGCCTTCTGCACCGGCGGCGGGAAGGCGCCCATCTTGAACTGCGCCTGCGTGTTGAACAGGCCGATCTCCCACGAACCGGCCGGGTAGATGGCGGCGCGGCCGAGCGTGAACAGGTTCTGGCTGTCCGGATAGGTCTGCGCCTCGAAGCCGTCGCCGAGATAGTCCTTCCACTTGGCCAGTTCCTTGAAGGGCTCGACCCACTGCGGATCGGTCAGCTTCTGCTCGCCCTTGATCAGCGCCAGGCGGCCTTCCTCGCCCTTCCAGTAGTTCGGGCCGATGTTCTGGTAGCCCATGGTCGCGGCTTCCCAGAGATCCTTGGTGCCCATTGCCATAGGGATGTAGGTGCCGTCGGCCTTGATCTTGTCGAGCGCGGCGTAGAACTCCTCATTGGTCTCCGGCACTTTGAGGCCGAGCTTGTCGAAGGCGTCCTTGTTGTAGATGAAGCCATGGATGACCGAGGCCATCGGCACGCAGAAGCTCACCTTGCCGTCGTCGGTCTGCCAGGCCGCCTTGGCCACTGGCGAGAAGTTCTCCATGCCGGGCAATGTCGAGATATCGGCAAGATTGCCCTTCTTGAAGAGTTCCAGCGACTTGTCGAACGGGCGGCAGGTGATCAGGTCGCCGGCCGAGCCGGCGGCGAGCTTGGCGCCGAGGGCGGCGTCATATTCGGTTGGCGCCGACGGCGCGAACACCACCTTGATGCCCGGGTTCTTGGCTTCGAAGGCCGGGATCAGCTTGTCCTTCCAGATGGCAAGGTCGTCGCCTCGCCAGCTTTCGATGTTGAGCGTTACGTCGTCGGCATAAGCCACCCCGGCGGAGCCGAGAATGCTGGTGCCGAGAAGAAGTGCCGTCAGTAGCTTCGTTGTCATGCTCAGTCTCCCTGTTGACCTTTTTCAGGTTCGGTTTTGATGAGAACAGAGGCATTGCGCCCCTTGCTCCCCTCGATCGCGGAAAGGGCTGGCCGCAGCTTGTGGCCGGTCCCTTCCAATATCTTCTCGGCTGCATCGGCGCTGGCGGCGCCGGCGGCGAGCAGAATGGCGGTCTTGACGACGCCGCCGCTCTTTTCGAGCAGGCGGGCTGCCTCGTCCTTGTCGCGCCCGCTTACGGCGGCAACGATGCGTGCGGCGCGGTCGCGCAGCTTGATGTTGTCGGCCATGAGGTTGACCATGTAGCCGTCATGGACATGGCCGAGATGGATGGCGGCGAGCGTCGACAGCATGTTGAGCGCGATCTTCTGGGCGGTACCGGCGCCCATGCGCGTCGAGCCGGCAATCAGCTCCGGCGGCGTTTCGAGCAGGATGGCGATGTCGGCCAGCCGCAGCAGCGGCGCATCCCTGTTGTTGGCGATGGCAATGGTCGCCGCGCCGCGGCGCCTGGCGTCCTCGATCGCCCTGACAGCATAGGGTGTCGAGCCGCTGGCCGAGACGGCGATCAGGCAGTCGCCCTTGCCGATGCGGGCGGCGGCAACTGCTGCCGAAGCTTCCTCGGTGTCGTCCTCCGGCCCGCCGGCCAGTGTCTTGAAGGCCTCCTCGCCGCCGGCGATCAGTATGGCGATGCGGTCGCGCTGGATGCCGAAAGTGCCCGGCAGCTCAAGCGCATCGGCCAGTGCCATCAGGCCCGAACTGCCAGCAGCCGCATAGGCGAGCTTGCCGCCGCTTTTCAGTCTGCTTGCGATGATTTCGGCTGCCGCGGCAATGGCAGGAATGGCGCCGTGCACGGCCTTGGCGGCCTCGATCTGTGCGTTGGCCAAGGAGGAAAGGACGGCTTCCGGGGCCTGGATATCCAGTCCCTCGGCATTGTGGTGAAGCGCTTCGGTGCGCGTTTCGGCCATCCGCTTTCCTCCAATCGAGAAAACCATACCAAAAAAATACCACTTGTCCACACGCATTAATGAAATCGTTGCGGCGGTGCAGGCTTGCGGACGAAATTGGCTGATTTTCCAACAAACTACGCCTTAACTTTTTTGAAACAGAAATTAATCCTTGGCTATTGGTATTTTATTGGTATTATCCGCCCGGAGGAGAAATCGCGTGAAATTCGTGCTCGGCATCGATGGCGGCGGCACCAGCTGCAGGGCGGCCCTTGCAACGGCCGACGGCAGCCTCCTCGGCCGCGCCAAAAGCGGTGCCGCCAACATCCGCACCGATCTCACCGGCGCCAGGGCCAATATCGTCGATGCAGCGCACCAGGCCTTTGTCGCCGCGGGCAGAGATCCCGGACTGATCCCGCAAACTCCGGCCGTTCTCGGCCTTGCCGGCGCCAATGTCGGCACCTATCGGCAGCAGCTGGAAGCGATCCTGCCGTTCCGCAGCAGCCGTGTCGAGACCGACGCCGAGATCGCACTTGAAGGCGCGGTCGGCTCCGGCGACGGCGCCATGGCCATACTCGGCACCGGCACCGCCTATATGGCGCGCAAACAAGGCAAGTCGCGCGCCATCGGCGGCTGGGGGTTCCAGGTCGGCGACCAGGGCAGCGGCGCCCGTATCGGCCGCGACCTGCTCGAACAGACGCTGCTCGCCTATGACGGCATCCGCCAGGGATCGCCGCTGACAGAGGCCATGCTCGCCATCTTCCGCAACAATCCCGAGGATGTGGTCGAGTTCACCACCAATGCCAAGCCCGGCGACTTCGGCGGCTTCGCGCCCAAGGTGTTCGAACATGCCGAAAAAGGCGACGCCGTCGCTATCTCGATCCTCGACAAGGCGGTCGCCGATGTCGAGGCAGCGCTTGGCGTGCTCGACCTGGGTGGCGACGATCCGCTCTGCCTGCTCGGCGGGCTGGCGCCGCTTTACGCGCCGCGCCTGTCGGCCCGCTACCGGGCGCTGCTGAAACCGCCGCTCGACGACGCGCTGGGCGGCGCGGTGCAGATGGCGGTTCGGATTTTTGCGAACACGGCGGAGGCAGCGCGATGAGCGAGGCCGCCGACCAGATATTCGCGGCGCTGAGACAATCGTCGCAGAGCGGCGCACCGCTCTATCTGCAGCTGAGGAAAAGCATCGAGGATGCGGTCAAACGCGGGCTGATCGGACCGGGCGATGCGCTGCCATCGGAGCGCGACATCGCCAGCAAGGCCGATATTTCGCGCGTCACCGTGCGCAAGGCGGTGCAAGACCTGGTCAAGGGCGGCATCCTCGTCCAGCGGCATGGTTCCGGCACCTTCGTTGCGCCGCGCATGGAGCGCGTCGAGCAGTCGCTGTCGATGCTGACCTCGTTTACTGAAGACATGGCGCGGCGCGGCATGGCGGTGCGTTCGGCCTGGCTCGACCGCGGCCTCTATCCGCCGTCGCCCGACGAGATGATGGTGCTCGGCCTGGCGTCGAACGAACTGGTGGCGCGCGTGGCGCGCCTTCGCATCGCCAACGACACGCCGCTGGCGATCGAGCGCGCCTCGCTATCGACAAGCGTGCTGCCCGATCCGGCGGCGATCGGTTCGTCTCTCTACGCCGCGCTGGAAAAGACCGGCAACAGGCCGGTGCGGGCGGTGCAGCGCATTTCCGCCACCAATCTCGGCGATAGCGACGCGCATCTGCTGGAAGTGCCGCCGGGCATTGCCGGCCTGCACATCGAGCGTATCTCCTATCTGGCGAGCGGCAAGGTGATCGAGTTCACCCGCTCCATCTACAGGGGCGACGCCTATGATTTTGTCGCCGAACTCCGGCTGAGCGGGCCGGGCGAAGAGGGCCGGCCATGAGCGCAACAATTACCCATATGCGGCGCGAGATCGAGGAGATCCCGGAGGCCACCGCCCGCCTGCTCGACGGTTCGGCCGCGGTGCTGACGGAAGCCGGACGCGGCATTCGCGAGCGCGACCCGAATTTCGTCGTCACCGTGGCGCGCGGCTCGTCCGACCATGCCGCGACCTTCATGAAATATGCCGTGGAGCTGACCGCCGGGCTGGCGGTTGCATCGGTCGGCCCGTCGATCGCCTCGATCTATGGCGCCAAGCTGAAGCTGGGCGGCTCGGCCTGCCTGGCGATCTCGCAGTCCGGCAAGAGCCCGGACATCGTCGCAATGGCTCAAGCGGCGCGGGCCGGCGGATCGCTGACCGTCGCCATCACCAACACCGCCGATTCGCCGCTCGCGCGCGCCTCGGATTACGCCATCGATATCTTGGCCGGACCGGAGCTCAGCGTCGCGGCGACCAAGACCTTCGTCAATTCGGCGGTCGCCGGCCTCGCCTTGATGGCGCACAGCACCGGCGACGACAAGTTGCTCGCCGCACTCGCCCGCCTGCCGGAGCATTTTCGCAAGGCGATCGCCTGCGACTGGATGGCGCTGGCCGGGGCACTCGAGACGCAAAAATCTCTGTTCATCCTTGGCCGTGGCCCGTCGGCGGCGATCGCCAACGAGGCGGCGCTGAAATTCAAGGAAACCTGCGGCATGCATGCGGAAGCCTATAGTGCCGCCGAGGTCATGCACGGCCCACTGGCGCTGGTCGGTCCCGGCTTCCCTGTGCTGGCTCTGGCTGCTCGCGACGCCTCAGAGCCTTCGGTTGCCGAGACCGCCGACAGCCTGGCCGGCAAGGGCGCCGCCGTCTTTGTGACGTCGAACAAGGCAAAGGGCGCGCGGCCGCTGCCGCATGTCGCCACCGGTCATCCGCTGACCGACCCGCTGACGCTGATCGT
Organism: Mesorhizobium sp. M1329; assembly: GCF_040318035.1. Taxonomy (NCBI): domain Bacteria; kingdom Pseudomonadati; phylum Pseudomonadota; class Alphaproteobacteria; order Hyphomicrobiales; family Phyllobacteriaceae; genus Mesorhizobium; species Mesorhizobium sp. M1329. The sequence goes on along the minus strand of NZ_JAMYLN010000002.1, from coordinate 37,550 downwards.
GTCGTTCTATGGTTTCGTCGAGGCTTTTGCCCGCCATCGCGGCCTCGACCCCGACACGCCGCCCAATCTGCGCAAGGTGACGGAAACCCTATGAGCGATCGCTTTGCCCTGACTGGCGCCCGGATTTTCGATGGCGACGACTGGCACGACAATGCGGCGCTTGTCGTGCGCGACGGGCTCGTCGAGGCCATCGTTGCCGCCGGCGCCATTCCATCCAATGTTGCGCGTATCGAGACCGGCGGCGGCATGCTGGCGCCTGGCTTCGTCGATCTGCAGGTCAATGGCGGCGGCGGCGTTATGCTCAACGACCATCCCGACCTCGCCTCGATCGAGGCCATCTGCCGGGCGCACGCACCCTTCGGCACGACGGCGCTGTTGCCGACGCTGATTACCGACACGTCCGGGATCACCGCCGCGGCGGTTGCGGCCGGAGCCGAGGCGGCACGGAGGAAGGTGCCGGGGTTCCTGGGCCTGCATCTCGAAGGGCCACATCTGTCGATCGCCCGCAAGGGCGCGCATGACCCGGCTTTGATCCGGCCGATGCTAGACTCCGACCAGGCGATGCTGATCGCCGCACGGAAAAACCTGCCCGTGCTGCTGACGACGGTGGCGCCCGAATCCGTCGAGCCCGGCCAGGTGTCGGCACTTAGCAAGGCCGGCATTGTCGTCAGCATCGGCCATTCCGATACCGGCTATGCCGCGGCTCGCGCCTTTGCCGAGGCCGGCGCAACGGTGGTCACCCATCTGTTCAACGCAATGAGCCAGATCGGCAATCGCGAGCCGGGGCTGGCGGGCGCCGCAATCGATACCGGCACATTCTATGCCGGGATCATCGCCGACGGTATCCATGTCGATCCGGCCACCATGGCCATCGCCTTGCGCGCCAAGCAGGGGCCGGGCAAGATCCTGCTCGTCACCGACGCCATGGCGACGATCGGCACAGACATGACCTCGTTCACGTTGAACGGCCGCACCATCCACCGCAAGGATGGCAGGCTGACACTTGCCGACGGCACGCTGGCGGGCGCTGATCTCGACATGATTTCCGCGGTGCGCTTCGTGCACCGCGTCGTCGGCCTCGGCCTCGACGAAGCCTTGCGCATGGCCTCGCTCTATCCGGCGCAAGCGATCGGCCAGTCGCACCGGCACGGGCGCTTCGCCAAGGGAACCGCCGCCAACATCGTTTCGCTGTCAGACGATCTGGACATTAAAAGCGTCTGGATCGATGGCGCCAAGGTTTTTGCAGCTAACGCTATCCATCCGGCCTAGCCCGGTTTGGACGTATAGAGGTCCTTGTAGGCTTCGCGCAGCAGGTTCTTCTGCACCTTGCCCATCGTGTTGCGCGGCAGTTCGTCGACGAAGACCACCCGTTTCGGATGCTTGTACCTGGCGAGGCGCCCGGCGATGGCCTCGATGATCCCTGCGGCGCTGATGGTCGAGCCCGGCGCCCGCACCACGACAGCGGTGACGCCTTCGCCGAAATCCGGATGGACAACGCCGATGACAGCGCTTTCGGCGACACCAGGCAGCGCGTCGATCTCGCTCTCGACTTCCTTTGGATAGATATTGTAGCCGCCGGAAATGATCAGGTCCTTGCCGCGGCCGACGATGTGGACATAGCCGTCGGCATCGATCAGCCCGAGATCGCCGGTGATGAAGAACCCATCGTCACGGAATTCGGCCCTGGTCTTTTCCGGCATGCGCCAGTAGCCGCAAAAGACGTTCGGGCCCTTGACCTCGATCATGCCGACCTCGCCCCGGGCAAGTGTTTCGCCGCCATGGGGATCGGCGATGCGCAGGGAGACGCCGGGCAGGGGAAACCCGACTGTGCCTGCTCGCCGCTCGCCCTCATACGGGTTCGACGTGTTCATGTTGGTCTCGGTCATGCCGTAGCGCTCGAGGATGGCGTGGCCGGTGCGCTCTCGCCAGGTTCTGTGCGTCTCGGCCAAAAGCGGCGCCGAGCCGGAAATGAACAGGCGGATGTTTTTCGCCGCTTGCCGGTTCAAACCGTCCTGCTGCAGCAGGCGGACGTAGAAGGTCGGCACGCCCATCAGGACGGTGGCGCGCGGCAGCAGCGAGACGATGCAGGCCGGGTCGAATTTGGTTTCAAACAGCATCGAGGCGCCGGCCATCAGGACGACATTGGTGGCGACGAAAAGGCCATGCGTGTGGAAAACCGGCAGCGCGTGAATCAGCACGTCTGCGGCAGTGAAGCGCCAGAGGTCGACGAGCACCCGCGCATTCGAGGCGAGGTTTTCGTGGCTGAGCATGGCGCCTTTCGAACGGCCGGTGGTCCCGGACGTATAGAGGATCGCAGCAAGGTCGTCCGGTCCGCGCGCCACATCGTGGAAGTCCACGGCCGCCTCAGAGGCGCGATCGGTCAACGAACCCTCGCCCTTGCTGCCGAGTGTCGCGACCGCAGCGCCCGAGGCCTGCGCCAAAGCGCCTATCTCGGTCAGTCGCGCCGGGTCGCAGACGACCAGTCGCGGCTCGGCATCCCTGAAGAAATAGTCGAGCTCGGCCAGTGTATAGGCGGTGTTGAGCGGCAGGAAGATCGCGCCGGCACGCAGGCAGGCGAGATAAAGGAAAATGGCCTCGGGGCTCTTCTCGACCTGAACGGCGACGCGGTCGCCGGCTTCGACGCCCAGCTGCGACAGCGCATGTGCCAGTTGAGCGGAGCGCGCCAGCATTTCGCCATAGCTGATCGAGCGCCGATCCTCTGCCTCCATCAAAAGGCGTTCGGGCGCGGGCATCCGGGCACGGAAAGCATCGAACAGATGGTTGCTCATAAGTCCCCCGAGCCGCGGTTTCCGGGCCAGGCGGCAGCGGTCAGCCGGCCGCCTTGTCCGCCGCCGCCCTGATTGCCTCGATATTTGCCCGGTAGGCCTCGACGCTGCCGCCCTTGAAGATGGCCGCACCGGCGACCAGCACGCTGGCGCCGGCGGCGGTGACCAGGGGCGCAGTTTCAGGCGAAATGCCGCCGTCGATCTCGATCCTGATCGGCCTGCCACCGATCAGCGCCTTCACCCGCTTCACCTTGTCGACGATCGCCGGAATGAAGGCCTGGCCGCCGAAGCCCGGATTGACCGTCATGATCAGGACCAGATCAAGCCGGTCGAGCACGTATTCGATCATCGTTTCCGGTGTCGCCGGGTTGAGCGACACGCCGGCCTTCTTGCCAAGGTTTTTGATCGTCTGCAGCGACCGGTCGAGATGCGGCCCGGCCTCGGCATGCACCGTCATGCCGTCGCAGCCGGCCTCGGCGAAGGCCTCCAGATACGGATCGGCCGGCGCGATCATCAGATGGCAGTCGAAGAAGGCCTTGGTGCGGTTGCGGATCGCCTTGATCACCGGTGGCCCGAAGGTGATGTTGGGGACGAAATGCCCGTCCATGACGTCGAGATGTATCCAGTCGGCGCCGGCCGCCGCCACCGCCTCGACCTCGTCGCCGAGCTTCGAGAAATCGGAAGCCAGCACCGATGGCGCGATCAGGGTTTTTTTGCTCATGGTGCGGCCTTCCTGAACGCCTCAGTTTACAGACCCTCTGTATCGACTGCCTAGACCATGAGTGCGGAAAGTGGAAGCCGGTTTGTCCTTCCGCCGACGCCACGGCTTCAGGTTTGCGCTGCCCTTTCATCTGCCCGCCAAAGAAAAAACCCGCCGGACCGCTCCGGCGGGTTTGGGTGACGCGAACCATCACCGTTTGAAGTTCCGTGCGCGATCCTATTGCTCGAGCTGCGGCTTGCGCCTTGGCACGACCTGCTGAAGAACCTTTGGATTCAGCAGCAGGTTCGGGTTGCGGATCGGCTGGCACTGGCCATTGATCGGCCGCGCGCCAGGTGCGCATTCCAGCCGTGGTTTGCGGCAGGCGCCGTCGCGCAGCTCTGTCCCACGCGGGCAGACGCAGACGCCACGCTTGTTGTGGACCTGACCAGGTATCGGGCACTCCACCACAACAGGCTTCTTGCGCCTGCAGGCATTGCCTTGCACTTCCGTGCCCTTCGGGCAGACGCAATCGCCGTTGGCGTCGTGGATCTGGCCACGGATGGTGCACTGCTCGGGTTTCGGCTCGATTGGCCGGCAGGCACTACCCCTGACTTCGGTGCCCTTCGGGCAGACGCAATCGCCACCGGCGTCGTGGATCTGGCCACGGATCGTGCACTGCTCGGGCCTTGGCTGGATTGGCCGGCAGGCATTGCCTCTGATTTCCGTACCCCTCGGGCAGACGCAATCGCCAACAGCGTTGCGGATCTGGCCAGGAATGGTGCACTGCTCAGGCTTCGGCTGGATTGGCCGGCAGGCACTAGCCCTGACTTCGGTGCCCCGCGGGCAGACGCAATCGCCGGCAGCGTCGTGGATCTGGCCGCGGATCGTGCACTGCTCGGGCTTGGGCTCTTTCCCCACGCAAGCGCCGTTTTCCAGTTCGGTTCCGCGCGGGCAGACGCAGCGTCCGTCTTCGGTACGGATCTGGCCTTTGAGCAGAACGCAAGGTCTTGGCTTCGGCACGATGACCGTGCCGCCGCCGGACGAGCATTGGCCGTTGCGGAAGGTGGTGCCTGGCGGGCAGACGCAGTTGCCGGCGTCGTTCATGACGAAGCCTGCTGAGCATTCCTTCTTCACCTCATTCCTGATGGTGAAGGGATGACAGGCATAGGCCTTGCCGCGATCGCCCTGCACGTTGGCCGCACCGCGGGACAACACGTCGCCCGCGCCTTGCACCGGCGTGTTCGGAGAAAGCACGCCGACGCAGTTCTGGCCATTGACCGTGCCCTGCAGAGTGGCCAGGCGGCCGTCGTCAGGAATGGTCACGATCACATTGTGCACGTGGCTTTCCCCGGCGCCGAGCGTCAAGTTGGCGATGCAGGATAGCGGCAAGGTTGCCGGCTCCGGCGAGCAGCCGAAGGGCGGATCGATCGAGGTGATCGCGACGCCTTCCAGCCGGCCGAGGCCTTCGACGCCGATGGCATCGCCGATGCGAACCGGGCCGGCGAAGGCGCTCGCGCCATCGTTCGTGATGGTGATCTCGAACGAGCAGGGCTGGCCGGGCTTGCACTCGGCGTCGCCGGTCTTCTCGACGCGGATAGTCGAGGCGCCGCCGCCCTTGGCGCAGGCCTGGCCGATCGGATAGACGATGTCGTCTCCTGGAGCCGGGCCGTAGGAGCCGCGTGCGCAGTTCTCGAATTCGCCACCCGCGGCAACCGTCACGTCGAAATGGCGGCTGGTTCCGGGCGTCATAACGGCGCCGGGAATCTGGCAGGACAGTGTGTTGGCCGGTACCGGTCCGCAAGCCCATTCCGGCCCGTCTGGGGCGACGGTCTGGATCTGGACCGGCGCTCCGCCGGCCATCAGCGTCGCGGCATCGTTGACCCGCACCGGACCGGTCGGGGCAGTGGTGCCGAGGCTGATGACGGTAATGCGGCAGGAAACGACCGCAGCGCCGGCCAGCGAACCATTGCACACCTTGGTGATGCGCAGGGCCGGCTGGCCGCCATTGGGATGACGGATGCGTTCCTTGGCGCAGGTCCTGTTGTTGGTGAGGTCGTCCTCACCGGGAATAGCCTTCACCTCGGCGCAGTTCTCGACGGTATCGGGCCGGTAGTTGGCCGGCATCACCGCCTTGACGAAGATCGGCGTCGAGGCGCCAGGCAACAGCACGATGCCGGCATTGTCGCAGTGGAACTGGCCGGGGCCGTTCGGTCCGCATGTCCATGGCGGCGTCGGGCCGAAGGTCGAGGATGCCGGCACGCCGCCCGGATAGGTATCGACGACCGTCAGCGGCCCGTTATAGGGGACGCTGCCGTTGTTGATAATGTCGATCACGAAGGTGCAGACGCCATCGGCCGAACAGAATTCGGTGCGGGCGCGCTTCTTCAGAATCATGTCGACCTTCTTCTCCACCGGCGGCCGGCAGTCACGGTCACGATCGCCACGCCGGCAGACCGGGATCGAAGCACAGCCGCGATCGTTTTGCTGGCTGCCGAAAAGCGGCTTGCCGCTGGCGCCATAATTGTAGGTGGCGCAGTTGCGCAAGACGCTGCCTCGCCAGCCTGCGGCCGGCTTGAAGCCGAGCTCGAGGTCGACAGAGGCACCCGGATTGAGCGTGGTCACCGGATGAGTGCAAATCATCGGGGTGGTTCCAGGCGCGCAGACCCAAGGCGGGTTCGGCCCTGAATCGAGGGTGGAGCCGGCCGGCAGGGTAACTTCGTCGAGCACGATCTTGCCGTGGTAGGGTGCATCGCCGACATTGGTGACCCTGATGGTGAAGTCGCAGCCGCCGCCCATCGTGCAACGTTGCACGTCGGCGTGCTTTTCGACTTTCAGATCCGGTTCCTTGTCCTTCGGCGGGCAGCGCTGACCACGCGGGATGACGATATCGATGGTCTGCGTGCAGCACAGGCCCCAGCCCTCCTTCGGGCCGGCATAGGTTTCGATACCGGTGACGATGATGTGGATGACGTCGCCGGGTGAAGCGCCGACGATCTTCCAATTGAGCACACCGCCGCCGACCGGCACCAATTGCGTGTCGGGAATGATGGTGATGCCGGGTGTCGTCGTCGAAAGCTGCACCCATTTGCCGGCCATCTCTGGGCCGACCGGCATGTGGTAGATGAAGGCGCCGCCGCCGGGCACGCAATCAACCGTGCCGCGCTCCACCTTGAAGCATTCCTTGCCGGGAGGTGGGGGCGGCGGGTTGCACCTGGTGACGTTGATCTTGATCGAGGTCTTTGCACCCGTGAGATAATTGCCGTCGTCCGGCTTGCCCGGATCCTGCGACGGGATTTCCATGCCGGCGCCGCGTTCGCGGCTCACCTTGACCATGCCCTGGTTGTGAACGATCGTCGGCGACGGAAACGCCGCATGGTCGATCTTGGCGGTGATCTGGAACGTGATGACGCGCTCGTTCGCAGCGCCGATGCCGTCGAGGTCGCTGGCGGAAATCCGGAAATCGGACACCGTCGCGGTATCGTCCGGGCCAGCCGAACTGCTGATCGCAGCGCCGGGCAGCGGTCCGCCGGACGCATCGGTGCCGTCGCCGGTCACATGTACGCCGACGATGCGCAGGCCGTGCGGGAGCTGGTCCCTGAAATCGAGCCTGGCCTTTTTCAGCATGGCCGCGAGGCCGGGGCTGGCAAAACCCTGCGGATTGCCGCGCAAGCCAAAGCTCAGCGAATATACGACATAGTCGCAGCCTCGCTGGGTGCCTTTCTTGGTGAAGAAGGGCACGATCCGGCCCGGCTCCGGATTGACGATGCGAGGATTGTCGAAATCGAGCTTGGTATCTGGAATGACAGCACCCGCATCGGCAGGCTTGATCTTGGCCGGAGCGAGGTCTTCAGCGAAGCCTTGCAGCGGACTCAGCATGGCGACCGCGATACCGGCCGCCATCAGCCAGCGCGCGCCGCGCCTGGCGAGTGACAGGGGTTTCATGATGGTCTCCATGACGAATGATTGTTTGCCGGTTGATTGGCTGCTCGTCGCAGGCGGGAAAAGTGCAAGATTGCTCATCTTCCCCTCCTCACGGTTCGCAGCTGACGGCTGGGGTTCTGAGCGGCAAGGTCATCTTGCAGCAAGGGTAGTAGCCACCCTTGTCGCGGTCGGACTGCCTGTAGAAGCAGAGCCCGACATCGACCCTGTCGCCAGGATAATGGCCGGTGATGCCGATCGTGAATGGCGCGCCGGGTGCATGCGACAGAGGTGAAGTCACCCCGACGCCAGGCGTCCTGGACAGAGCCTTGATCGAATCGCCGCCGAAGCCGGCATGGTCATGGAGATAGAGATCGGCCTCGAGGCCGGAAGGCGTGCAGAAATACCTGACATCCTCGACGTCGAGGCAAGGAGGCAGATTGCCGGGAGGCGGGAAGTCCGGCGGATAGAACGGTGGCAGATAGCCGCCCGGCACCTGCTCGTAATAGCCGGCACGGCCTTCGCAGGGGCGCCAGACCTCGACGTCGCCGACATGGCCCTCGACTTCCGGGTCTTCGAAATAAGTGTCGAAGTCGACGAACCACGAGCCGAAAGGCGGCACGTTGGCCGGCTTGACCAGCGCCGTCGGCGTGATCTGCACGCCGTGCACGGCAAGCGGCCCGCCGGCAGCGAGTTGTTCGGCAAGCTCCGGGTTGTCGCGTAACTTGTCACCGGTATCGACCAGCGTGTCGGTGCAGACGCCGGTATCGAGATTGCCTTCGGCATCGTAGCCATATTGCAGGTCGAGGCCGCCGGCCGACTGCCGGTTGTCTTGCGGGAAGCCGACCGCATATTCCTGTGGCACTTCCGCCCAGGCCGATTCCGTCGCCGCATCGTCCGGATTTTCGCGCCAGTAGCGGATGACCTCACCCTTGCCGGAATCGGCGAACTGGCTGTAGTCGTAGCGGTTCTCCACCGGGCCGCGCTGGGCCAGATACATGAAGCCCTTGTTGTCGAAGGCGATGTCGGTGACCGCGTAATCCTTGTCGGCCTTGACCGTCAGTTCCCAGCGCGGGTCGCCGGCGAAACTGCCGTCGCCGGCAATGCCCACGGACCAGATCTCCGCCTTTTCCCCGACCGAGTAATAGAGCCGGCCGCCGCGATAGGCGACCGACCAGACGCGACGCTCGTCCTGCGTGTAGCCCCAGCTGTCCGGGTCCTCACTGTCGAAGGCGGCACCCTGTATGTCCATCACCGAGCCGTCGTCGGCAAGGGCAGCAAGCCCGTGCGCCGGGCGGCCGGCTATGCCGTGGTCGAACGTGTCGAGCAGAGCGCCATTGGCGTCGATGCGGTGAATGAGGCCGGTGTCGAGATCGCTGGCGAAGAACTGGCGGTGGATATTGTCGAAAGTGACGTCGCCGATGCCGGGACCGCTATTGGCGTCGATATCGGCGAATTTCGAGACAGCGCCGGTGATGCCGTCGATCTTCCAGATCGTTCCGGGACCGCCGCCGTTTTCGGTGCCGAACTGACCGTCCATGAAGACCGCGTCAGCCGTGCCGCGGCGCTGCCGCTCCGGCCGGCCGTCGGCGTCGCCGTCTGGTGTGACGATGCGGATGCCGTGCAGCGACGTGGCGCCGGCATAGAGGTTTGGAATGGCCGAGGGAACGCCGTCGCGCACGCCGTCGTCGTAGGCGATGCCGAAAACCTGGCCGATTTGTCCGGCCGTGACCTCGAACGGTGGCGGGGTGAAGACCAATTGGCCAGACGCCGGCCCGCCCAGCCTTGAGACGTCGAAGACGCGCAAGGTCGCGCGCGCCGTGTCGATGAAGGTTTCGTCGACGGGATCGACGCCCGGCGGCAGGCCTTGCTCGAAATTGGGAATGATGGTGCCGGAGAATCCGGTCACTGCCATCGAGCCGGGATAGATGATCTGGGTTTCCTGGGCCTGGGCCGAGCCGCCGAGCCAGACCCCAGCGGCGAGTGCCAAGATCGACAATCCGCTGGCAGCCTGGCCGCTGGCAGCCTGGATGGCGCGGCGCAAACGGCCGACACGAGAGCGCACCAACGCGCCATGGTCGCAAGACATGGATCGCCCCCCACAGGTCATGGGAGAAGCGTCCGGTCCCGGCGCGCAAATCAGGGCAAGGCGCGGCGTTCCGGCACGTTCATCCCTGATCGAATTGTCTGCTTTCCTCAACGTCACGATACGCCTGCGTCCGCGCAGGGTCAACGGAACCAGCGAACAGCCCAGCGCATCGACCCGGTCCCGAAGGCGATGGTCGCGCTGAGCTCCTGCTGTTCCCGCAGACCATGGAGCCTCTGGATCTGTGGTCATGGGGCTGTCCTTTCCGGGGCCGCACGACGCGGCACCTGAGCGTCAGTCGCGGGGCGAGGCGGAAAGGTTCATGGGCCGGAGGTCGGGCCGGCTGGATCACCACCGGAAAATACCGGCCTGCCGGTCCCGAATCCGATCAACCGCGATGAATGGTGAACGCCTTGCGCAGAATGCTTGCGCGCCACGCAGCCTGTTCTTATATACGCGCCAAGCCGTCCAGCGCCGAATGCCGGTTGCCGGAGCGGAATTTCTTGTGAACAGGGGCTTTCGTCGGAACGCCTGTACGGGTCCTGAGAGCCTGCTTAGCGGAGAGATTAGAACAATGGCAAAAGTAATCGGTATCGATCTGGGAACAACCAACTCCTGTGTCGCCATCATGGATGGCAAGGAATCCAAGGTCATCGAGAATGCGGAAGGCGCCCGCACGACCCCTTCCATCGTCGCCATCAACAGCGACGGTGAGCGCCTCGTCGGCCAGCCGGCCAAGCGCCAGGCCGTTACCAATCCTGAAAACACCATTTTCGCGGTCAAGCGCCTGATCGGCCGCCGCTACGACGATCCGGTGACGGAGAAGGACAAGAAGCTTGTCCCCTACAAGATCGTCAAGGGCGACAATGGCGACGCCTGGGTCGAGGCCGGCGGCAAAAAGCAGTCGCCCAGCCAGATTTCGGCGATGATCCTGCAGAAGATGAAGGAAACGGCGGAGGCCTATCTCGGCGAGAAGGTCGAGAAGGCGGTCATCACCGTTCCGGCCTATTTCAACGACGCCCAGCGCCAGGCGACCAAGGATGCCGGCAAGATCGCCGGCCTGGAAGTGCTGCGCATTATCAACGAGCCGACGGCGGCCGCGCTTGCCTATGGTCTCGACAAGAAGGAAGGCAAGACGATTGCCGTCTATGACCTTGGCGGCGGCACGTTCGATATTTCGGTGCTCGAAATCGGCGACGGCGTGTTCGAGGTGAAGTCGACCAATGGCGACACCTTCCTCGGCGGCGAGGATTTCGACATGCGTCTGGTCGAATATCTGGCGGCCGAGTTCAAGAAGGAACAGGGCATCGACCTGCGCAACGACAAGCTCGCCCTGCAGCGCCTCAAGGAAGCGGCTGAAAAGGCCAAGATCGAGCTGTCGTCCACCACGCAGACCGAAATCAACCTGCCCTTCATTACCGCCGATGCCACCGGCCCCAAGCATCTGACGCTGAAGCTGACGCGGGCGAAGTTTGAGAGCCTGGTCGAGGATCTTGTCCAGCGCACGATCGATCCCTGCAAGGCGGCGCTCAAGGATGCCGGCCTGAAGGCCGGCGAAATCGACGAAGTCGTCCTGGTCGGCGGCATGACCCGCATGCCCAAGATCCAGGAGATCGTGAAGCAGTTCTTCGGCAAGGAGCCGCACAAGGGCGTCAACCCGGATGAAGTCGTCGCACTGGGCGCCGCCATCCAGGCCGGCGTGCTGCAGGGCGACGTCAAGGACGTGCTGCTGCTCGACGTGACCCCGCTGTCGCTCGGCATCGAGACGCTGGGCGGCGTGTTCACGCGGCTGATCGAGCGCAACACGACGATCCCGACGAAGAAGAGCCAGGTGTTCTCCACGGCCGAGGATTCGCAGTCGGCGGTGACCATCCGCGTCTTCCAGGGCGAGCGTGAAATGGCCGCCGACAACAAGGCGCTCGGCCAGTTCGATCTGGTCGGCATCCCGCCTGCGCCGCGCGGCGTGCCGCAGATCGAGGTCACCTTCGACATCGACGCCAACGGCATCGTCAACGTCTCGGCCAAGGACAAGGGTACCGGCAAGGAGCACCAGATCCGCATTCAGGCGTCTGGCGGCCTTTCGGATGCCGACATCGAGAAGATGGTCAAGGACGCCGAGGCCAATGCCGAAGCCGACAAGAAGCGGCGCGCGCTGGTCGAGGCCCGCAACCAGGCCGAGGCGCTGGTGCATTCCTCGGAGAAATCGCTGAAGGAATACGGCGAGAAGGTTTCCGAGGCCGACCGCACGGCGATTGCCGATGCGATCGCGGCGCTGAAGACCGCTGCCGAAGGCGACGACGTGACCGACATCGAGGCCAAGACGCAGACGCTCGCCGAAGTCTCGATGAAGCTCGGCCAGGCCATGTACGAGGCTTCGCAGAAGGAAGCCGCCGAGGCCGACGCCAAGGCTGACGCCGCCAAGGACAGCGACGTCGTCGATGCCGATTTCGAGGAAATCGACGAAGACGACGAGAAGAAGAAGTCGGCCTGAACCGCCTGACGGTACAGGTAAGGGAAAAAGCCCGGTGCGCAGCCGGGCTTTTTTGCAACCCTTTGCCGGAAAAACGCGGAGCTCCCCGAAAAAATGCGGACAAAGCCTCGTAGACACTGGCATCCCGGCTCCATCACACCTAAATCGGAACAGCGTGCCGGCAAACGACGCAACGATGCTTCAAGACGTTGACTATCCGGACTGCGGGAAAACATGAAAGCTGATTTTTACGAAACGCTGGGCGTGCAAAAGGGCGCCGACGAGAAGGAGCTCAAGAGCGCTTTCCGCAAGTTGGCCATGCAGTTCCATCCCGACCGCAACCCAGGCGACCATGCCTGCGAGCACAAGTTCAAGGAAATCAACGAAGCCTACGAGACGCTGAAGGACCCGCAGAAGCGCGCCGCCTATGATCGCTTCGGCCACGCCGCCTTCGAGCATGGCGGTATGAATGGCGCGGCGCAAGGCTTTGGCGCTGGCGGCTTCGCCGACATTTTCGAAGACATTTTCGGCGACATGATGGGCGGGCGCCAGCGCCGCTCGTCCGGCGGCCGCGAGCGCGGCGCCGACCTGCGCTACAATATGGAAATTACGCTGGAAGAGGCATTTTCCGGCAAGACCGCGCAAATTCGCGTGCCGGCCTCGATCTCCTGCTCAGAATGCTCGGGCAGCGGCGCCAAGCCAGGCACCCAGCCCGTCACCTGCTCGATGTGCAACGGCCACGGCAAGGTGCGTGCCACGCAAGGCTTCTTCTCGATCGAGCGCACCTGCCCGCAATGCCAGGGGCGCGGCCAGACCATCAAGGATCCGTGCCCGAAATGCGCCGGCCAGGGCCGTGTCACCGAGGAGCGCTCGCTGTCGGTAAACATCCCTGCCGGCATCGAGGACGGCACCCGCATCCGTCTGGCCAACGAGGGCGAGGCCGGCCTGCGCGGCGGCCCGTCGGGCGATCTCTACATCTTCCTCGCGGTCAAGCCGCACGAATTCTTCCAGCGCGACGGCGCCGATCTTTATTGCAAGGTGCCGATCTCGATGACGACGGCAGCGCTTGGCGGCTCGTTCGAGGTGACGACACTGGACGGTACCCAGACGAAAGTAAAGGTGCCGGAAGGCACCCAGAACGGTCGCCAGTTCCGCCTCAAGGGCAAGGGCATGCCGGTGCTGCGCCAGCCCAACATCGGCGACCTCTACATCCAGACCGTAGTTGAGACGCCGCAGAACCTCTCGCGCCGCCAGCGCGAATTGCTGGAGGAATTCGAGCAGCTTTCCTCAAAGGACAATTCGCCTCAGTCGAGCGGATTTTTCGCACGCATGAAGGACTTTTTCGAAACGTTCGGCGAGCACTGAAGCTGATCCCTGGAAACGCTTCCCGAGCGTCATCAACACCTTATCCGGGGATTCGCCTTGTCTTGCACCTCGTAACTGCTAAGTAGCGTGCGAGGGGCGTTGAGGAGGACTTTCGATGACGCGTAGTCCCGGACTGCGAAAGACGCTGGCAGAAAAGTTCGACGACGAGCTGAAGTTCTTCAAGGGCTGGATCGACAAGCCGAAGGCGGTCGGTTCGATCGTCCCGACCAGTTCCATCACCGCGGGCAAGATGGCCTCGATCGTCGATCCGACATCCGGCCTGCCGGTGCTCGAGGTCGGGCCCGGCACAGGCGTCATCACGCGCGCCATCCTCGCCCAGGGCATAAAGCCTGAAAATCTCTACGCGGTCGAATATTCCACTGATTTCGTGCGCCATCTGCGCCAGCTTTATCCAGGCGTCAACGTCATCGAGGGCGACGCCTTCAACCTCGACGCGACGCTTGGCGACAAGCGCGACCTGATCTTCGATTCGGTGATATCGGGCGTGCCGTTGCTCAATTTTCCGGTCGCCCAGCGCATCGCCTATGTCGAGAGCCTGCTCGACCGCATCCCGGCAGGCCGGCCAATCGTGCAGCTGACTTACGGGCCGCTGTCGCCGATCCCGCCCGGCCGCGGCGACTATACGGTCGAGCATTTCCATTTCGTCATCCGCAACATTCCGCCGACGCAGCTTTGGATCTATCGGCGCCGGGCCGCATGAATTGAAGCGTTGGGTTTGAATAGCACTTGTCTTAATACCCATCGGGTGACAAGGCAGACCCATGGCTGTGATCCCGAAAATTCTTGTCTTCGCCGGTTCGGTGCGCAGCGGCGCCTATAGCGGCAGGACCGCCGACGTGGCACAGAAGGAACTTGCCATGCAGGGCGCCGAGGTGACCCGCATCTCGCTCGCCGATTATCCGCTGCCGATCCTCGACCAGGATTTGGAAAAGGACGAAGGCATTCCCGAAAACGCAGTCAAGCTCGGCCGGATGATCGCCGCCCATGACGGGCTGCTGATCGCGACGCCCGAATATAACGGCTCCATTCCGCCGCTGCTCAAGAACACCATCGACTGGGTGAGCCAGCTGCGCAAGGATGGCGGCCGGACGTTCAGGCCGTTTGCCGGCAAGGTCGCCGGCCTGTGCTCGTCTTCCAACGGACCCTTCGCCGGGATACGCTGCATCAACCATCTGCGCGCCGTGCTGGTGCGCTGCCGGATGGAGGTGGTGACACCGGAGTGTTCGGTGCCGGAGGGCGGCAACGCCTTCGACGACGAGGGCAACTTCAGGGACGAGAGACTACACCAATCGATGGAGCACCTATGCCGCACGCTGATCGAAACCTCGCGCATGCTGTCGACGCGGATCGAGGCATGATCCCGGACGCCGCGCATGCCGACACAATGCAGGAAAGGCTGATCGTCGGCCTCGACCTGCCGACTTTGAGGGAAGCCGAGAAGGCGGTGCGCGAACTCGACGGAATCGTCTCATTCTACAAGATCGGCTACCAGCTCGCCTTTGCCGGCGGGCTCGACTTCGCCCGCGAGCTGGCCAGCGGCGGCACCAGGATCTTCCTCGACATGAAGCTGCTGGACATCGACAACGCGGTAGCCAAAGGGGTCGACAACATCGTCAAAATGGGCATGAGCATGCTGACCATCCATGCCTATCCGAAGACAATGAAGGCGGCCGTCGAGGCTGCGAAGGGCAGCGACCTTTGCCTGCTGGGGGTCACTGTGCTGACCTCGATGGACGAGCAGGACGTGATCGACGCCGGCTATGAGTATGATCCGCATACGCTGGTGCTGAGGCGCTCCGAGCAGGCGCTGCATGCCGGCATGGGCGGCATCGTCTGCTCGGCCGAGGAAGCGGAGGCGGTGCGCCGCATCGTCGGCCCCGACCTGGCCGTCGTGACGCCGGGAATCCGGCCGAAGGGCAGCGACCATGGCGACCAGAAACGTGTGGTGACGCCGGCCCAGGCGATCCGCAACGGCTCCAGCCACCTCGTAGTCGGCCGGCCGATCGTCGGCGCGGCCGACAGGCGGGCGGCGGCGGAAGCGATCCTGGATGAAATGCGCTCGGCCTGACGCCAGGAATTAACCCGGAGAAAAGCCATGCCCAAGGGATACTGGATCGCTCGCGTCGATGTACGCGATGCGGAAGGCTACAAGGACTATGTCGCAGCTGCCAAGCTGGCCTTCGACCGCTTCGGCGCCAAGTTCCTGGCGCGCGGCGGCGCACATGAGAAGGCAGAGGGGCCGGGCCGCGACCGCAACGTGATCATCGAGTTTCCGTCGCTTGCGGCGGCGCATGACTGCTACCACTCACCCGAATACCAGCGCGCAGTCGCAATCCGCCAGAAGGTTGCTGACGGCGAAATCGTTCTGGTCGAAGGGATTTAGGCGAGAAGCCGGTTCGCCGCTGCCTCCGCCATCGCATCGGCGAGGCTCAGGCCCCATTGCCGGCGACAGTAATCGCGGAAATCGAAGCAGGGCAGGCCGGGACAGACCTCGAACTCGATGAGGTGCACGCTGTCGTCGGCTTCGACCCGGAAGTCGATGGAAAACACATCCCTCAGGCCAAGCCCGACCATCAGGCTTTCGGCGATGCGACGGATTCTGGCATCGGCTCGAGGCTGGCCGTCGGCGACCGGCAGCAGCGCCGGCTCTGTGTATGTTCCCGACGCTTTCGCCGCTTCGCCGGTATTACCGTAAAGCGCCAGGCTGTCCTGCATGGTCTGGAAATCGCCGCCCGAATCGACAAAGGCGATGCCCAACGCCTCGACGCCGGTATCCGGCTTCAATCCGAGAAAACTGGCCCGCGCGTTGCGCCCGGCGACATAGGGCTGGACCACGACATCGTCGCGATAGGCGGCGAATACGCGCCGGCTAAGCTCCAGCGCACGGCCGAGATCGTCGCAGCGCGAATCCGGCCAGATGCCGATCTTGGCGCCGAGCCGGTTCGGCTTGACGAACCAGCCGCCGGGCGAGGTCGGTGGCGCGACAAGCCAGGCACCGTCACGGGCGAGGCCCGCCTGCGGCACCGGCAGGCCAAGCGCGCCGAGCACGGCGCCGGATCGGAACTTGTCCTGACAGAGCGCGAACACCGCATCGTCGGCGCCGATCGCCTTCAGGCCGTTCAGCCGCGCCAGAGCTGGTGCTGCGCCGCCGCGGAAATAGGCAATGCCGTCGGTCAGCGTCCAGACAAGCGTGGTCTTCGGGTCCTCGCCGCTGAGAACGCTTGCGGCGTCGTCGAGCGTCACCGGCGCAAATGACAAGCCGCGCTTCTGGCAAGCGGTGGCAAGTGCGTCGAATTCAGCAGCCATATCGGTCGATTGCGCCAGATAGGAGGCGATTTCGGCGGCACGCTTCGGCACGTGGTTATCGGCGATCAGCCGATCGAAGCAGGCCTTTTCCGGCTCATAAACCAGGATCAGTTTCGGCTTGCGGGTTGACATGGGCGGGACGGCTCCTGGCAGCACGATTGCCTACCATCGCACGGCGAACGCATTCGGCTTGCGCGGAACCGACGTCGATCGGACGCCTGCACGACAGCAAGTGCCCATCTCTTGTTGACCATGATCTTTTCCGAACCAAAGGTTCGGGATCATGGTCAGCCGATCAGCACGCGCGGCTCGAAGCGACCATTGACCGGAATGTCGAGCATGAATGTCATGCCAGCTTGCGGGTCGAGCAGGCGCTGCTTCTCGCTCTTGCCCGACCAGGCGGAGGTGACCGCCAGCCGGTCGGCATTCCCGCCGACAAAAGCCGGACAGGACGGTTGCGTGACCGGCATCGCCACCGAACGGACAAGCTTGCCGTCGGGCCCATAGGCTTCGACGACGCTGCCGCCCCAGCAGGCGTTCCACAATATGCCGTCGCGGTCGAGCACCGAACCATCGATATAGCCCTTGGCCGAACGGTGATCGACGAAGATCTTCGGTTCGCCAACCGGCAGGCCGGTCGCCGGATCGCAGCCGACGCGCATCAACAGGCCGGTGCTGGTGTCGGTGTAGTAGGCAATGGTCCCATCTTCGGAAAAGCAGATCGAGTTGGGCACAGTAATGTCGGCATAAAGCCGGCGCAGCTCGCCCTTGAAGAACCAGTAGATCGAACCGGCGCCCTTCTCCTCGCCCTTGCCCATTGTGCCGACCCAGAGCGCGCCGCAAGGGTGAACGCGTGAATCGTTCGAGCGGGTAACCGTATTGTCGGCCTCGATGGGAGTGTGCAGCGTCAGCTTGCCGGTCGCGACGTCGCGGACATGCAGGCCAGTCTCGGTGGCGATCAGCTGACGCCGGTCGTCGATGACGGCAATGGCACTGGCCATCTGGTGGAGCTCGTGGATCTTGACGGCACCGCCGGACACACGTTTTTCCAGGAGCTGGCCGTTGACGATGTCGAACCAGTAGAGCGTGTCCGTGGCAGGGTCATAGCTTGGTCCCTCCCCGAGTTGGCAGACATGGTCGGAAAAAACCGAAACGATGGTCTCGCTCATCATGCCACTCCAAACGCCGCGTCCCAGGCCTGAACTGCGGCTTTCGCCCGTGCTGCCACTTCGTCGACGCTCATGCCCGGCTTGAACAGGCTGGAGCCAAGACCGAAGACGCTGACGCCGGCTGCCTTGTAGCCGGCAAAATCCTTATCCGAAACGCCGCCGACGGCGCCGACCAGCACACTGGCCGGCAGCACCGCGCGCATCGCCGAAATGCCTGCCGCGCCAAGCACGCTCGCCGGAAAGAATTTCAGTGCCGAGGCGCCCAGCCGGATGGCCTGGAATGCCTCGGTTGGCGTGAACACGCCGGGCATCGTCACCATGCCGTGCTGCATGGCACGGCCCATGACCTCGGCATCGATATTGGGGCTGACCAGCAGCCGCCCGCCGGCCTTGTGCAGGCCATCGACATCGGCGGCGGTGAGCACCGTGCCGGCGCCGACCAGGGCTGTCGGAGGAAGCGCTTGGACAATGCTGGCGATCGAAACGAAGGGCTCGGGCGAGTTGAGCGGCACCTCGATCGCTTCGATGCCGGCGCCGAAGACCGCCTGGCAGATCGCAACCGCTTCGCTTGGCTTGAGGCCGCGCAGGATCGCGACCAGACCCCGCTCGAGCTTTGGAAAAGGTGCGGTCTTTGTCATGCGGCAACTCCATTTCCGGCGATCATGCCATTTTCGCGCGCGGCTTCGGCAAGGCCGGCGCGCACCGCCTCGTCGGCGTCGACCGCCCTGAAAGCGAGCCCGGCAAGGCCGAGCGCCTCGGCATAGAGCGTGCCAAGTGCGCCCGACGCGATCAGCACGACTGGCACAGCGCTTGCTCCATAACGGCGATTTGCCGAAGCGATCTCGCCGCCGATCAGCAGGCCGGACAGGCAGGCGGCGGCATCCTCCGGCTTCAGGTCCTGCAACAGGCTGGCGGCGCGGATCGAGAACAGTCTTGAAACGATGTCACCGCCCTCGGCCAGCGCCTTCAGGCACCAGTCCCGGAAAAACGGACTTTCGGGGGCAACCGGCTTCGGCGGCTCGCCCAGCGAATGGCGCAAGATCGAGTGCGCGGCGAGCACAGAGAACAGCTCGCCGGTCGGCCAGGTGCCGAAGCCGGCAACGGAGCCGTCCTCGACCAGCACCCATTTCGAATGGGTGCCGGGCATGCATACGAGGTGACGTCCCTTTGCCGGCAAACCGGCGCCGGCTAGCTGGGTTTCCTCGCCGCGCATGACGTCAGGTGCATCGGCAAGACGTTGGGCAAGGCCGGGCACGATGCGGATATCACGGCGCTGGCCGGGGATGTGGGCAGCACCGGCGAGGATAGCGCCGATCGGCGCCGGCACGCTGACATAGGGCGCCTCCAGCCAGCCCTGGCGCGAACCGGCCATGCCGCAAATGATGACCGGCAGCGCCTCGGCTGCACCCATGGCGGCCAGATGCCCTTCGAGAATGGACGAAAATCCTTTGGCCTGGGCGGTGATCAGTCCGTCGTCGCCGCGCCGCTCGGCGAGAACCTTGCCGGTGCCGTCGAGCAGCCAGACCCGCATACGGGTGGTGCCCCAGTCGACGGCCGCGACGGACGCCGCCTTGCTCGGTGAGATCACAGGAACCCCCCGTCGACGATCAGCATCTGCGCAGTCAGCATGCGTGAAGCATCCGACGCCAGGAACAGCACGGTGCCGACGATATCTTCAGGTTGCATCACACGCTTGATGCATTGCTTCGCGACGTGCGCGGCGAGCGCCTCTTCGGTGACCCAGAGCTTTCTCTGCCGCTCGGTGATTACCCAGCCGGGCGCGATCGCGTTGACGCGGATGCCGTCGACGCCGAGCTTGCCGGCAAGACCCTTGGTAAGACCGACGATGCCGGCCTTGGCGGCGGTGTAGGCCGGCATATCGGGATGGTTGATGAGAAACGAGGTCGAGGTGAAGTTGATGATCGAGCCGCCGCCGGCCCGCTTCATGCCCGGGGCCACCGCCTGTGCGCTGAAGAAATGCGGGCGCAGGTTGATGGCATGGTTGTTGTCCCAGAACTCGACCGTGACGTCTTCCACGGCATGACGGTCATCCTGCGCGGCATTGTTGACCAGCACTGTGACGTCGCCATGCGCCTCGGCGGCTTTGGCGACTGATAGCCGCAATGCCTCGATGTCGCGTATGTCGGTCTTGAGATAGAGCGGCCGCCGGCCGAGCTCCTTGTCTAGCCGATCGGCCAGCGCCAGGCTCGGACGGTCGGCGATATCGATGAAGGCGACCTTTGCCCCCTGGCGAGCAAATCCCTCGGTCAACGCAGCACCAATGCCGGAGCCGCCGCCGGTGATCAGCACCGAAGCGTCTTCGAGGTCGGCAAAACGTGCCGATGGCGTCATGAATTCTCTCCCGGTCCAATGATCTCGGTCGGCCGGCGCGCATCCTATCCAGCCGTGTCGGGCGGGCAAGGGCGAAAGAGTGGATTATCAGGACTTATGTCCGACAAAAGGCCGCACGGCCCGCCGATAGATCAACTGCCCGGCCGGACGCGGTACAATTCGACGGCAGCTCCGCTGGTCCCAGCAACCGGCGCTAGCCATTCCGGCACGCTGCCGCGCATCAGCCCGGCAAGAAAGCCTGCCGGCGCCTTGGCGGCGAGGAGCTTGCTTTCGGCGCTGCCGGGGCACAGCGCGACGAGGCCGACGTGATGATCCGCCAGGATCGTCCTGGCATCGGCATCGGACCCAAGGAAGGCATCGAGCACCAGGAGGTTGCCGGCGACGTTGCGATGATAAGGCCCGGCGAAAACGCGATGCCCGGAATAGGCCAGGATCGGCGATCCGAGATTGGAAATTGCCAGCACCGTGGTGCCGGGCAGGCGGCCAAGTGCCGCAAAGGAGGCCATGCGGTGGCAAGCGACATCGGTGCCATTATCGGCCGTGGCTTTGCTGTCGTCGAAGGCTACCGAGGTCGCCGCGGCAGCCCCAGTCCAGACCGCATTCACCGAAACCAGCCAGGCGGCAGCCATGCGCAGCGCCACGCCACGCGACGGGCTGGCCTCGGCCCGTTGACGCCATTTGGCAATCCAGGCGGCAAGCGGGATGACAGCGAAGGCGATCGAGAATGTCGAACCGCGCACCTGCCAGGCGCTGACGATGAACGCCACGACAAGCAGCGCACCGACAAGGCTGTCCTGCCGTCGCCAGCCGCCACGGCCAAGGCGAAGCGCCATCAGCACGAGCGCAATGAGCGGCGTGGCATAGCGCGCGACCACCTCGGCCGGATCCTCGGCGAGCAGTTTGAACAGCGACTGCGCCTCGTCGATGTGATCAAGCCATAGCTCCTTGAGGCGCGGATCGAGATTGGCATAGGGCACTGCCAGGCATTGCGGAAACAAAAGGACGACGACAGTGCCCAATGCCAGTGCAAGCAGGCCAAGCGAGGCGAACCGCCGCCCACGCGTGCGGCCGGCGGGCTCGATCGACGCTATCGCCGCAAGGCCGGTTCCGGCAATCGCTGCGACGACGAACTGCACGGTCGAGAAGGCGTCGCATTGCGCCTGGCCCCAGGCGGATGGCGCAATGGTGGCGACAAAGACGAGAGCGGACACGCCGGCAAAGCCGAGGCCGAAATCCCTGGCGATCAGCCTCTCGCCATTGGCCTCGAGGGCAAACAGCGTGGCGACAGAGGCGCCGACGGTGGCGACATAAGGCGCGGTTTCCATGCCGACGGCCAGCATCAATCCGGCGCACAGGCCGGAGAGCAATGCCGCCGCCCTGCGCGACGGCGCTTCAAGCAGAAGGCTCAGGCTGGCCATGCTCAGCATCAGCTGGACATTGTGGTGATCGAGTGCGCCAGGCGAAAAAATGCCGAGGAAATACAGTGCGGCGGCACCGACGACGACAGCCGGCAGCACGGCGCCGTCACCGGCAAAGCTGCGCGCGGCGCGGGCGGTGAAAAACACGGTCAGGCAGAAGAGCAGCGCCGGCCACAGCACTTGAGCCACATTCTCGGCAAGGGCCGCGCTGCCGGTCAGGGCCGATACGGCGATGACGATGGCGGCGATCGGCGCATCGACCAGCCGCGACCAGTGCATGACGAAGCCGCCTTCCAGGCCCATCCGGTACTGGTGCAGATCGAACCAGCCCTGGCCGGCCAGCACGTCGCGAACTTCGACGAGGCGCAGCAGATTGTCGTTGTCGCCGCCGGCATTGGTCAATTCCGGGAAGCCGGCAAAGGCATTGACGGCCAGCGCCAGCAATGTGGCAAGCAGCGCCAGCGCGATCTCGGACCTCCAACTGGAGGCGCCATCGTCGGCTGTGCTCATATCAGGACCTTTGGAAGGAATACGGGGCGGTTTAAACCTAGCCTTAACAGCTTCAATAAATAGTAAAGCCGCCCGAGCGAGGCCGGCGTTTGAGCGGTCAGGGGCCTCACAGGGCATCCGGAGACGAAAATGCCACAAGAAGTGCGCCATGAGCCGAGCATCGCCGTGCTGCTGCCTTGCTACAATGAGGAGCTGACGATCGGCGAAGTGGTGCGGCGCTTTCGCGAAACGCTGCCTTCCGCCGCGATCTATGTCTACGACAACAATTCGCGCGACCTGACGGCGCTCCGAGCCCGCGCCGCCGGCGCCATCGTGGTGCGCGAGCCGCGCCAGGGCAAAGGCAATGTCGTGCGCCGCATGTTCGCCGACATCGAGGCCGACATCTACCTGATGGCCGACGGCGACGGCACCTATGCGCCGGAGGACGCGCCGCAACTGATCAACATGCTGCTGACCGAGCGCTCCGACATGGTGGTGGGCACAAGGCGCGGCGTCGCCAACGATGCCGGCAGGACGGGCCACGCCTTCGGCAACCGCATCTTCAACAGCCTTTACAAGCGGCTGTTCGGCTCGGACTTTACCGATATCTTCTCGGGTTACCGCGCCTTCACCAGGCGCTTCGTCAAGAGTTTTCCCGCCGTTTCCGGCGGCTTCGAGATCGAGACCGAAATGTCGGTGCACGCCTCGCAGCTGAAATTGCCGGTCAGCGAGATCGGGCTCGACTACGGCCGCCGGCCGAAAGGCTCCTCGTCGAAGCTGTCGACCTTTCGCGACGGCGCGAAGATCCTGTGGATGTTCGCCATGCTGATGAAGGAGACGCAGCCGCTGCGTTTCTTCGGCGCTTTTTCCGTGTTTTTCCTGGCATCGAGCCTGTTCCTGATGGCGCCGGTGCTGATCGAGTTCGCCGAAACCGGGCTCGTGCCGCGCATGCCGACCTGGGTACTGTCGGTCGGGCTGCTGCTGCTGTCGATGCTGGCGGCGGTGACCGGGGTAATCCTCGATTCGGTGTCGCGCGGCCGGGCCGAGCAGAAGCGCATCTTCTATCTGTCGATGCCTTCCGGTCGTGTCGAACGTGAACGTGCAAGCGCGCTCGCGACTTTGAAGGCCGGACCGCGCAAGACCCCGCGGGCGGCTTAGATTTCTAAATGGGACGCCTCGCCCGCTTCATTGTCGCCGGCGGCATCGGCTTCGTCGCCGACGCGGCGGTGCTTTGGCTGGTGCTGACGATAGCGCCGCTTGGCCCCTTCGCGGCTCGCATCATCTCGATCGGTTTTGCCCTGTCCGTCACCTGGCTGATCAACCGCCATCTGACCTTCTCGCCTTCCAGCCGCGGCATCGCGCAAGAGGGCGCACGCTACGGCGGCGTCGGCATCGCCACCAGCATCGTCAATTATCTCGTCTATTGCGCCATCCTGTTCGCGCTGCCGATGGTGTCGCCGCTGATAGCTCTTGCGGCCGCCTCGCTGGTTGCCATGGCGCTGTCCTTCCTCGGCTATTCCAAGCTGGTCTTCGACCGCTGAAGGCATCGCATTGGATCTGCGCCAAGCGAAGCGCAGCCTCATCATGACCTTGGCCGATTGGCAGAAGCCGCCGATTTCCTTATATCGCTGTCGTCGATGCATCGGCCCTAAAATCGGAATCGATTTTCCGACAGCACGATGCATGGATTCAAAAGTGTTGGAGCGTACTTTGTGCATCCAAGTGGATCGCCCCAAGTGCGCCGGAGAGCTGCCATGCCCCTGAAAGTCGCCGTCCAGATGGACCATATCTCCACCGTGTCGATTGCCGGCGACACGTCGTTTGCGCTGTCGCTGGAAGCGCAGCGGCGCGGCCACCAGCTGTTCCACTACACGCCCGACCGGCTGTCGCTGCGCGACGGCAAGGTGTTCGCCCGTATCGAGGAGATGCAGGTCCGCGACGAGAAGGGCAACCATTATTCGCTGGGCGAAGAAGTCCGCACCGACCTATCGGAGATGGACGTCATCCTTTTGCGGCAGGATCCGCCGTTCGACATGAACTACATCACCACCACGCATATCCTCGAGTGCATCCATCCGAAAACGCTGGTGGTCAACGATCCGGCCTGGGTGCGCAACAGCCCGGAAAAGATCTTCGTCACCGAATTTCCCGACCTGATGCCGGACACGCTGATCACCAAGGACCCGCTCGAGGTCGCGGCGTTCCGCAAGGAGTTCGGCGATATCATCGTCAAACCGCTCTACGGCAATGGCGGCGCCGGCATCTTCCATCTGCATGAGGCCGACCGCAACCTAGCCTCGCTGCTCGAAATGTTCGGCCAGATGTTCCGCGAACCGTACATCGTGCAGCGCTACCTCAAGGAGGTGCGCTCCGGCGACAAGCGCATCATCCTGATCGACGGTGAGCCGGTCGGCGCCATCAACCGCGTGCCGGCCGAGCATGATTCGCGCTCCAACATGCATGTCGGCGGCCGCGCCGAAAAAACCGAGCTGACGGAACGCGAACGCGAGATCTGCGCCCGCATCGGCCCCTCGTTGAAGGAGCGCGGCTTCATCCTTGTCGGCATTGACGTCATCGGCGACTACATGACCGAGATCAACGTGACCTCACCGACCGGCATACGCGAAGTGCGGCGCTTCGGCGGCGCCGACATCGCCAGCCTGTTCTGGGATGCGGTGGAGGACAAGCGTAACTAGTCGCTTCGGGAGCGCCGCGTTGCAAACATTGCAGCCGTTGCGTTCAGCATGTTCCCCAAATGTTCTTGCCTTCGCCGGGCGATTATATATTTGACAAACCCGGAACCATGTAGGAATATAATCCTGACAGGCCGGCAACCCAAAAGGAGTACCAGCTAATGAAAACTGCATCTGAGATGGCAGGGAAAAGACCGGCTTACGGTCTGGCTTCCGAGGCAGGAGTTATTTTCGCCGAGCCTGCACCTGAAGAAGACCATCTATCTTCGTCGTCATCACTTCCAAGTTATGATCGATTGCAGAAAGCGCTATTGCGATATGCTCTAAGGCTTCGGCGATTTTTTCGTCGGCCGCCATTGACCCGTTGAGATCTGGAGTTGGGCTAAAAGGACGGATAACGCCTTGCGGGCCTGTCTTACGGATACGTTGCATTGTGTTCCTCCCTCAAAGAGGCAGGAGAGCACGGATACTGAAATTTAGAAAGAAAAAGCGGCCCCGTGTCAGAATCGAACTGACGTCTCCGATTTAGAAGAAAGGCATCCTAACCACTAGACGAACGGGGGAGACATGCTCCCCTGCGGGCCGCACGGGCCTAATGACTGTCTATTGACGTAAAGTCAACCTGATCCGTAGGGGAATGTGCGGAATTCAGCTTGGAGATATTTTAGCGGATCATAACAAGAACGCTCTGGTCGTGTTACGTTGCGTAATTCGAATCGGAGAGAATCGTTTATGGCAATCCCACCGAAGAAGACCATTGCGCAGAAAACCAAAGAAGCGGCGAAACAGTTGGAGCTTGAACTAGTGCAGTTCAAGCTCGGCAAAACCGCGATCAGCTTCAACCTTGACGTTGACCACGAAACTATCTGGGCAACACAGGACCAGATCGCTTCGCTTTTTGAGCGCGAGCGCAGCGTCATTTCGAAGCATGTTGGTAACATTATCGAGGAAGGCGAACTGGAGGAAAGCGCAGTTTGTGCAAAATTTGCACAAATTGGTCCAAGCGGGAAACCCAGCCAAGTCACCCATTATAATCTCGATATGATCCTGTCGGTCGGCTACCGCGTCAGTTCGCCAAAGGCCACAGAGTTCCGCAAATGGGCCACAGCTACCCTGCGCTCCTATATCGTTGATGGCTATGCGATCAACGAAGCCCGTCTCAAGGACAGCCCGGCAGCGCTGCGCAAGCTGGCCGCCAGAATCCGTGAGCTTCGTTCCGACGAAAAGAACATATATGCTGCTGTCCGCGACTGCTTCAAAGAGGCTTCCTCTGACTACGACAACCAGTCTTCGGCCTGTCGCTCGTTCTTCGCGTTGATGCAGGACAAGTTCCTGTATGCGATCACTCAGAGCACCGCGTCTCAGCTGATTTTAGGTCGGGCAGACCGCAAGACAGCGAACATGGGCATTGTCCATTTCGCTGGTAACATGCCGTCCGTCACAGAGGCGCAGATCGGCAAGAATTATCTCGACAGCGACGAACTCTACATCCTGCACATTCTTTGCGAGCAGTTTCTGCTCTACGCCGAATCCAGCGCCATCCGGGGCAAAACGCTCAAGATGGCAGACCTAACGGCCAAGCTGGATAGCCTTCTGTCGGTCAACGATTACCCTGTCTTTAAGGGTTACAAGGACTTCCTGAGAGATAAGGCGATAAACCACGCAAAGGCTGAATACGCCATGTGGCAGCGCCGTCTATCGAAAGACGACCCGAAGAAGCTCACCCCGGCTTAGAAGCCTTTTTGGGCTTCTCTTCCTTCTGTGGCGGGGCCTTCGCCACCTTCTTCAACACGCGGTCAAAGGCTTCCTCTGACTGGTCGGTTTCCAGTTCGCGGGCGGCCTCGCGAAACTTGTCCACTTGGGACTCTGCTTTCTTTTGAGAATCGGCCATTGTCGCCTCATGTATCGGATGTATTTGGATGAAGTAGGCGTCGAGGCCATGAAGCGCCTGAACGACGACAACTTCCGCTATCTGAGCCTAACCGGCGCGATAATGAAAAAGGATCACGCCAGAGACTATCTGGTACCTGCGTTTGACCGGATCAAGGCCGACATTTTAAGCCAAGATCCGGACGCGCCGATATGCTTCCATCGCGTCGACATTAGGAATTCGCGCGGTCCATTTGAGCCACTAAAGGACCGAGACGCCAGAGAAGAATTCGACCGCCGTATTCTACAGGTTATGTCCGACGCCGACTATCGCATAATTACGGCTTTGATAGACAAGCAGTGGATGACGGAACAGGCACATTGGCGCCAGACCCACCCGTATCACTTCCTGATGGAAATCATTGTAGAGAAATTTGCGCACTTCCTCAGGCGTATGAATAGCACCGGCGATATCATGCCAGAGGCGCGCGGCAACAACCAGGACAAGGCCTTACAGCGTGAGTTCTGGACCTGTCGCACGATGGGGACAAGGTTTGCGGAGTTCGCTCTGACAAGGGCACGCATACCGTCTTCAAGCCTGAAATTCAGAACCAAGAAGGATAACATAGCCGGCTTACAATTGTGCGATCTGCTCGCCCACCCGAGCCATTACACAATCCGGCAAAACATGGGCCATAAGGTCCACTTGGGGCAGTTCTGCGAGAAAGTCTCAGAAATGCTTGTCCGCCAAAAATATGACCGGTCCTACTATGGGGACGTTCGAGGGTATGGCTTCAAACATATACCCTAAAACTAGAAAGGGGCTTGCGCCCCCTCCGATGGATTAATGTACCATCAAATACCGACCGCCGAAGCATCGGGTTACTAAGATTATGATCCTTTCCGCCAAAGGAATCAAGCCTTATTCCGCTTCCGAAACGGTTCGCCCCTCCAAAGAGGAAGCTTCAACTGCACCGGTTTCCGGTAATGATCCTTCTTGGCGTCAATAAGCTTGTCGGTAGGTAAGGCGCTTGCCCTTAGCGCCCTTCAAGGCGATCAGCGAACGCACGTTGTCCTCAACGCCCATGGCCGAACGGTTCGAATAGCGGAAATCGAACTCTGCCAGATAGCGGTGCAAATGGTGCTCGGCGCAATGCTGATAGACGCCCTTCATGCCGCGCTTGAAGATCGAATAGAAGCCTTCCACGGTGTTCGTGTGGACGATGCCGCGAACGTATTCCTCGCGACCGTGGTTGACCGTGCCGTGCGCGGCGAATTCAGGGCCGATGTTGTCGTAAACGCGGGTCTCGTCCGACATGAAAACGCTTTCCTTGTGGATGTTCGCGTTAACGATCGGCAGGACGCGGGCAACCGTGGCGCTGTCGATGTGGAACGAACGGGCAATGCCGCCACGCTCGACCAGCGTAAGGACGGTGTTCTTGTGAGCCGCGCCGGTCTTCTGCTTCGGAACGCCAGCGAGACGGCCAATGTAGGTTTCGTCCACCTCCACGAACTTGCCAGCGCCGCCCATGGGCGTGAAATCATCCGAGCGCATGGCCTCGCGAATGCGGTGCGACAGGAACCAAGCCGTCTTGTAGGTGCATTCCAGAACGCGGTGCAGCTGGTGCGAGGATATGCCCTTCTTTGACGAGCACATGAGGTGGATGGCCTGCAACCACTTGTGGAGCGGCAAATGGCTTTCCTCGAAGATCGTGCCCATGCGAACCGTGAACTGGGCACGGCAGGCGGCGCACTTGTACAGGCCGTGGCGCTCAACGCCGTTCGGGTTCTTCTTCGAAGCCTTGGAGCGAACGCCAGCCAGCGTGTAGTGCTTATCCATTGATCCGCACTTGGGACAGACCGGACCCTGCGGCCACAGCATGCCCTCGACATGCTCAAATGCGGCAGCTTCGTTATGGAAATAGGGGCGGGACAGAACTGACATGGCGATAACTCCTTGGAATCGTTATCGCTCATCCCGTTGGGTTTGTCAAATATATAATCGCCCTTCGCCGGAAATCTGTGGTTGTCTCCGGTGACGCCGTTCGCGGCATGATCGCAAAGGCTTGGGGCAAAAGCCTGCATCCGGGGTGACGACATGGTGGCGCGGGTTCGCACGGTTGCTTTCCAGGGCATCGAGGCCGTGCCGGTCGACGTGCAGGTGATGATCGCGCCGGGCAAGGTCAACATGCACATCGTCGGCCTGGCCGACAAGGCTGTAGCCGAAAGCCGCGAGCGGGTGCAGGCAGCACTTCATGCATCCGGCCTGTCGATGCCATCGAAGAAGGTCACCGTCAATCTGGCGCCCGCCGACCTGCCCAAGGAAGGCAGCCATTACGATCTGCCGATCGCGCTCGGGCTGATGGCGGCGCTCGGCGCCATTCCGGGCGACATGCTGGCCGGCTATGTCGTGCTTGGCGAATTGTCGCTCGACGGCACCATTGCCGCGGTGGCCGGGGCGCTGCCGGCGGCGATCGGCGCCAATGCCGAAGGCAAGGGCCTGATCTGCCCGTTCGCCTGCGGGCCGGAAGCGGCCTGGGCCGGCAAGGATTTCGACATCTTGGCGCCGCGCAGCCTGATCGCCATCGCCAATCATTTTTGCGGCACGCAGGTCCTGTCGCGGCCGGAAGCCGGCATCCATGCTTCGGCGCGCGACCTGCCCGACCTTGCCGACATCAAGGGCCAAGAGACCGCCAAGCGGGCGCTGGAGGTGGCGGCAGCCGGCGGCCACAATCTTTTGATGGTCGGGCCGCCGGGGTCGGGAAAATCGATGCTGGCGCAGCGGCTGCCGTCGATCCTGCCGCCGCTGGCGCCCAGGGAATTGCTCGAAGTCTCGATGATCGCCTCGGTGGCCGGCGAACTCGGCGAAGGAAAGTTGACCGACCGGCGGCCGTTCCGGGCACCACATCATTCGGCCTCGATGGCGGCGATGGTCGGCGGCGGCCTGCGCGTGCGGCCGGGCGAGGCCTCGCTTGCCCATCACGGCGTGCTGTTCCTCGACGAGTTTCCCGAATTCTCGCCGCAGGCGCTCGATGCGCTGCGCCAGCCGCTGGAGACCGGCGACTGCATGATCGCGCGCGCCAACCACCGCGCCACCTATCCGGCGCGCATTCAGCTGGTCGCGGCGATGAACCCGTGCCGCTGCGGCATGGCCGGCGAGCCGGGCTATCGCTGCCTGCGCGGCGACCGCTGCCGCACCGACTACCAGGCGCGCATTTCCGGCCCGCTGCTCGATCGCATCGATCTCAGGATCGAGGTGCCGGCGGTTTCGGCGAGCGATCTGATCCGGCCGGACCGGGCGGAGAAGAGTGCAGCCGTGGCACTGCGCGTCGCTCGTGCCCGTACGATCCAGCGTGAACGCTTCGAGCGGCTCGGCGCGACCTCCGCCACCACCAACGCGCATTGCTCGCCGTCGGTCATCGAGGAAATCGCCATGCCCGATGCCGCCGGCCTGTCGCTGCTGAGGGATGCCAGCGAAAAGCTCGGCTTTTCCGCGCGGGCCTATCACCGCGTCTTGAAGGTGGCGCGGACGCTGGCCGATCTCGAGGCCAGCGAGACGGTCGGCCGCATCCATCTGGCCGAGGCGATTTCCTACCGCATGAGCTCGGAGCGGATGGCACAAGCGGCGTAGGTTTCCCTCCCCCTCGAGGGGAGGGTGGCCGCGAAGAGCCGGGTGGGGTCGCCGGTGACGTGCTCTGCCTTTAACGTCTCCTCGATATGCGGCAGATCAAGATGGCACCCGTTATCGGTCGCTAAGACAATCCTCGTTCCCGTTCCTGTCGCCGGAATGGGAGTCGGCGCACTTCACGCAGGACTCCACCCAGCCCTTCGGGCCACCCTCCCCTCGAGGGGGAGGGGAACGCTGGCGACTATCGCGCCTGCTCTTTCGCCTTCAGTTCCAATCTCCGCGCGTGCAGCACCGGTTCGGTGTAGCCGTTGGGCTGGACGCGGCCCTTGAAGACGAGATCGCAGGCGGCGAGGAAGGCGATGGACTTGTCGAAATCCGGTGCCATCGGCCGGTAGAGCGGATCGCCTTCGTTCTGGCGGTCGACGATCGCCGCCATGCGCTTCATCGTCTCCATCACTTGCTCGCGGGTGCAGACGCCGTGATGCAGCCAGTTGGCGATGTGCTGCGAAGAGATGCGCAGCGTGGCGCGGTCCTCCATCAGGCCGACGTCGTTTATATCTGGCACTTTCGAGCAGCCGACGCCCTGGTCGATCCAGCGCACGACATAGCCCAGAATGCCTTGCGCGTTGTTGTCGAGCTCCTTCTGGATCTCTTCAGGCGACCAGTTCGGCCGCCTTGCTACCGGCACCGACAGGATGTCGTCGAGCCTGGCCTTGGGCCGGCTTTTCAGCGCCTTCTGGACGGCGTGGACATCGACCTTGTGGTAGTGCGTGGCGTGCAGGGTCGCCGCCGTCGGCGATGGCACCCAGGCGGTGTTGGCGCCGGCCTTGGGGTGCGCGATTTTCTCGGCCAGCATCGCCGCCATCAGGTCGGGCATCGCCCACATGCCCTTGCCGATCTGGGCGTGGCCGGCCAATCCGCATTCCAGCCCGATGTCGACGTTCCAGGCTTCGTAGGCGGCAATCCAGGCGGCCTGCTTCATGTCGCCCTTGCGGATCATCGGGCCGGCTTCCATCGAGGTGTGGATCTCGTCACCGGTGCGGTCGAGGAAGCCGGTGTTGATGAAGACGACGCGGTCTTTCGCGGCGCGGATCGCCTCCTTGAGGTTGACGGTGGTGCGCCGCTCTTCGTCCATGATGCCCATCTTGATGGTATTTTTGGCCATGCCGAGCAGCGCCTCGACGCGGTCGAAAATCTCGACGGCGAAGGCGACTTCGTCGGGCCCGTGCATCTTGGGCTTTACGATATACATCGAGCCGGCGCGGGAGTTGGCGCGGCGCCCGTTCACGCCGATGTCATGCAGCGCGATCAGCGCTGTCAGCGCCGCATCCATGATGCCTTCCGGTACCTCGTTGCCGTCGCGGTCTGATATCGCCGGATTGGTCATGACGTGGCCGACATTCCTGACCAGCATCAGCGAGCGGCCGGGCAAGGTCAGCGTGCCGCCATCGGGCGCGGTATAGGTGCGGTCGGGATTGAGCCTTCGGACAAAGCTCTTGCCGGCCTTGGTGATCTCTTCCGCCAAGTCGCCCTTCATCAGGCCGAGCCAGTTGCGGTAGACCAGCACCTTATCCTCGGCATCGACGGCCGCCACCGAATCCTCGCAGTCCTGGATGGTGGTCAGCGCCGATTCCAGCACGACATCGGCAATGCCGGCCGGATCGGTGCGGCCGATCTGGTTGTTGTGGTCGACAATGATTTCGATGTGCAGGCCGTTCTTGACCAAAAGGACGGCTTCTGGGTTGGCGGCATCGCCGCGATAGCCGGCAAACTGCTTGAGGTCGGCAAGCGTGGTGGCGCCGGCACCCTCGCCCAGCCGCAACAGGCCGTTGGCGACCGAAAGCCCGTTCACCCCCGCCCATTTGCCTGTCGTGAGCGGCACCGCCTCGTCGAAGAAGCTTTTCACCCAGGCGACCACCTTGGCGCCGCGCGCCGGATTGAATTTGTTGCCCTTCTCGGCGCCGTCCGTCTCCGGAATGGCGTCGGTGCCATAGAGCGCATCGTACAGCGAGCCCCAGCGCGCATTGGCGGCATTCAGCGCATAACGCGCGTTCATCACCGGCACCACCAGCTGCGGCCCGGCGACCAGCGCGATTTCCGGGTCGACATTTTCGGTGGTCACGCTGAAAGCCGGCCCCTCGGGCAGGAGATAGCCGATCTCGCGGAGGAAGCTCTTGTAGGCCTCCATGTCGACGGGCGCGCCATTGTCGCGATACCAGCGGTCGAGCTTGTCCTGCATGGCATCGCGCTTTTCGAGCAGCGCCCGGTTTTTTGGCGAGAGTTCATGGACGATCGCCGAAAAGCCGCCCCAGAATGCCTCCGCCTCGATGCCGGTGCCCGGCAGCGCCTCGTTCGCGACGAAATCATGAAGCTCGCGGGCAATCCGCAATCCGGCGATCTCGACGCGATCGGTCATCAGGGCTTCTCCAGGGCTTGGCCGGGTTGCCGGCACCGGGCGTTTGACATGCCATGGCTACAGGGTCAATTCGCTTAGGCCGAAGGTAGGGCATTTTCGCCGCCGGCCAAAGCTGCCGATCTCCCCCCTCGTGGGGGAGATGCCCGGTAGGGCAGAGGGGGGCGTGAAGGATCGCGGACCTTGCCATTTACGACCAGCCGCAAGTCTGAGGGCACAACAGCAAACGACCGAGACGTTGGCGGGACAGCGCCCCCCTCTGTCCTGCCGGACATCTCCCCCACAAGGGGGGAGATCAGCTAGTTACACCGCAATCCTTGGCCGTCCCGACGCCACCGCTACGACATGCGCCTCGATGAACATGCGCTGGCCCTCTACGGTGGAGACGCGGAACTCGCTGGCGATTTCGATCTCGGCGCTGTCGGTGCCGGCGTCCTTCGCCCGCCCGGCGGCAATCGCCCGCACATCTTTTTCCGCCGCGGCGATCGCCGCGGCCTCGTCATTGAAGTCGCGCACGATTTCGCCTGAAGCGACGCGGAACAGCCCTTCCTTGGGCTGGCTGACCCGCGCCTCGGCCGAGACCCGGACCTGGCCGACGACGGCGCCGAGCGCATTGGCGACGTCGGTATCCTGCGGCACCACGCAGTCATTGCCGACCAGCTCGGCCAGCCCGGCATAGTGCAGCGGCGCCGAGGCGCCGAGGCCGATGACCGGACGGTCGAGCGCGACGCTGAGACGGGCGATGCCGGGATGCGCGTCGACGGCGCGCTGGACCAGGGCATGGGCGACGGTCGCCGCGCCATCCAGCCCGTCTTCGGCAAAGGCCGTTTCCAGGATGACTTCCGCCGACAGGCGGGTCAGCGTGGTCAGCACCCGTTCCGAGATCGCCTCCGGCGAGGCGGCGATGAACTGGCCGCGGCCGTCACGCCTGCGCGCGAACAGCTCGGCACCCAGACGCGCCGCGGCCGGATCCCAATTGGCCTGCCTGCCCAGCACATGCGCGGCGTCCGACGGCGTGAAGCCAGCGATATGCACCAGCCCGCGCGACACCAGCCGGTTCAAGGTGGCGTTCTGGGCATTCGAGGTCAGCAATCTGTCGAGAGCCAGCGGCACGGCACCAATCAGCTCATAGAGTTTCGCCTCTGCGCCGGTCAGGCCAGCCGCCAGACGCTCCGGCACCCCGGTGCGCACCGCCAGGCGGCCATCCATGCGGCCGGGGTTGGGCGCGCGCAGCTGGCGTTCGAGCTCCGCCGTGACGGCCTCGCCATGCATCATGCCGGCCAGCGCCAGCGGCACCAGGCGGCGCGGCCCGAGCAGGATCTTCGGGCTGAGCACGCCGTCCTCCAGCGCCACTTCGGAATCGCCGCCGAGGCCAAAGGTGCGCATGGCGACCGCTTCGACCATGGTGCGGAACCCGCCGACGGTGGCGCCTTCCGGATCGAGCCGCGGCCGGCCCTTGTCGAGCACGGCGACGTCGGTGGTGGTGCCGCCGATATCGGAGACCACCGCATCGTCGAGGCCGGTCATGTGGCGGGCGCCGACGAGGCTGGCAGCGGGGCCGGACAGGATGGTCTCGATCGGCCGCTGGCGGGCGAAGGCGGCGGAAACCAGTGCGCCGTCGCCGCGCACCACCATCAGCGGGGCGGCAATGTTGCGTGCGGCCAAAAAGCCTTCGGTTGCCGCGACCAGCCTGTCGATCATCGAGATCAGCCTGGCGTTGAGCAATGTCGTCAGCGCCCGGCGCGGGCCGCCGAGCTTGGCCGAAAGTTCATGGCTGGCGGTAACCGGCAGGCCGGTCCTGTCGCGGATCAAATCGCGCGCGCTTAGCTCGTGCGCCGGATTGCGGGTGGCGAAATAGGCGCAGACGGCAAAGCCGGAGACCGACTTTTCCAATTCCGGCAAAGCTGCCTCCAGCCCGGACAGATCGAGGCTCGCGGCGTTGCCGTGCACATCGTGGCCGCCGGGGCAGAACACCACCGGGTCGGAGCCGAGCGCCGCCTTCAGCCCGTCGCGCGCAAGGTCGCCCTCGGCAAAGCCGATCATCACCAGCGCGACCCGGCCGCCCTGCCCTTCGACCAGCGCATTGGTGGCGAGCGTCGTCGACATCGACACCAGTTTTATCGCGGTCGGGTCGGTGCCGGCTTTTTGCAGCACGGCATCGACCGCGCCAGATATGCCGACCGCCAGGTCATGGCGCGTTGTCAGCGCCTTGGCCTTGGCCAGCACTTTTCCGTCGGGGCCGCCGGCTTCCGACCAAAGCACGGCGTCGGTATAGGTGCCGCCGGTGTCTATGCCGAGGAACAGGAGTGAGGGTTTGGTCTTGGCGGTCATATTCTGGCGGCGGTCCGGAGATTTTGTTCCCCGCCCTTAGCCGATACGGGCCGGCCGATAAAGCCGCGAGCGCTGGGCCACGACGAATATGCTGCAGGCTCGCCCAATGCCGGCAGGACAGAGGGGGGTGGGAAGGATCGCCGCCCTAACAGGTGCGAGCCGCGCCTAACGACCGCCTACCCCACAAACCCCACGCGCTTGTGCGATCCATCGCAGAACGGCTTGTTCGCGGAGTGGCCGCAGCGGCAGAGGAAGGCGCGTTGCGTACGGTCGACCGTGTGGCCGGTGCCGGTGACGATTTCGACATTGCCTTCGAGCTTGAGCGGGCCGTTGGTCGTCGGCGTGACGGTGAGCGGGCCATTCCGCGCTTCCAGCGCCGGCGTATCCTTCAGCGCCGGCTCGCCGGTGGCGGTGAAGCCTGCCTTGGCGTGGCTGCCGTCGCAGAACGGCTTGTTTTCCGAGGCGCCGCAGCGGCACAGCGTGGCGCGGAAGAACGTCTCGCCGCCC
The DNA here is from genome assembly GCF_040318035.1 of Mesorhizobium sp. M1329. Taxonomy (NCBI): domain Bacteria; kingdom Pseudomonadati; phylum Pseudomonadota; class Alphaproteobacteria; order Hyphomicrobiales; family Phyllobacteriaceae; genus Mesorhizobium; species Mesorhizobium sp. M1329. The sequence goes on along the minus strand of NZ_JAMYLN010000002.1, from coordinate 2,029 downwards.
AGCACGATCTCGGCATGGACGGCCAGCGGACCGTTTTCCCTTATGCGCACGGTGTTGACCACCGGCGGCTGTTCCTGCGGCCCGCCATCCTTGCGGACATAGGTGATGGCGCCGGACGGACAGGCTTCGGCGAGCGCCACGATCTTCTCGACGCTGGCCGCCTCAGGGTGGATCCACTGGCCCGGCGCATTGGGCACGAAGACACGCGGATCGCCAAGCACGCAATTGCGCGAATGGATGCAGCGGCGCCCGGAAAAGCCGATATCGATCTTCTCGCCTTCGACCATGCCGGCCATTAGCTGTACTCCTCGCTGAAGGCATCACGTTATGGCGGCGGCCCTGACAGCGTCAAGCTGGCCGAGAGGCTGGGCTATCTCCCCCCTCGAGGGGGAGATGGCCGCATAGCGGCCAGAGGGGGTCGGCCCGACGGGGCTCGGCCTGCTGCTGCAGAACAGGTTGGCGCTCTACGCGCGGCTACCCCCTCTGTCGCCTTTGGCGACATCTCCCCCTCAAGGGGGGAGATTTGCCACATCACGGAACCAGATCGATTTCCTCGGTCTCGCCGCCACTGCAGGTGTAGCAGCAATCGTCGCACTTTTCCGTGTTGCCGGGGCCGACACCCCAATAGGTATTCTGGTCGCCATCGACCCAGGCACCGTAGCAAATCGATTCGCCGTCCTTGCAGGACAGCGGGATCGACTTGGTCTCGCCGTCGTTGAGATAATAATCCTGATTGTTGCCCGGCCAGACATGGTCGCGGTCCTGGCTGTAGAGCTCGACGCGCATGGCGTTGGGATGGCTGTTCCTGATCTCGAAAGTGACATCGCCGGCATGTGCGGCCGGCGCAAACAACGCGGCTATGAAGAGCGCCGCGGCAGCGCGGCGCGCGAAAGCGTAAGACAACATGATGATTCCCCCCGGAATGAAGCGGCCTGCCCGGCCGCGAGGGGGAACATGGCATGGTGGCGGGATGGGTGGAAGGGGTGCGCCATTTGCGCATCGCGAAAGGCGCAGCGTTGCTAAGCAAGACCCCTCTCCGGTTTGCTTCGCAAACCACCTCTCCCCACGCCGTGGGGCGAGGAATGCCAACCGCCGAAGCCTCACAGGACCTGGGTTCCTCGCCCCCACAAAGTGGGGGAGAGGTGGCCGCGAAGCGGCCGGAGAGGGGGCGGTCCGACCGGGCTCAACGCCCGGGCTTCAGCAGCGTCCAGATCCAGCCGATGAATGTGAGCACCAGGAAGGGATATCCGGCAGCGGGCAGCGGCGCCGAGGTCGGCAGCAAAGGCGCGCCCCACAGGATCAGGCCCACTGAGACGACAAACAGCAGGGCGGCCACGACAGCGGTGAGCCGCATCCACAGCGCGAAGGTTTTCGGCGCGCTGATCATGACCAGCGCTGCCGCCCAGAGCGAGATGCCGCCGACATAGGAGGGCACGCTGGCCTCAAGCCCCGCCGCATTGGCGGCGAGCAGCAGGCTTTCGCCGGCAAGGAAGGTCAGAAAACCGGCCGCCACCCAATCATTGCCCAGCCGCTGATACTTCATCGTCAACAGCGCGGTCGCCACCACGAGTCCGACGCCGTCGATCGTCCAGAATGTTTCGCGAAGGGACGCGCTCTCGACGAAGGTGCCGGCGAGGCCCAGAGCGCCGCCGATGGCAAGGCCGATCGCGGCGGTGATGTCGAAGGTGGAGCGCATGTTATGTCTCCCCAAGCCTAGGAGAGGATACGCCAATGCGGTAGGATGGTGAAGGACAGGGTTCAAGCGGAATGGTTGGAGCGTCCTATGCAAACCGGTTCCGTCGTCTTGGTCCCCGGTGACCTTGCCCCTCTGATCTAATCCGGTTTGAAGTTCGTTCTGGCCATCGAGAGGACCAGGACATGAAACGCAGCCGCTTCTCTGAAGAGCAGATCATCGGAATTTTGAAGGAACACGAGGCCGGGGTATCGGTTGCCGATCTGTGCCGCAAGCACGGGGTCAGCGACGCCTCGATCTACAACTGGAAGGCCCGCTTCGGCGGGATGGATATCT